>NZ_CP114599.1:1914000-2233000 GCF_027286305.1 Phenylobacterium sp. NIBR 498073
TGTCTTCCAGGCTGGCGTTCGGTCGCGACTTGCCGCAGCCGCGCTGGTCGAACAGCGCCATCCGCCACTTCGCCGGGTTGAAGAACCGCCGCATGGTCGGGTTGATCGCCCCGCCCGGGCCGCCGTGCAGGATCACGCACGGCTTGCCGTCGGGATTGCCGCACTCCTCATAGAATATCTCGTGCGTCCCGCCGGTCGGCAGCCAGCCATAAGCGAACGGCTCGTTGTCCGGGTACAGCCCCTTGCGGTGCACGGTGTTGGAGACGGCGAAGGGGGGTGTGTTGCGTTCCATCCCGGCCAGTCTACTTCGGGAAGCGGCGCCCCATCCAGTCCAGGATGAGCCGGTTGACCTCCTCGGGCTTCTCCTGCTGCGTCCAGTGGCCGCTGTCCTTGATCAGCGCCTTCTCCAGGTCGGAGATCACCTCTTCCATGCCGTCGGCCATGGCCGGCGACAGCACCACGTCCTTCTCGGCCATGATCATCAGACAGGGAACGCCGTCGATGCGGGTCGGCAGGTCGGTCGAACGCTCCCAGTTGCGGCTGAAGTTGCGGTACCAGTTGATCCCGCCGGTGAAGCCGGTGGCCTGGAAGGTCTCGACGAAGCCGGCCAGTTCGTCGGCGTTCAGGAGCTGGTTGGCGGTGTCGGCCTTGTCCCAGGCCTTCAGCGCATCGCCGAATGCGAAGGTCGAGCCGCCGGTGGGGGCCGCGACCTGCTGGATGGCGGCCGGGCGGCGCATGAAGAAGCGCATAGTCTTGTCGACGTCGGCGGCCAGGGCCGCGTCGGCGACGCCCGGCTTCTGGAACCAGACGATATACATGTCCTCGCCGAACACCTTGCGCATCCCCTCGATCGGGTCGATCGGCGCGCGACGCATGAACGGGGTGTTGAGCCCGATGATCCCGGCCACGCGGTCTGGATGCATCAGCGGCAGCTGCCAGACGACGATGCCGCCCCAGTCGTGGCCGACGAACACGCCCTTGGCCGCGCCCAGGTGGTCCAGCAGCCCGACCAGGTCGCCGGTCAGGTGCTCCATGTCATAGTCGGTGACCGCCGCCGGCCGCTCGGTCAGGCCATAGCCGCGCTGGTCGGGCGCGATCGCCCAGACGCCCGCCGCCTCGCAGGCCGCCAACTGGTGGCGCCACGAGAACGCCAGCTCCGGAAAGCCGTGGCAGAAGATCAGCGGCACGCCCTGGCCGCGCGGCCCGACTTCATAATAGGCCATGTCGATCCCGTTGACCTTGGCGTGCTGGACGGGCGGCATCTGGCGGGCGAGGGCGGTGGACATGGCGGGCTTCCTCCGAAGGTTTGGACGAGCTTGCCAGGGTTCCTCGCGCGGAAGGCAAGCGGCGCTTGGCGCGATCGGCGCGAATGACGCTAGAAGGAGCCAATGACCAGCACGCAAGCCGCCGTCGCCGCCGACCGCACCCCCTGGGGCCTGGTGTTCCTGCTCGGCGCGCTGACCGCCTTCGCGCCCATGTCGATCGACATGTACCTGCCCAGCCTGCCGGCCATCGGCGCCGACCTGCGGGCGACCTCGGCCCAGACGCAGGGAACGGTCGCGGCCTTCTTCGCCGGGATGGCGATCGGCCAGTTCTTCTACGGCCCGGCCTCGGACCGCTTCGGCCGCCGCGGGCCGATCCTGCTGGGCGTGGCGATCTATGTCGCCGCCTCAGTCGCCTGTGCGCTGGCCAGCTCCGGCGACATGCTGATCGCCGCCCGCTTCGTCCAGGCGCTCGGCGGCTGCGCCGGCGGGGTGGTGGCCCGCGCCGTGGTCCGCGACCGGTTCAACCACACCGAAACCGCGCGGATGCTGTCGCTGATGACCCTGATCATGGGGCTGGCGCCGATCCTCGCCCCGATGCTGGGCGGCCTGCTTCTGACGCTCGGCGGCTGGCGGCTGAATTTCTGGGCGCTGGCGGTGTTCGGCCTGGCCTGCGGTGCGGCGACCCTGCTGTGGCTCAAGGAATCGCGCTCGGCCGAGACCGCCGCCCAGGCCGCCGCTGAGAACCCGCTAAAGGCCTATCGGGCCTTGCTGCGCCAACCCCGCCTGGTCGGCTACGCCCTGGCCGGGGCGCTGAACGGCGCGACGCTGTTCACCTACATCTCGGCTTCGCCCGACCTGCTGATCGGGACCTACGGCATCTCTCCCCAGCATTTCGGCTGGGTGTTCGGCCTCAATGCCGCGGCGATCATCGGGGCCAGCCAGGTCAACCGCTATCTGCTGCGCCGGTCCACGCCCGACCAGGTGCTGGAACGGGCGAGCCAGGCGGCGGTGCTGGCCTCCATCGCCCTGGCGCTGGCCGCCCTGACCGGCTTCGGCGAGCGCTGGAGCATCCTGCCGCTGCTGTTCGTGCTGCTGGCCAGCTACGGCTTCATGCAGGGCAACACCATGGCCGGCGCGCTCAATGTCGACCCGCGGCGGGCCGGTTCGGTCTCGGCCCTGATGGGCGGAGCCTCGTTCGGCGTCGGGGCGCTGGCGGCCAGCCTGTCGGGCGCGTTCCATGACGGCACGCCGCGGCCGATGGCGGTGGTCATGGCGCTCGCGGTGATCGGCTCGGCCCTCGCGCTGCGCACCCTGGCCCTGCCGAAGGCCGCTCAGTCCTGAGGCTTCTGCAGGGCGGCCCAGGCCAGCACCGCCCAGCCGACCATGAACAGCAGCCCGCCGATCGGCGTGATCGCCCCGAACCAACGCGGCGCGCCCAGGGCCATGGCGAACAGCGATCCCGAGAAGATCGCGATTCCGCTGAGGAAGAGCGGCGGCGTCACCCGCGCCAGCCGACCGCCGGCGTTAACCACCACTACCGACGCGAAGACTGCCAAGGCGTGCAGGAAGGCGTAAGTTGCGCCCGTATGCATCCACTCCTTGGCCTTGGGATCAGTTACGCCATGGGCGGCGAAAGCGCCAAACGCGACGGCGAGAAGGCCACAGGCTGCGGCGGCGGACATCCAGATGCGCAGATTGCTCATGCCGTCTGCCTAGCGACTCCCGCTAGCATTGACCACAAGTACAGGGGGGGCGGGAAATGAACCCGGCATCGGTCGCCGATTATCGCGAGCTGGCCAGGCGGCGTCTGCCGCCGATGTTTTTCGAATACATCGACGGCGGCTCCTACGCCGAGGTGACGCTGGAACGGAACGTCGCCGACATCGAGGCGCTGGCCCTCCGCCAGCGGGTGATGCGCGACATGACCCAGCTTGACCTGTCGGTCGAGGTGCTGGGCCAGAAGATGGCCATGCCGATCGGGCTTTCGCCGGTGGGCATGGCCGGCATGTACGCTCGCCGCGGCGAGGTGCAGGCCGCCAGGGCCGCGGCCGCCGCCGGAGTGCCGTTCTGTCTGTCGACCGTCGGTGTCTGTTCGGTCGAGGAGGTCGCCGAGAGCGGAAAGGCCCCCTGGTTCCAGCTCTATATGCTCAAGGACCGCGGCTACATGCGCGAGCTGCTGGGCCGGGCCAAGGCCGCCGGCTGCCCGGTGCTGGTGTTCACCGTCGACCTGCCGCTGCCGGGCGCGCGCTATCGCGACATCCGCTCGGGCTTCACCGGCGCCACGGCCCTTTCCGGGGCGCTGAACACCGCCTGGCAGGGGGTGACGCACCCCGAATGGCTGTGGGACGTCTGGCTCAACGGCCGCCCCCACAGCCTCGGTTCGGTGGCTGGGGCGATTCCCCAAGGGCGCAGCGTCACCGACTTCCTCAGCTGGATCGCAAAAAATTTTGATCGATCGGTCACCTGGGCCGACCTCGATTTCGTCCGCCAGGTTTGGGACGGCCCGATCGTGATCAAGGGCGTGCTCGACCCCGAGGACGCGCGCGATGCGGTCCGCGCCGGCGCCCAGGGCCTGGTGGTCTCCAACCACGGCGGACGTCAGCTCGACGGCGTGCGCTCGTCGATTTCGGCCCTTCCGGCCATCGTCGATGCCGTCGGAGATGACCTGGAAGTCCTTATGGACGGCGGGATTCGCTCGGGTCTCGACGTGCTGAAGGCGTTGAGCCTGGGAGCGAAGGCCTGCTTCATCGGCCGGGCCTGGGCCTATGCGCTGGGGGCAGGGGGGCGGCCGATGGTCGCCAAGATGCTGGGAACCCTCCGCGCCGAGCTCTCCACGGCCATGGTGCTGACCGGCTGCGTCGCCGCGCGAGACGCCGATAAGTTGCTACTAGACGTCGCACCTTAGAAAATCTTTTCAATTTGAGGCGCGCAGGCCCATCGACAAGGGCTGATCTTGCCGGGTAAATGCCCGCCGAATTTGCGCGCAACAACGGTCGCCGAAAGCCGGCCCTGCTGCGTGCCTGAGTTTTGAGAGCGAGGTATCCGGATGGGAGCTCCCGAGCGGCAAGGTCTTTACGACCCGCGCAACGAACACGATGCGTGCGGCGTGGGTTTCGTGGCCAATATTAAAGGTCGCAAATCGCACGAGGTCGTGACCTCCGGCCTCGAGATCCTGATCAACCTCGATCACCGCGGCGCGGTCGGCGCCGACCCGCTGGTCGGCGACGGCGCCGGGATTCTGATTCAAATTCCCGATGCATTGATCCGCGACTGGGCGGCCAAGGAAGGCGTCGATCTCCCGCCGGCCGGCGAATACGCCGTGGCCATGTGCTTCCTGCCTAGCGACGACGCCGCGCGCGACGTCGTGATGGCGCAGTTCGAGCACTTCCTGAAGGTCGAGCATCAGCCATTGCTGGGCTGGCGCGACGTCCCGGTGAACACTGACGGTCTCGGCGCTGCCGTGCTCGCCGACATGCCGGTGATCCGCCAGGCGATCATCGGCCGCGGCCCGAACATCCGCAGCCAGGACGCGCATGAGCGCAAGCTGCTGGCGGTCCGCAAGCAGACCCAGAACCCGCTGGCGGAGCTGGCCGTGAAGCACGGCATTCCCAGCATCGCCAACCTCTATATGCCGTCGCTGTCGACCCGCACCGTGGTCTACAAGGGCCTGCTGCTCGCCGATCAGGTCGGCACCTTCTACAAGGACTTGCAGGACGAGCGCTGCGAGAGCGCCCTGGCCCTGGTTCACCAGCGTTTCTCGACCAACACCTTCCCGTCCTGGAAGCTGGCGCACCCCTATCGGTTCATCGCCCACAACGGCGAGATCAACACCGTCCGCGGCAACGTGAACTGGATGAACGCGCGCCGGCGCACGCTGGAAAGCGACCTGCTGGGGCCCGATCTCAACAAGATGTGGCCGCTGATCCCGCACGGCCAGTCGGACACCGCCTGCCTCGACAACGCGCTCGAGCTGCTGGTCGCCGGCGGCTATCCGCTGGCCCATGCGGTGATGATGCTGATCCCGGAAGCCTGGGCCGGCAATCCGCTGATGGACGCCAAGCGCAAGGCCTTCTACGAGTACCACGCAGCGCTGATGGAGCCGTGGGACGGCCCGGCCGCCGTCGCCTTCACCGACGGCCGCCAGATCGGCGCCACCCTCGACCGCAACGGCCTGCGTCCGGCCCGTTTCATCATCACCGACCAGGACCATGTGATCATGGCTTCGGAAGTCGGCGTGCTGACGGTCCCGGAGGAGCGCATCGTCCGCAAGTGGCGTCTGCAGCCTGGCAAGATGTTGCTGATCGACATGGAAGAAGGCCGCATCATCGAGGACGAGGAGATCAAGCGCTCCCTGTCCGAGGCCGAGCCCTACGCTGACTGGCTGCGCGACACCCAGTTCAAGCTGGAAGAGCTGCCCGAGATCGCCTTCAACGAGGCGCTGTCGAACGACGCGGCCCAGCTGCTCGATCGCCAGCAGGCCTTCGGCTACACCCAGGAAGACGAACAGTTCTTCCTGGCGCCGATGGCGACCACCGGCGAAGATCCGATCGGCTCGATGGGCGCCGACACCCCGATCGCCGTGCTCTCGAAGCGCTCGAAGCTGCTCTACGACTACTTCAAGCAGAACTTCGCCCAGGTCACGAACCCGCCCATCGACCCGATCCGCGAGGAACTGGTCATGAGCCTGGTCTCGATGATCGGTCCGCGCCCGAACCTGCTCGGCCGCCACGCCGGCACTCATAAGCGCCTGGAAGTCTCCCAGCCGATCCTCACCAATGAGGACCTGGCCAAGATCCGCTCGATCAGCGAACTGCTGGACGGCTCGTTCCGCACGGCCACCATCGACACCACCTGGGCGGCCGCCGACGGCGCCGAGGGGCTGGACCGGGCGCTGGACCGTCTGTGCCGCGAGGCCACCGACAACGTCCTGGCCGACAAGAACATCCTGATCCTGTCCGACCGCCGCGTCGGCTCGGACCGCATCCCGATCCCGGCGGCGCTGGCCACCGCCGCCGTGCACCATCACCTGATCCGCCAGGGCCTGCGCATGCAGACCGGCCTGGTGATCGAGACCGGCGAAGCGCGCGAAGTGCATCACTTCTGCGTCCTGGCCGGCTACGGGGCCGAGGCGGTGAACCCGTACCTGGCGTTCGAGACGCTCGAGAACCTGCGCCAGCGCGAGGGCATCGCGCTGTCGGCCTACGAGGTCCGCAAGAACTACATCAAGGCTATTGGCAAGGGCGTGCTGAAGGTGATGTCCAAGATGGGCATCTCGACCTACCAGTCGTACTGCGGCGCCCAGATCTTCGACGCCGTCGGCCTGTCGTCCGAGCTGATCGAGACCTACTTCACCGGCACCGCCACCACGATCGAAGGCATCGGCCTGGCGCAGATCGCCGAGGAGTCGGTGCGCCGTCACCGCGACGCCTACGGCGACAATCCGATCTACGCGACCATGCTGGACGTCGGCGGCAGCTATGCCTTCCGTCTGCGCGGCGAGCATCACGCCTGGACCCCGGAAACCGTCTCCAAGCTGCAGCACGCGGTTCGCGGCGGCCGTTCGGACGACTACCGCGCCTTCGCCGAGGGCATCAACGATCAGTCCGAGCGCCTGCTGACCATTCGCGGTCTGATGCGCTTCAACTTCAACGAGACGCCGGTTCCGATCGAAGAGGTCGAGCCGGCCAGCGAGATCGTCAAGCGCTTCGCCACCGGCGCGATGAGCTTCGGCTCGATCAGCCGTGAAGCCCACACCACGCTCGCCGTGGCCATGAACCGCATCGGCGGCCGCTCCAACACCGGCGAGGGCGGCGAGGAAGCAGACCGCTTCAAGCCGCTGCCGAACGGCGACTCGATGCGTTCGGCCATCAAGCAGGTGGCCTCGGGCCGCTTCGGCGTCACCGCCGAGTACCTGGTCAATGCCGACGACATCCAGATCAAGATGGCCCAGGGCGCCAAGCCTGGCGAGGGCGGTCAGCTGCCCGGCCACAAGGTCGACAAGAACATCGCCCGGGTCCGGCACTCGACGCCGGGCGTCGGCCTGATCAGCCCGCCGCCGCACCACGACATCTATTCGATCGAGGATCTGGCCCAGCTGATCCACGACCTGAAGAACGTTAATTCGGGCGCCCGCATCTCGGTGAAGCTGGTGTCGGAAGTCGGCGTCGGCACGGTCGCCGCCGGGGTGGCCAAGGCCCGCGCCGACCACATCACCATCTCGGGCTTCGAGGGCGGCACCGGCGCGTCGCCGCTGACCTCGCTGGTCCATGCCGGCTCGCCCTGGGAGATCGGCCTGGCCGAGACCCAGCAGACCCTGCTGCTCAACGGCCTGCGCACCCGCGTCGCGGTCCAGGCGGACGGCGGCCTGCGCACCGGCCGTGACGTCGCCATCGCCGCCCTGCTGGGCGCCGACGAGTTCGGCTTTGCGACCGCCCCGCTGATCGCCGCCGGCTGCATCATGATGCGCAAGTGCCACCTCAATACCTGCCCGGTGGGCGTGGCGACCCAGGATCCGGTGCTGCGCGCGCGCTTCACCGGCCAGCCCGAGCACGTGATCAACTACTTCTTCTTCGTGGCCGAGGAACTGCGCGAGATCATGGCCTCGCTCGGCTTCCGGACGGTCAACGAGATGGTCGGCCGTGTCGACCGCCTCGACGCCCGCGAGGCCGTCGATCACTGGAAGGCCGAAGGCGTCGACCTATCCAAGCTGCTCTATGCGGCGGCTCCGGAAGGCGCCAAGGGCCTCTGGAACATGGACCGCCAGGACCATGGCCTGGGCAAGGCGCTGGACAACACTCTGATCGCCGACGCCGCTCCGGCGCTGGAGAGGGGTGAGCCGGTGGTGCTCGAATACCCGATCAAGAACATCAACCGCACCGCCGGCGCGATGCTCTCGGGCGAGGTGGCCAAGCGCTACGGTCATGCGGGCCTGCCGGAAGACACCATCGCCATCAAGTTCCGCGGCCAGGCCGGCCAGAGCTTCGGGGCCTTCGCGGCCCGCGGCGTGACGCTGGAACTGACCGGCGACGGCAACGACTATGTCGGCAAGGGTCTGTCGGGCGGCCGCGTGGTCGTGCGTCAGCCGGCCGAGGCGCGTCGCGACCCGACCCAGAACATCATCGCCGGCAACACCGTGCTCTACGGCGCCATCGCCGGCGAGGCCTACATCCAGGGCGTGGCCGGCGAACGCTTCGCCGTCCGCAACTCCGGCGCCGTCACCGTCGTCGAGGGCGTGGGCGACCACGGCTGCGAGTACATGACCGGCGGCGTGGTCGTCGTCCTGGGAGACACCGGCCGCAACTTCGCGGCCGGCATGTCCGGCGGCGTGGCCTATGTCTACGATCCCAAGGGCCGCTTCGCCGACCTCTGCAACAAGGCGATGGTCGACCTCGAAAAGGTCGAGCCCGCGACCCCGGCGACCCGAGAGGACGAGCCGTTCCGGCCGAGCCAGCGTTCGCTGTCGGTCGACAACAACGGCATGGGCGACGTGCTCCGCTTCGACGCCGAACGTCTGCGCATCCTGATCGAGCGTCATCACCTCTACACGGGGTCGGAGCGTGCTCGTCAGATTCTGGAAAACTGGGACCAGACCCTCGGCTCGTTCGTGAAGGTCATGCCCAAGGATTACCGCCGCGCGCTGGAGGAAATGGCCGCGGAACGTCAGGCGGCTGCGGCCGTCGCGGCGGAATAGTCAGAGAGTCGGAGGACAGCATCATGGGTAAGGTCACCGGCTTTCTCGAGATCGAGCGCCAGGAACGGACTTACGAGGCGCCGCAGGAGCGCCTGAAGAACTGGAAGGAATTCGTCCACCCCATGCCGGCGGCGGACGTCTCCAAGCAGGCCGCGCGCTGCATGGATTGCGGGATTCCGTTCTGCCACCAGGGTTGCCCGGTCAACAATCAGATCCCGGACTTCAACAACCTAGTCTATCGCGACCAATGGAAAACGGCGCTGGAGAACCTCCAGTCGACCAACAACTTCCCGGAGTTCACCGGACGTGTGTGCCCGGCGCCCTGCGAGGCGTCGTGCACCCTGAACATCATCGACACTCCGGTCGCCATCAAGACGGTCGAGTGCGAGATCGTCGATCGCGGCTGGCAGGAAGGCTGGATCAAGCCGCAGATGTCGCCGCGCGGCACCGGCAAGCGCGTCGCCGTCGTCGGCTCGGGACCGGCGGGCCTGGCCTGCGCCCAGCAACTGGCCCGCGCCGGTCACGCCCCGACCGTGTTCGAAAAGAACGACCGGATCGGCGGCCTGCTGCGCTACGGCATCCCGGACTTCAAGATGGAGAAGCACCTCATCGACCGCCGCGTGGCGCAGATGGAAGGTGAGGGCGTGATCTTCCGGACCAACTTCGAGGTCGGCAAGACCGTCTCGGTCCAGCGCCTGCTCGACGACTATGACGTGCTGGTCATGGCCGGCGGCGCGGAAGATCCGCGCGACCTGCCGATCCCCGGCCGCGAACTGGCCGGCGTCCATTTCGCGATGGACTTCCTGACCCAGCAGAACAAGCGCAACGCCGGCGACGACGAGCTGCGCGCCGCCCCCACCGGCGGCATCTCGGCCACCGGCAAGCATGTCGTGGTCATCGGCGGCGGCGACACCGGCAGCGACTGCATCGGCACCTCGAACCGCCATGGCGCGGTCCAGGTCACCCAGCTGGAAATCATGCCGCAGCCGCCGGTTCGCGAGAACAAGCAGCTGACCTGGCCCGACTGGCCGCTGAAGCTGCGCACCTCGTCGAGCCACGAAGAGGGCTGCGAGCGCGACTTTGCGGTGTCGGCCAAGCGCTTCATCGGTTCGAATGGCAAGATCGAAGCGGTCGAGTGCGTCCGTGTCGAATGGGTCGCGGGGGCCGACGGTCGCCAGACCCTGCAGGAAATCGCCGGCAGCGAGTTCCTGATCAAGGCCGACCTGGTGCTGCTGGCCATGGGCTTCGTCGGCCCGCGCCACAACGAGTTCATCGCCCAGTCGGGCGCCGAGCTCGACCCGCGCGGCAA
This sequence comes from Phenylobacterium sp. NIBR 498073, assembly GCF_027286305.1. NCBI lineage: Bacteria > Pseudomonadati > Pseudomonadota > Alphaproteobacteria > Caulobacterales > Caulobacteraceae > Phenylobacterium > Phenylobacterium sp. NIBR 498073. Next base: position 1,924,265 of record NZ_CP114599.1, read on the forward strand.
CGTCAAGGCCCCGGTCAGCGACTACAAGACCACCTCGGCCAACATCTTCTCGTGCGGCGACATGCGTCGCGGCCAGTCGCTGGTGGTCTGGGCGATCCGCGAAGGGCGGCAGTGCGCCCAGGCGGTCGACGAGTACCTGATGGGGACCAGCAAGCTTCCCCGCTGACGCTTAGGCGTTGAGGCCGGCGAGCGACGCGGCGGGAGCGTGACAGCTTCAAGTGGAAGCCGGTTGAAGCGACCGTCACGCTCTACTCTTTGAAGCTGGACCCTTTCATCCCGGTTCAGGTGATTTCACCTGAACCGGAAAGGGTCTAGGGCAGGGACATGATCCGTTCCTGCCTGACCGCGCTGGCCGCCGTCCTCGTCCTGTCGCCTGTCGCCGAGGCCCAAGAGCCGGCGGCCGAGGCCCAGACCGTTTATCGCAACTTCACGCTCATCGACGGGACCGGCGCGCCGGCCCGCGCGGGCATGAACATCCTTGTCCGCGGGGAGCGGATCGAGCGGGTCTGGAAGGAGGGCGAGATCGCCTTCAAGCTGGCGCCGACCACCCGCGTCGTCGATATGAGCGGCAAGTACATGCTGCCGGGCCTCACCGACAGCCACCAGCACCTGGCCACGCCGCCGAACCGCCGCTTCGCCGAGGCCCAGCTCAAGCGCGACCTCTACAGCGGGATCACCTCGACCCGCGACATGGCCGACGACCTGCGCAACATCGCCGACCTGGCCCGCGCGGCGCGGATCGGCGAGATCCCTGCGCCGGACATCCACTACGCCGCCCTGATGGCGGGCCCCTCGTTCTTCGACGACCCGCGCGTCGGCGCCGCCTCGCTGGGCGCGGTGGGCGGCCAGGTTCCCTGGATGCGGGCGATCGGCCCGGACACCGATATCCGTCAGGCGGTGGCCGAGGCCAAGGGGACCAGCGCCACGGCGATCAAGATCTACGCGAACCTGCCGGGCGACGAGGTCGCGCGCATCACCGCCGAGGCCCATCGCCAGGGGCTGCAGGTCTGGACGCACGGCGCGGTCTTCCCGGCCACGCCGGCCCAGGTCCTGGCCGCGCGGCCCGACAGCGTCAGCCACGTCTGCATGCTGGCCTATCAGGTCTCAGACCAGATCCCGACCGGCTATCACCGCCGCGCCGCCGTGCAGGAGGAGAAGTTCGTCGGCGGCGTGAACCCGCAGATCGCCCCGCTGCTGGCCACGATGCGCCAGGGCGGGGTCGTTCTCGACGCTACGGTCCGCATCTACGAGGCGATGAAGACCCGGCCCAGCAAGCCCTATTGCTCGGTCGAACTCGCCGCGCAGCTGACCGCACAGGCCCTGAAGGCTGGCGTGACGATCTCGGCCGGCACCGATGGCTTCTCCAATCCGGTGGCCGCCTATCCGGCGCTCTACGAGGAGCTCGAGCTTCTGGTCGACAAGTCCGGCTTCTCGCCGATGCAGGCGATCGTCGCGGCGACCCGCAACGGCGCGCTGGCGGTCAGCAAGAGCCCGGACTTCGGGACCATCGAGGCGGGCAAGCTCGCCAATCTGGTGTTCACCGGTCAGGACCCGAGCCGGGATATCCGCGCCCTGCGCACCATCACCCTGACCGTCAAGCGCGGGAAGGACTATCCCCGCGCCGACTTCGACCCGGCCGCGGACGTCGCCGCCCGCGCCATGGTCGACGACTGACCTCCGTCAGCCCATGAACCGCCCGGCCGCCCAGTAGGTCAGGGCGCCGATGATCGCCGCGGCCGGCAGGGTCACGACCCAGGCCGTGACGATCTCCTTGGCCACGCCCCAGCGCACAGCCGAGACCCGCTTGGCCGCGCCGACGCCGACGATGGCGCCGGTGATGGTGTGGGTGGTCGAGACCGGCACGCCCAGGCTGGTGGCGGCGAACAGGGTGATCGCCCCGCCGGTCTCGGCGCAGAAGCCCTGCATGGGGGTCAGGCGGGTGATCCGCGAACCCATGGTATGGACGATCCGCCAGCCGCCGAACAGCGTGCCCAGGCCCATGGCCGCCTGGCAGGACAGCACCACCCACAGCGGTACGTGGAACTCGCCGCTCGACGGACCCATGCCGTGCGCGATCAGCAGGGCGGCGATGATGCCCATGGTCTTCTGGGCGTCGTTGCCGCCGTGGCCCAGCGAATAGAGCGAGGCCGAGACGAACTGCAGTTTTCGGAACACCCCGTCGACCGCGAACGGCGTCAGCCGCACGAACAGCCATGAGACGATCAACACCAGGAACAGCGCGAGGATGAAGCCCGTCGCCGGCGACAGCACGATGGCGAACAGGGTCTTGGAGAGGCCGCCCCACATGACGGCGCCCATCCCGGCCTTGGCGATGCCCGCGCCGACCAGCCCGCCGATCAGCGCGTGCGAAGACGAGGAGGGGATCGCCGCCCACCAGGTCAGCAGATTCCAGCCGATCGCCCCGATCAGGGCCGAGAAGATCAGCCCGTCGCTGATCAGCTCGGGCATGACCAGGCCCGCGCCGACCGTCTTGGCCACGTGCAGGCCGAAGAACAGGAAGGCGATGAAGTTGAAGAACGCCGCCCAGGCGACGGCGATGAAGGGCGGCAGCACCCGCGTCGCCACGATGGTGGCGATCGAGTTGGCCGCATCGTGCAGCCCGTTCAGGAAGTCGAAGGCCAACGCCACGAAGATCAGGAAGATCAGCAGCGGGCCGTAGCCGGCGAGGAGTTCCACGTGGGCTAGACCTGCTCGATCACGATGCCGCTGATGCAGTTCGCCACGTCTTCGAACCGGTCCATGACCTTTTCCAGGTGGCTGTAGACGTCGACGCCGACGACGAACGCCATCGGGTCGTCATGCCGGTGCGCCAGGAACAACGCCTTGCGGCCGGCGTCGTAGATCGCGTCCGAGCGGTCTTCGATGTGGGTGATCTGCTCGGTCAGCTGGCTGAGCCGGGTCACGTTCTGGCGCATGTTGCTCAGCAGGCCGACCGCCTCGCGGGTCAGCACCGCGGCCTCGACGATGATGTCGGCCATTTCCCGCATCGAATCTTCGAATTCGCGAAGTTCGAACAGGCTGACGACCTTCACCGTCTTGTGCATCTGGTCGATCGCATCGTCGAGCGAGGTGATCAGCTCCTGGATGTCGCTGCGGTCGAACGGGGTGATGAACGAGCGGCGCACGTTCAGCAGCACCTCGCGGGTGATCGCGTCGGCTGCATCCTCGTGCGCCACGACGCGGGCGCAGGCCTCGGCGACGTCGTCGCCGCCCTGCAGGACCTCGCGCAATGCGGTAGCGCCCTCCACCAGCTTCTCGGCGTGGGCGCTGAAGAGGTCGAAGAATTTCAATTCCTTAGGCATCAGCGCCTGGAACCAGGTGAGCATCGTTCCGTCCGTGTCCTTCATGTCGCGACCGCGGCGGCGCGATGATTCTGCGCGCTCTTAGCCGCTTCCTGGCTCGGACAGAAGACCTCCAGCGCCCGCGACCGATGCGCGCGGTGAGGCCAAGAGCCCCGTTTGACGGGTGTAAACAGTCACCTTGGGGCCGCCGAACGCGACCCGCCAGTCGGCGCCAGGCGCCTGCGATCCGATGGCGACGACGGTGTCGATTTCGACCAGCCGCGCGGGCTCCGGGGCGGTCAGGATGGTGATCGGCCGCGCACGGAGGCGCAGATAGGCCAGGCGGGCCTGGATCGGGTCCTGGGCGATGATCGCGACCCCGCCGGGGCGCTGTTCTATGATCGCCGCGGCCGTGGTCAGGTCCTGGCTCAGCGCGTTGCGGTCGGTGGCGTTGGTCCGCTCCCATCGCACGTCGAGCGCGGTCGACAGCACGGCCAGCGCCGCGAAGGCCGCCAGCCAGATGTTCATCACCGGCCAACTGCGCAGGGCGGTCGCCGCGCCGGCCGCGACGATGATCGCCGCCGCCAGCCCGGCGGCCCAGGGCTGTTCGAGCGAAAAGGCGCTGAGCGCGGCCGCGTCCCAGGCGCGCGGGGTGATCCCGCCGAGCAGGCAGGCCGCCAGCCCGGCCAAGCCGACGACCGCCGCCAGGCCCATCGCCATCCGCCACCAGCGTCCGCCGGCGCGGTCGAACTCGCCGATGAACGGGGCTGCGGCGATCCAAAGCAAGGGAATCAGCGCCTCGAACTGTCGGCCCCAGATACGGCTGGGATTGGCGGCCTCGCCCGTGGAGAGCGCCGCCGTCACGGCCAGGGTGCTCGCCAGGCTGAACAGCACCAGCAGGAAAGTCGTCTCGTGCGGGGCGAGGAAGAAACGCCCACGTCCTCGATGCCAGCGCCAGCGCATCTCGATCCGCAGCAGCCCGGTCAGCGCCGGAATCGCCGCCAGCATCACGCAGGCCGAGGCCATCGCCACCAGTCCGCGCGCGCCGGAGACCCAGCCATGCGGCGTCACCGCGCCGGCCAGCAGGGTGTCGTAGCGATGCTCCAGATAGAAGCTGAACGGCGCGCTCGCGGCCTGGTTGGTCGCCAGTTGCAGCAGGTTGACGCTGGCCAGGAAGGCGGCGGCCAGCACCGCCACGCGCCCGAAGAAGATGCGCAGGTCGCGCCGGCCGAGCAGGAGGTCCGCCACCGCCAGCAGCAGGAACGCGACGCCCACCGCTGGGCCCTGCGGCTTCAACATGGTGAGCGCGCCGACCAGGGCGCCCGCCAGGGCCGCATGGGCGATCGGTCGCGGCCCATAGAGCCGTGCGGTGGCCAGCACTGCCGCGCCGAGCAACAGGACATACCACCCCTCGGGCAGGGCCGCGGCGGCGAAGCGGTAGTAGGGATAGGCGAGGGCCAGCAGCGCCGCGCCGATCCAGGTCTCCCGGTCCAGGCTGACGCGCACGCTGGCCAGCGTCAGGGCCAGGCCGCCGAAATAGGCCGTGGCCCCCAGGACCCTCAGCCAGGGCGCCAGGTTCTGCGTCACATAGGTCAGCGCCCGGATCAGCAGGCCGAACAAAGCGTCGCCCATCGGCTGGGCGTGCGGCAGCAGGTCGGGCCGCGCCGCCAAGGTCTTGCCGTAGAGCGCGTAGACCAGGTGCGAGCTTTCGGCCCCGGCATACAGGGGCAGGTCCAGAAAGACGCGGTCGGCGTAAATCAGCGCCGCCGCCGCCGCCGCCACTGCCAACAGGCCGTAGGCCGCTCGTGCGCGCAACCTTGCCGGCTGACCTGCATCCCCCCGATTCATGCCTTCACTGTGGCCGCATCCGCGGCAGGTGGCCATAGCGTGCGAAGGCGTTTGCGTGCGGCGGTGGAACGTCGATCAATGGACCCAGTGATTCACGGCGGGGGAAGCATGCGCGCGGTTCTGCACACTCTGGTCCTGACGGCGGGCCTCGCCCTGGCGGCGCCGGCTGCGGCGCAGGACCTTTTGATTCACGGCGGCCCGATCTACACCGGCGACGCCGTCGTGCAGGCCCTGGCGGTCAAGGACGGCAAGGTCGCCTATGCCGGCCAGCTCGACAGCGCGCGGGCGGCCGCGCCGGGCGCCCGCGATATCGACCTGAAGGGAGCGGCCGCCTATCCAGGCTTCGTCGACTCCCACGCCCATCTGGCCGGGATTGGCTTCCGGGAGATGACCCTGAACCTGGAGGGGACGGACTCGGTCGAGGCCCTGGTCGCATGCCTGAAGGCGTGGGCGGCCGCCAATCCGGGCGGCGAGGTGATTTCCGGCGCCGGCTGGATCGAGACCCATTGGCCGGAAAAACGCTTCCCGACCCGCGCCGACCTCGACCGCGCCGCGCCCGACCGGCCGGTGGTGCTCAGCCGCGCCGATGGCCATGCGGTGGTCGTCAATTCGGCGATGCTCAAGCTGGCCGGCATCACCGCCCAGACCGCCGCGCCGGCCGGCGGCCAGATCTTGAAGGACGCCAAGGGCGAGCCGGACGGGATGCTGATCGACAACGCCATGGGCCTGGTCCGCGCCAAGGTCCCGCCGCCGAGCCCCGCGGCCCAGGCCGAGGCGGTCCGCCGGGGCGCGCGGCTCTACGCCTCGCGGGGCTGGACCGGCCTGCACGACATGAGCGTCTCGACCCAGGAGGTGGCCATTCAGCAGGCGCTCGCCGCCAAGGGCGAGCTGCCGATCCGCATCGACAACTACATGTCGCAAGCCGACTCCGGGCCGGTTCTGGCCCAAGGGCCGTCCCAGGATCCGACCGGCCTGGTGCGCGTGCGCGGCGTGAAGCTGTTCATGGACGGCGCGCTCGGCTCGCGCGGGGCGGCGTTGCTCGCGCCCTATGCCGACGCCGAGGGGACCGGGCTCATCGTCACGCCCCGCGAGACCATCGACGCCATCCTCGCCAAGGCGCGCAAGTCCGGCGCCCAGATGGCTGTCCACGCCATCGGCGACCGCGGCAACCGGGTGATCCTCGACGCCTATCAGCAGGCCTTCGCCGGCGACCTGGCCGGGCTCAAGGCGGCCCGCTGGCGGGTCGAGCACGCCCAGGTCCTGGCCCCCGACGACCTGCCGCGCTTTGCGGCGCTGGGCGTCGTCGCTTCGATGCAGCCGTCCCACGTCATCGGCGACCTCTATTTCGCCCCCGCGCGCCTGGGCCCGGAGCGGCTCAAGGGCGCCTACGCCTGGGAAAGTCTGTTGAAGTCTGGCGCAGCCGTCGCCGGCGGCTCCGACGCGCCGGTCGAAAAGGGCGATCCGCTGGTCGAGTTCTACGCCGCCGCCTATCGCCACGACCTCAAGGGCTTCGCCGGTCCCGACTGGCGCCTGGAGGAGGCGGTGACCCGCGCCCAGGCGCTCGCCATGCTGACCCGCGGCTCGGCCTACGCCGTCTTCCGCGAGAACGATCTCGGCAGCCTCGCGGTCGGCCGCGACGCCGACATCTCGGTGTTCTCGGTCGACCTGATGACCGCCCCCTTCGCCGACATCGCCAAGGCCCACGCGGTCATGACCATCGTCGGCGGCAAGGTGGTCTACGAGGCCCCTTAGGTGAGATAGGCGTCGATCAGCTTGGCTGCGGCGCGGGCGACCTCGGCGGTGGGGCGGTCCTTGTCGAACAGCTGGCTGGTCAGGAACGCGCCTTCGATGAGCAGCAGCAGCGCGTCGGCCAGGCCGTTGGCGTCCTCGGCGCCCATTTCCGTCGCCATGCCCCGCAGCCGCTTGCGCAGGTCGGCCTTGTGCTCTTGGGCGGTGACGCGGGCCAGATGGCCGCGCTCGGGGTACTCCACCGCTGCGTTGCTGAGCGGGCAGCCGCGGTAGTCGTCCTGCACCGCCCGCTGCGCCAAGCCCTCCAGATAGGCCAGCACCTGGGCGCGGGGATCGCCCGGATGCTCGGCCACGGCGGCGTCGAACCGGCTCCAGAAGGTGGCGGCGCCTTCGCGCAGCACCGCGGCGGCCAGCTCGTCCTTAGATTTGTAGGTGCGATAAAGGCTGGGCTTGGTCGCCCCGGCCTTGGCGACGATCTCGTCGACCCCGACCGCGCGGATGCCGTCTCGATAAAACAGCTCCTTGGCCGTCTCGCGGATCTTGTCGGCGGCGCGCAGGGGAGGGGCGGTGTCGGGTTTCTTCGGCTCGATCATGAAAGTCGGCTTGACGATGTAACTGACCGGTACGTATTCATCGGCGGTGAAACTTACAGGTCAGTAACATGACGATAGCGCGCGCCAGGCCCTTTGGCCAGAACTACGCATTCGTCGCCGTCGCGGCGGTGTTCATCGCCCTGATGGCGGCGGCCGGCCTGCGCTCGGCGCCAGGCGTGCTGATGCTGCCGCTGGAGCGCGCCTTCCAGTGGGATCGCGGCGTGATCTCGATGGCCGCAGCGGTCGGCATCTTCCTCTATGGCCTGACCGGTCCGTTCGCCGCGGCGCTGATGCAGTCGTTCGGCGTGCGCCGCACGGTGACCCTGGCTCTGGCGGTGATGGCGCTCTCGACCGCGGCCTCCTCGCTGATGACCCAGCCCTGGCACTATGTCGCCACCTGGGGCGTGATCTCCGGCGTCGGCTCGGGCGCAGTAGCGATGGTGCTGGGCGCCACTGTCGTCAACCGCTGGTTCGTCGAACGGCGCGGCCTGATGATGGGCCTGCTCAGCGCCTCGGCGGCGACCGGTTCGCTGATCTTCCTGCCGGGCATGGCGGCCCTGGCCGAGGCCGGCGGCTGGCGGCCGGTGGTGCTGGCGGTCGCGGCCGTGATGGCGGTGCTGGTCCCGGTGGTCTGGCTCCTGCTGCCCGAGACCCCCGCCTCGATCGGCCAGAAGCCCTACGGCGCGAACGAAAGCTACGCGGCGCCGCAGCCCATGCCCGCCGGCGGCGCCCTGCGCGGGGCGTTTGGGGCGTTGTTCCGCGCCGCCCGCACGCGCACCTTCTGGCTGCTGTTCGGCGGCTTCTTCGTCTGCGGCCTGACCACCAACGGCCTGATCGGCGTGCACATGATCGCCATGTGCGCCGACCAGGGCCTGCCCGAGACCCGGGCGGCGACGCTCTTGGCGGTGATGGGGATCTTCGACCTGATCGGCACGACGCTCTCCGGCTGGCTCACCGACCGCTACGATCCGCGCAAGCTATTGTTCGTCTATTACGGCCTGCGCGGCCTTTCGCTGATGGTGCTGCCGTTCACCGACTTCTCCATCGTCGCGTTGGGGATCTTCGCGGTGTTCTACGGCCTGGACTGGATCGCCACAGTACCGCCGACCGTGCGATTGGCGACTGAAGCGTTCGGCGACCATGACGGCCCGATCGTCTTCGGCTGGATCGCTGCGGGCCACCAGGCCGGCGCCGCCACGGCCGCGATCACCGCCGGCGTCATCCGCGCCGCCCAGGGCCGTTATCTCGAGGCCTTCGTCCTGGCCGGCGTCGCGGCGCTGGTTGCCGCGGTCGCCTCGCTGATGATCCGCCGCAAGACGACTGAATTGGCGCCGGTGTTCGCCTAGCGGGCCTCGGGCAGGGCCAGCAACTGTTCACGCGTCTGGCTGGTCTGGACGTTGAACTCGCCCGGATCGGTCGGATCGGGGACGGCGCGCAGGCTCGACAGCTCGACCTGTACGCGGCGATCGGGCTTGGGCGTTCGCTGGTCGATCTCCACGACCAGGCCGACGACGTCGCCCTTGGGCCCCAGCATGAGGTTCTCGACTTCGCCGATCTTGCGGCCCTGGGGATCGATCAGGTCGGCGTCGTCGAGCTGTTCGGCGGTGAGCCCCAGCGGCCCCGGCGCTGTCTGCGCGTAGGCGCCTGGGCCGAGCAGGGCGGCTGTCAGCATGACGGCAAGTTTCATCGCGGGCTCCTGAACGCTCTCAAGCGAACGGCCCCATGCAGTCTGAGGTTCCGCTTGCGATCTAGCGTTTGGTCGGGTCGTCGGCGGGATTGACGTAGGTCAGGGCGAATGGGCCCTCGGCCGAAACCTGAACCACCGCGCCGCCCGTCGAAAACGCGAAGTGGTTCATCTTCGCGCCGGCGACGGCGAACCCGCCGGGACCGAGCTTGGCGCTCTTGGCTGGGTCGAGCTTGTCGCCCATGCCCAGCGACAGCTCGCCCGAGACCACGGTCACGTATTCGTCGGTCGGGTGGTTGTGGGCCGGGATCTTGTAGCCGGCGGGCATTCTGAGGCGGATCACGAACACCCCGGCCTTGGTCGGATCGCCCGAAAGCACCGCCATCTGCGCGCCGGCGGGGAATACCGCGGGCGCCGGGCCCCACTTCAGGTCCCCGGTATTGATCTGCGCCGTCGCGGTCGAGCCGAGGCACAGTACGCCACTGACGAGAACAACGGTCCTAAGCATGACGTTTCTCCTGTGGTTTCCACAGGATAGCACAGAACTCTTGAAGCGGCGTGCGCTTAGCGGCGCGAGTCCGGCACGGAGGCCGATCGTCTAGGGAACGGGCCGGGTCGGGACCTCGATGTCGCAGATCGTGAAGTCCGCGCCCTTGTCGCGCCGGACCTTGGCGACCAGGGCGGCGAACGACTGGCCGTGCTCGTCCATCACCTCGACCTTCGGGCGCTCGGCCGGCGGCAGGTCGGCGGCGACGCGGACCTTGCGCATCACGTCGGGTTGGGCTGGCGGCTCGCCCACGGCCATGGCGCGGATCACGTCGAGCCCGACCACCGCGCGGCCCCAGACCGTGTAGCTGCGGTCGAGCCTTCGGCTGGCGGCGCGCATGAAGAAGATTTCGGAGTTGGCGGTGCCTTCGCCGGCCTGCCGGCCCATGCCGGCGACGCCGGGGCAATACGCGCCCCAGGCGCGGCGGCCGAGGGCGGCGTCGCGCTGGGCCTCCAGGTCCGAAGCGGCCTCGAACGGCGCGGAGCCCACGAAACCTGCCAGGCTGTCGCTAGCGTTGACAACGACCTTGGCCGGCGCGTCGGTCTTCAGCCGGAACATGAACTCCGGCGGCAGGTCCGGGTGCTGCGAGACCCCGCCGTCCTTGTTGTTCGGGTTGCCGGTCTGGTCGACGAAGTTCTCGATCACCCGGTGGAACTGCAGGCCGTCATAGACGCCCTCGCGGGCCAGCAGCTTGACCCGTTCGACCGCCTTGGGCGCGAAGTCGGGGCGCATCTCGACGACGACAACGCCTTTGCTGGTCTCGATCACCAGCGTGTTCTCGGGATCGAGGCGCCGCCAGTCGGCGGCCTGGGCGGGGAGGGCGAGGCTGAGCGCCAGGGCGGCGGCGATGGTGCGGATCATGGAGGGACTATCGGGCAACCTGCCGATCAAGGCCACGCTTGAGCTTACTAAGATGTAATGCAAGCTACCTTGCAGTAGTCACTACCGTGCGATACCTCATAGGCGAACTGGAGGTCCGCCGTGCCGGAAACCGTGCAAGTCCAATTGAAGAAGGGGGTGCTCGAGCTCTGCGTGCTCGCCTTGCTCTCTTCCCACGACAGCTACGCCTACGAGATCGCGAGCCGCCTGGCCGAGGGGATCGATATGGGTGAGGGAACGATCTATCCGCTCATGCGGCGGATGCAGAGCGACGGGCTGGTCGAGACCTATCTGGTCGAGAGTCCGGCCGGGCCGCCGCGCAAATACTACAAGCTGACCGAGGCCGGAAAGGCGAGCTTCACCGCGCAAAAGGCGGAATGGGCTGCGTTTTCTCGCGCGGTCGACAGTATTCTGGGAGACGCTCAATGAACCGTCAGGCCTTCATCGACCGGCTGCGGTTGGGGCTGTCGGGCCTGCCGCCCGCGGCCATCCAGGACGCGGTCGCCGACTACGAGACCCACTTCGCCGAGGGCGTAGCCGCCGGCCGCACCGAGGAGGAGGTCGCCCAGGCGCTGGGCGATCCGTCCCGGCTGGCCCGCGAACTGCGCGCCGAGGTCGGTCTCAAGAAGTGGGAGGAGCAGCGCAATCCCACCTCCGCGGCCGGCGCGATCTTCGCCGTGCTGGGCCTGGGCGCCATCGACATCCTGATCCTGCTGCCGATCCTGATGACCGTCGGCGGGGTGCTGTTCGGCCTGATCGTCGCGGCCATCGGGGTCTTCGTCGCCGGCGGCGTGGTGTTCGCCGCTGGACCGTTCCTCGGCCCGCCCGGCGGTCCGGTCGCAGCGCTGCTGGCCGGCATCGGGCTGATGGCCCTGGCCGCGTCGGCCGGCGCGATCCTGACCATCGTCGTCATCGGCCTCGTCAACGCCCTGGTCTGGTACGGGCGCCTTCACTTCCGGCTGCTCAAGCCGGCCATCGAACCGCAGTCCTGAGCCGGGAGCCCAATCATGATCCGTGTGCTTGTGATGATCGCCGTGGCCGGCTTCCTGGCCGGGGTCGTGGCCCTGGCCGGCGCGGCCGCCCTGGGCGGCCCCGACCTCGCCGCCCGCAACTGGAACTGGGACGTGGACTGGCATGACCGCCACGAGCGCCGCGAGTGGCGCGACCGCGACCTGCGCCACGATCGGCCGCTCGACCGGGACGCCGGGGAGGTGACCCGCGAGCTGGCGTGGGACGGCTCGACCAAGGCCGAGTTCGACATCCCGGCCGCCGTCGAGTTCACCCAGGCTCCCGGCCCCGGCAAGGTGATGATCTATGGTCCCAAGGACATCGTCGATCGCGTCCGCCTGAACGATGGCCGGCTTAGCCTGGACCGGCCGCTGGCCGACTATGCCCGCCTGCGGGTGGTGATGACGGCCCCGGCCGTCACCCGCTTCCAGATCAGCGGCGACGACCGGCTCGATATCCGCAGCTACAAGCAGGACCAACTTCAGATCGTCGCCAGCGGCTCCTCCGAGGTGGTCGCCAGCGGCCAGGCCCGCGAGGTCGACGTCGAACTCTCTGGTTCCGGCGAGGCCGATCTGACCGACCTGGTCACCGATAACGCCGAGGCCGACATCTCCGGCTCAGCCGAAGTCACCCTGGCCCCACGGGAAGCCGCCAATCTGGAAGTTTCCGGCTCGGCCACCGCCCGCCTGCTGACCCGGCCCAAGCGTCTGGAGACCGACGTCGCCGGCGCCGGATCGGTGATCTTCGAGGACGGCGGGAAGTCGGGCGGCGTCGGGGCTCCGGCCAAACCCGCCAAGCCGGCGGGACCGCAGGAGACCTAGAGCCCTTCCCACTCACGATGGATCATCGTGAGTGCATCAGAAGGGCTCCGAGCTCAAAAAATCGACCCTGTTCGTCCCCGGTTGGCTTGGTTCAAGCCAATCGGAACAGGGGCTAGGCGCGCCGGCCGCTCAGAGCCTTGACCAGAACCGGCGCCAGGCCCTGGGCGATCACCGCCACGCCCTGGGCGTTGGGATGGAAGCCGTCGCGCTGGTTCAGGCGCGGCTGCTGGGCCACGCCGGCCAGCAGGTTGGGGTACAGCGCCACGCCCTGGGCCTTGGCCACGGTTGGGAACACCGCCTGGAAGTCGCGGGCGTAGGCGCGGCCGATCACCGGCGGCGGCGCCAGTCCGGCCAGCACCACGCCGATCTTCCGCGCTTTCAGCCGGGCGACGATCTTGTCGAGATTGGCCTGGGTGCGCTTGGGGGCGATGCCCTGCAAGAGGTCGTTGCCGCCTAGCGCCACCAGGCAGACGTCGGTGTCGCGCTGGACGCTGAAGTCCACCCGCGCCAGGCCGCCGGCGGTGGTGTCGCCGGAAACGCCGGCCCCGCGCACCAGGGCGTTCGAACCCAGCTTGCGCAGCTGCGCCTGCAACTGCACGGGCAGGGCGGCGCTGGCCGGCAGGCCGTAGCCGGCGGTGATCGAGTCGCCCAGTATGGTGATCACCCGGTGCGGCTGGGCCAGGCCCTGGGCCGGCCAGGCGGCGAGGGCGGCGGCGATCAGCAGCCGGCGGCTCGGAAATCGGGGGGCTGTCGGGTCCATGTCGCTGTCCTATCTAGGCGATAGTCAGTGAAGCTCAATCTCCAGAGGCCGCATTGTCCGAAGCTGTTCCGCCGCTCGCCGTCTCGAACGTCTCGCTCACCCTGCCGTCGGCGGCCGGACCGGTCGAAATCCTCAAGGACCTGAGCTTTTCGGTGGCACCGCGCGAACGGGTGGCGATCACTGGCCCTTCCGGCTCTGGCAAGTCCAGCCTGATCGCCGTCGCCGCCGGCCTTGAGCAGCCGACCGCCGGCCGCGTGGAATTGCTGGGCCAGGATCTCGGCCGCCTCAGCGAGGACGGCCGCGCCCGCCTGCGCCGCGGCAAGGTCTCGCTGGTCTTCCAGTCGTTCCACCTGCTGCCCAACATGACCGCCCTGGAGAACGTCGCCGCGCCGCTGGAGATCGCCGGGATCGCCGACGCCGACGCGACCGCCCGCAGCTGGCTGGACCGCGTCGGGCTCTCGGCCCGCCTGCGCCACTATCCGCACCAGCTGTCGGGCGGCGAACAGCAGCGGGTCGCCCTGGCCCGGGCGCTCGCCCCGCGGCCGGCCCTGCTGTTCGCCGACGAGCCGACCGGCAATCTGGACGCCGCCAACGCCGCCAAGGTCGCCGACCTGCTGTTCGGCCTGGTGGCCGAGGAGGGCGCGGCCATGGTGCTGGTCACCCACGATCCGGCTCTGGCCGAGCGCGCCGACCGCCAGGTGCGGCTCAGCGGCGGCCACGCCTGATGCTCGCCCTGCGTTTCGCTGCGCGCGAGTTGCGCTCTGGCGTCAGCGGTTTTCGCATCTTCCTCGCCTGCCTGGCGCTGGGCGTCGCCGCCATCGCCGCCGCCGGCTCGACCGCCGAGGCCTTCCGCCAGGGCCTGGCCAGCCAGGCGCGCGAGATCCTCGGCGGGGACATGGCGATCACCGTCGAGCAGCGCCGCTTCACGCCGGCCGAGCGTGCCGCCATCGAGAAGGCCGGCAAGACCTCATGGGCGGTCGGCAGCCGCGCCATGGCCCAGGCCCCCGACGGCCAGCGCCGCCTGGTCGAGCTGCGCGGGGTGAGTGACGCCTATCCGCTGGCCGGCCAAGTCACGTTGGAGGACGGCGGCGACTTCCACCGCGCCATCGCGCCGGCGCCCGACGGGACCGCCGGGGCGGTGGTCGAGCGGGTGCTTCTGGAGCGCCTGAACCTGAAGATCGGCGACCGCATCCTGGTCGGTGAATTGCCGGTCGTGGTCCGCGGCGTGTTGGTGCAGGAGCCGGACCGCCTGTCGCGCGGCTTTGCGTTGGGGCCACGGGTGCTGCTCCGGCGCCAGGCGGTCGAGGCCGGCGGCTTCCTTCAACCGGGCCTGCCGTTCCTGGAGACCGCCCGCATCGCCCTGCCGGCGGACGTCACCCCTGCGCAGGCGCGCAAGGCGCTGCGCCAGGAGACCAAGGACCGCGACGTGCGCATCCGTGACCGCGACGACGCCGCGCCCGGGATCCGCTGGCTGATCGACCAGCTCGAATACTTCCTCGGCTTCATCGGCCTGGCCTCGCTGGTCGCCGGCGGCCTTGGGGTGTTCGGCGCGGTCACCGCCTTCCTGGAGGAGCGCAAGCCTTCGATCGCCGTACTCAAGGCGCTGGGGGCCGAGGGCCGTTTCATCCGCGGCCTATACCTGATCCAGATCGGCGTGCTGGCTCTGCTCGGCGTCGCCATCGGCCTGGCGGTCGGGGCGGCCGCGCCGTTCCTGTTGGCCGGACTGATCCCCGACGACCTGACCGTTCCGGCGCTGTTCGCCGTCTATCCCGAGCCGCTGTTGCGCGCCGGCGCCTTCGGCCTGCTGTCGGCTGCCGCCTTCGCCTTGGCGCCGCTGGCGCGGGCCCGCGCCACGCCGCCGGCCAGCCTGTTCCGCCGCGACACCCGTGGGCGGCTGGGGCTCAGCGTCGAAACGGTCGGCGCGGCGCTCGCCGCCGTGGCCCTCGGGGTGCTCTCAGTGGCGACAGCCCCGACCCCGCTGGCCGCGGGGCTGATGATCGGCGGGGTGGCCGCGTCCTTCGTACTGCTCTGGGGGCTGGGGTTGCTGGCCGCGCATCTGGCCGGACGTCTGCGAGGGCGGACGCATGGCGCGGTGCGGATGGGCCTGGCCAATCTGGCGGGGCCGCGCTCGGCCGCCCGCACCGCAGCCCCGGCCATCGGTCTCGGCGTCGGCTTATTGGCGGCGGTGGTGCTGATCCAGTCGAGCCTGCTGCGCCAGGTCGCCGAGGTCGCGCCCAAGACCGCACCGGCCATCGTCTTCACCGAGATCCCAGGCGCCGAGGCGGCCCGCTTCGACCAGACCGTGCAGACCGCCTTTGGCCAGAAGCTGAACGCCGACAATTACTTGCGTGCGCCCTTTCTCACCGGCCGCATCGTCCGCATCAAGGGCGAGGCGGTCGACCGCAAGGCCATCGCCGAGCGCGAGCGCTGGGCCTATGACAACGACATCTCGATCTCGGCCATTGGGCCGCAGCCGGCCGACCCACAGATCGTCGAAGGCCGTTGGTGGCCGGCGAACTATGCGGGCCCGCCGCTGCTGGCCATGGAGGTCGACGCCGCCCGCGCCGGGGGCCTGAAGGTCGGTGACGAGGTCACCCTGTCGGTGCTCGGCCGCGAGATCGAGGCCAGGATCGCGGTGCTGCGCAAAGTCGATGTCGGCGGCTTCGGGGCCAGCTTCCCGCTGATCCTCACGCCCTCGACCCTGGAAGGCGCCGAACTGCGCCATGTGGCGATCGCCAAGGCCGGCAAGGACCAGGAGGCCCGCGTCACCCGCGCCCTGGGCGCCGAATTCCCGGAAGTGAACGTCATTTCGGTCCGCGAGCAACTGGAGGCGGCGACCGAGCTCTTCGACCGGCTGGTGCTGGCGATCCGCAGCGCCGCGGCGGTCGCGGCTCTGGCCGGCCTCTTGGTGCTGACCGGGGCCATCGCCGCCCGCGCCCAGGCTCGCACGCGCGAGGCCTCGATCCTGAAGGTGCTGGGCGCGACCCGGCTGCAGGTGCTGGGCGCCTATGTGCTGGAATACGGCGCGGTCGGGCTGATCGCCGGGGTCACCGGGGTCGGCCTCGGGGCTTTGGCCGCCTGGCCCGTCGTGACCCAGGTGTTCAAGGCCGACTGGGCGGTGGACTGGTCGGGGGTGGCGGCTCTGGTGCTGGGCGCGGCGCTGCTGGCGGCGCTGGGCGGGCTGCTGGCCTCGCTCCACGCCCTGGCCAAGCGGCCGGCGGCGGCGTTGCGTGCGGAATGAAAACAGAGTGAACGGGCTTTAAGGATCTGGTCACCGACGCAGGGCCTACTCCGTGTTCATGAGGTCCGCCCGTTCCACCGCTGCTTTTGATCACGGCGCCGCGCTACGCGTGCCGCCGGCCGCCGACACCCGTAGCTGGCACAAGCTTTGGGCTTGGCTGGGCGATGACGCCCAGGCCATGACCGAAGCCGGCGCCGTCCAGGTATGCACCCCCGAAGGCTGGGCGATCGCCCAGGCGGGCGACTGGATCGTGCTGTCGGTCAGCGGCGATTTTCACGTGGCTCACAGCGGCCGGACCTGGGACGCCTGACAAAAGGAAGGCCGCCCGTCGCGGGACGGGCGGCCCAGTTCCACCACTATTCGGTAGCTTGCCGCCTAGGCGGCGTAGGCCAGTCGGCGGCGCGAGCTGCGGACCATGGAGCCGACGGCGCCGAAGCCGATGATCATCATCGCCCAGGTGGACGGTTCGGGAACCGCCGACTGCACAAGCTTGATGCTGGCCATCATGTTGATCGAGTTGTCCTTGCGCTCCTTGGTCCAGAAGTCGGTGACCGGGGTCTTGCCGTCCATGAAGCCGGCGAAGTCGAGGGCGTAGAGGTTGCCGCCGACGTTGAAGGTGTCGGAGGTGCTCAGGAAATTGACCTGGACGCGGTCGGCGCAGCCGTTGGCGTTGATGCTGGCGCTTTCCTTCAGGCCGTTGGCGCAGGTGCCGTTGTAGCCGGGGACGTTGTTGGGCGTTTCGAGGTGGTTGAAGACGTAGTTGAAGGTCTTCACGCCCTGGTCGATGCCGTCGATGATGATCTTGGTGCTGATCGCCAGCTTGATCGAGGTGATCGAGTTTCCGTTGATCGGCCAGTTGTTGTGGGTGAATTCACCGATCTCGAACGGGCCGTAGCTGCCGGGGCTGGTGATGTTGACGTTGATCGGCGAGGCGCCGTCGAACGTGTAGGCGCTCTTGCCGTAGCCGGTGGAGGTGCCCCACGAAGCCTTGGCGTAGCCGGTGCCGTTGCCCGAATAGTTGACCGAAGCCCCGGTCGGGCTCGACCAGGTCCCCTTGATGTCGGTGAAGACCACGGTGCCGGCGTTGGCGGCGGTGGTGATCGACAGGCCGGCAGTAAGCGCGACCACAAAGCCCTTGAAGTTCATGTTCAGCCCCCAGTGTGCGGAACGCTGGTGCGTCCCAAATTGAAATTCGATGAGGGGGCTCACGCAAGCTCGGCGCCACTAGGGGGCGAGCTTGTCGTTTTTGGAGGGAATTTTGTCGTTCCGCGGCCACGCGGCCGGGCGCTACCTAGTCGGCGCGCCGCGTTGGGAGAGCGAGATGCTGTTGCTGAAGCCGAACTGCGAATGCTGCGACCGCGACCTGCCGCCGGACTCGGCGCAGGCGCGCATCTGTTCGTTCGAGTGCACCTTCTGCGCGGACTGCGCCGACGGCGTGTTGAATGGAGCCTGTCCTAACTGCGGCGGAAGCTTCGCCCCGCGGCCGATCCGGCCCGCCGCGGCGTTGGCGCGGTTCCCGGCCTCGACCGAGCGCGTCGTCGGTGCGGCGGCGCCTTGTGTCGAGAAGCGTTCGGCCGCCTGAGATCAGGCTGCGCGCAGCGCTTCCCAGGCCTTCTGGACACCGACCAGGCGTTCTTCGGTGTTGGTCTCGATCTGGGTCTGGGCGTCGAACGACACGCCGGTCATGTCGCCTCGCCGCCAACGCACGCGCACGTCATAGACGACGCCGCCCAGCAGCTGCAGCACCACGAACCGCGAGGGCAGGGGATAGATGGCCGAGATCTGCAGCCGCGCGCCGCCCTTGCTCAGGTCGACGATCGTGCAGTCGGCCCAGTGGGCCATCTCCTTGCCATAGAACACCCGGGCGCGAAGGCTGGTCAGCTCGCGGGGGTGCTCTCGGCGATCGGTGTAGTCGGGGGCGCTCACGATGGCATCCTGTCAGGCAAACGCTTTCAGCCGGCTTAACTGCCACGCTTGTTGCGGGACGCCAGCCAAAGCCGATTTCATTGCGATTCCAAAGGCGACCCTTCGTCGCGCCGCCTGAAAAACTTGGGGTGTGGATAGAGATTCAAGGGCGCGCGACGCTGATCTTCTGTGCATAAGCGCCCGAATGTTGAGCAGGCTCATCACCATCCTGGGCGGCCGCACTCCGGTCCGGTTCGACGATATGCTGCGGGCCGGCGTCGGCAGCCTGCTGGGTCTGGCGTTGGCCGGCGTTGCGGCGCGCGCGCTGTCCGGCGGCGACCTGGGGCTCGGGCCGCTGCTCGTCGGGCCCATCGGCGCCTCGGCGGTGCTGGTGTTCGCGGTGCCGGCGAGTCCCCTGGCCCAGCCGCGGGCGGTGCTCGGCGGCAACATCCTTTCGGCCCTGGTCGGCGTCGCTTGCGCGATGTTCGTGCCCCACCCCATGGTGGCCGCAGCCCTGGCGGTCTCGCTCGCGATCGTGGCGATGATGTTGGCGGGTTGCCTGCACCCGCCGGGCGGCGCGACGGCCCTGACCGCGGTGATCGGCGGCTCGGCCGTCCACGACCTCGGCTTCGGCTTCGCCCTGGTTCCGGTCGGCCTCTGCTCGCTGCTGCTGGTCCTGGCCGCCGTCGGCTTGAACCGACTGATGGGGCGGTCCTATCCGCACCGCGTGCCGGCCGCCGCCAGCCCGCACGCCACCAGCGACCCCGCCCCGCAGAGCCGTGTCGGCTACACCGCCGCCGATCTCGACCAGGCCCTGGCCCAGTACGGCGAACTGCTCGACGTCAGCCGTGAGGACCTCGACGCCCTGTTCCGCCAGGTCGAGTTGGCCGCCCACAAGCGCCTGCACTCGGCGATCCAGTGCGGCGCGATCATGTCGCGCGACGTGATCTCGGTCGACGCCCAGCAGAGCGCCGAGAGCGCCCTGGCGTTCCTCCGCGCGCACGACCTGCGGACCGCTCCGGCGGTCGACGGTGAGGGCCGGGTGGTCGGCATGGTCCGGCGGGCCGAACTGCAGGCCGCCCGCCAGCGGCCGGTCGAGAGCGTGGTCGATCCCTTCGTCCACAAGGTCCGCGAGACCACGCCGATCGAGGCGCTGCTGCCGTTGCTGTCGAGCGGGGCGGCCCACGAGGCCCTGGTCGTCGACGACAACCGCGTGCTGATCGGCATCATCACCCAGACCGATCTGCTGGCCGTGCTCTACCGCGCCCACATCGTCGAGGCCGTGGTCGCCGAGCGCGCCGCCGCCTGATCGGCGATAACTCGCCGGCGGAACTAGGATTTCGTCGGGTCTGGACTAGAAACGCCCCTTCGCCCCGTCGTATCGATGACCCTCGCGGGACCAAGCCCCCGCGCGTGGGTAGCTCTGCATTTTTGGAAGGAACCGGCTTTGGATGACGCTTTGCGGCGCGCGGCGCTCGCCTATCACCAGTTTGGACGGCCGGGGAAACTGAGCGTCGAACCCACCAAGCCGATGGCCACCCAGCGCGACCTGGCCCTGGCCTATTCGCCCGGCGTCGCAGCGGCCTGCGAGGCGATCGTCGAGGATGCGGCCTGGGCCGAGCGCGTCACCGCCCGCGGCAACCTGGTGGCGGTGATCACCGACGGCACCGCAGTGCTCGGTCTCGGCAACATCGGCCCGCTGGCCTCCAAGCCGGTGATGGAGGGCAAGGCCGTCCTGTTCAAGAAGTTCGCTGGCATCGACGTCTTCGACCTGGAAGTCTCCTCGGCCAATCCGGATCACTTCGTAGAGGTGGTCGCGGCGCTGGAGCCGACCTTCGGTGGGATCAACCTCGAGGACATCAAGGCCCCGGAGTGCTTCTACATCGAGCGCGCCCTGCGCCAGCGGATGAACATCCCGGTCTTCCATGACGACCAGCACGGCACCGCCATCGTCTGCGCCGCCGCCGTCCGCAACGCCCTGACCATCCAGGGCAAGCAGCTTTCCGAGGTGAAGTTGGTCACGTCGGGCGCCGGGGCCGCGGCCCTGGCCTGCGTGGACCTGCTGGTCAGCATGGGCCTGCCGGCAGACAACGTCACCCTGACCGACATCAACGGCGTCGTGCGCAAGGATCGGGGCGACCTGACGCCGGAACTGGCTCGCTACGCGCGCGACACCAACGCCCAGACCCTGCCGGACGTGCTGGTCGGCGCCGACATCTTCCTCGGCCTTTCGGCCCCGCGGGTCCTGAAGCAGGAGTGGCTGCCGCTGCTGGCCAAGAGCCCGCTGATCATGGCGCTGGCCAATCCGGAGCCGGAGATCCTGCCCGAACTGGTGGTCGCCAGCCGCCCGGACGCCATCGTCGCCACCGGCCGCTCGGACTATCCGAACCAGGTCAACAACGTCCTCTGCTTCCCGTTCATCTTCCGCGGCGCTCTCGACGTCGGCGCCACCGAGATCAACGAGGCGATGAAGAAGGCCGCCGCCGAGGCGATCGCCGAGCTCGCCCGCGCCGAGGTCAGCGACGTCGTCGCCAGCGCCTATGCCGGCCAGGTCCCGCTGTTCGGCCGCGACTACGTGATCCCCAAGCCGTTCGACCCGCGTCTGATCCTTGAGATCGCGCCGGCCGTCGCCAAGGCGGCCATGGACTCCGGCGTCGCCCGCCGGCCGATCGCCGACTTCGAGGCCTATCGCACCGAGCTGGAAGGCTACGTCTACCGCTCCGGCCAACTGATGCGCCCGGTGTTCGCCCAGGCTCGGGACTGCAAGCGCCGCATCGCCTATGCCGAGGGTGAGGACGAGCGCGTCCTGCGCGGCGTCCAGACGGTGGTGGACGAGCAACTCGCCCGCCCGGTGCTGATCGGTCACCGCGAGACCATCGAGGCCAAGGTCCGGGAACTGGGCCTGCGCCTGACCCCTGACCGTGACATCGAAATCTTCGATCCCGACGCCGATCCCTCGGTCGAGGAGATCTCCGCGGAGTACCGCGCGGTGGTCGAGCGTCGCGGCGTGCCGCCGGCGGCGGCCAACCGCCGGGTCGTCACCCGTCCGACCGTGACCGCCGCCATGCTGCTGCGCAGGGGCATGGTCGACGGCGCCCTGGTCGGCGGCGGCGGCGACTGGTGGCGGCACTTCACCTACGCCACGCCCGTGATCCCGGCGCGGCCGGGGGTCTCGCGGATCTCGGCGCTGTCGGGGGTGATCATGCCCAAGGGCGCGCTGTTCTTCTGCGACACCCACGTCAACGTCGATCCCACCGCCGAACAGATCGCCGAGTCGACGATCCTGGCCGCCGAGGCGGTGCGCGGCTTCGGCATCACGCCCAAGGTCGCGCTGCTCTCGCACTCGAGCTTCGGGTCCTCCAACTCGCCGTCCGCCCGCAAGATGCGCCAGGCCCTAGCCATCGTCCGGCAGCTGGATCCGGCCCTGGAGGTCGACGGCGAAATGCACGGCGACGCGGCGCTGAACGAGCAGGTTCGCACCCGCTACATTTCGGGCGGAGCCTTCGCCGGCGACGCTAACCTGCTGATCGCCCCCTCGCTCGACGCCGCCAACATCGCCCTGACCCTGGTCAGCGCGGTGACCGAGGGGATCGAGGTCGGCCCGCTGCTGCTGGGGCTCTCCAAGCCGCTGCACGTGCTCAGCCCCACGGCGACGGCGCGCGGCATCGTCAACATGACCGCCCTGGTCGCCAGCCAGGCCGCGGCCAAGGCCTGAAATCGGCAGGGGAGGCGCGCCGCCGGCGCGTCTCCCGCCGCACTGTTGCAGTTTAGCTCTACCCCGACGCCGCGAACCCTGCGCTAGTCCGTGCGCGTCATTCTGGGGAGAGCTGCCGCACGTGCCTTTGGACCTTCCGCCGCTCGTCGACACCGTCGTGGTTGAAGCCGCCCGCCTGCCGCCGTCGCCGGCCGACAAGGCGTTCTCGATCGTCACCATCGACGGCGAGGCCATCGCCGGCGCGCCGCGCCTGGACCAGGCGCTGACCGCGACCCCGGGCGTCCAGCTTTTCCGGCGCACCTCCAGCCAGGCCTCCAATCCGACCACCCAGGGGATCAGCGTCCGCTCGATCGCCGGCTCGGGGGCCAGCCGCGCCTTGGTCCTGCTCGACGGCGTGCCGCAGAACGATCCTTTCGGCGGCTGGGTGCTGTGGACCGGGCTGCCGACCATTGCGGTCGAGCAGGCTCAGGTGGTGCGCGGCGCGGGGGCCGGCCCCTATGGCGCCGGCGCGTTGACCGGAACCATCCAGCTGTCCGAACGCACCCGCGCCCCGCGCGGCGGCGAATACGAGGTCTATGGCGGCGAACGCGGCCTGGTCGGAGCCGCCGCCGCCGGTGTCGTTGGCGACCTCTTCCTGGCCGCGGCGAGCGAGCGCAGCGACGGCTGGATCCCGCTGGGCGCCGGACGCGGTGCAGCCGATACGGAACTCTATTATCGCGGGCTCGGCGGCGCCCTGCGTTGGACCCCGCAACTGGGCGACCAGCAGTTGGCGGTGCGCCTCTCGGGCTATCAGGAAAAGCGCGGCGCCGGCCTGGTCGGGGCCGACTCCCGCGCCACCGGGGCGACCTTCTCGGCGACCCTGGTCGACCAGCCGGAGGGCGAGGGCGAGGGCTGGCGTCTGCAGGGCTGGGTCAAGCGTTCCGACTTCGAGAACCGCTCCGCGGCCGTGGCCGCCGGCCGCAACACTACCACGCCAGCCAGCGAGCAATACGCGACCCCGGCCATGGGCTATGGTCTCAACGCCGCCCTGCGCCGCGACGCCGCCGACGGCGGCTGGGAGGTCGGCGCCGACGCCCGCCTGTTCGACGGCGAGACCCGCGAGAAGTTCCGCTACATGGCCGGCGCCTTCACCCGCGATCGGGTGGCGGGCGGGACCCAGTCGGTGCTCGGCGCCTATGGCGAGGCCTATAGCAACCTCGGCGACTGGCTGCTGACCGGCGGCGTGCGGATCGACCGCTGGGCGACCTATGACGGGCATCGCACCGAACGCGACGCCGCCAGCGGCGCGCTCACCCTCGAAAATCGCCCGAGCGACCGCGACGGCTGGCTGCCGACCGGCCGGCTCGGCGCACGCTACAGCGTCTCGGAGGAGCTTTATCTGCGGGGCGCGGCCTATGCCGGTTTCCGCCCGGCCACCCTCAATGAGCTCTACCGGCCGTTCCGCGTCGGCAACGACGTGACCGAGGCCAATGCCGGGCTCGAACCGGAAAAGCTCTACGGCGTCGAGGTCGGTTTCGGCGCGGACGGCGATCTGCGCTGGGACGTCACGGTCTTCGCCAACCGGCTGGAGGGGGCGGTGACCAACGTCACCATCGGCTTTGGTCCGGCAACCTTCCCGGTCGCTGGGTTCATTCCGGCCGGGGGCGTTTTGCGCCAGCGGCAGAACGCCGGCGAGGTCGAGGCCTACGGGGTGGAGGCCGAGATCGAGCGCCGCTGGGAGACCTTCTCCCTACGGCTGGCTGGCGCCTACACGCAGGCCGAGGTCGACGGCGGCGCAGCGGCGCCCCAGCTGACCGGCCGGCGCCCGGCCCAGACCCCACGCCTGACCGCGGCCGGCGAGGCGACCTGGCGACCGCTGGATGTGCTCAGCTTGCGCGCCGGCCTCCGCTACGAGGGGGATCGTTTCGATGACGACCTTAACACCCGCGAACTGTCGGCCGCCACCGAGGTCGACCTGCGGGCCGACTGGTCGGTGTCGCGTGCGGTGACGCTCTATGCCGCCGCCGAGAACCTGTTCGATGCGAAGATCGAGACCGCCCAGACCGGCGACGGCCTTGAGAGCTACGACCAGCCCCAGACTTTGCGGGTGGGGCTGGTCTTGCGGCGCTGAGCCTAGAGCCCTTCCCATTCGCGATGGATCATCGCGAGTGGGGGCCCTAAACTCAAAGAACCGACCCTGCTTTTCCCGATTGGCTTGCATCAAGCCAATCGGGTCAGGGTCTAGGCGTAGGCGGTTCTGCGCGCGCGGCGCATCAGGCCGCCCGTCAGGCCGAAGCCGACGATCATCATCGCCCAGGTCGCCGGCTCTGGGATGGGGCCCGCGCTGATCTGGGTGATCCGGAAGCTGTAGTCGACCGGACCGCCGTTCAGGCTGTTCATGTATCCGGCGAACGTCGCGTTTTCATAGGCGATCTGCTGATAAAGCCCGGTGCCGATCGGGATGTCGTAGAGGTCCCGATAGTAGGCGTCCGACTTGAAGTAGCCGATCGACGTCCTGGGGATCGTGAACGTCACCGACGCCGCCTGACCGTCGAAGGTCTGGAAGTCGGCCAGGAAGTCGGAGTTCCCTTCGATGTACTCGCTGTGCGGCCGGGGCGCCGGCGCGAAGAATACGTCCCAATGATAGTCGTAGTAGGTCTCCAGGCTGAACGAGGCCGGGCCGGAACTGACGGCCTCGAGCTTGTAGACGCCGGGTCCGGGCAGCTTGAACAGCGGGATGCCGGCCGAGGCGGAGGAGCCGGCCTGTTCCCAAAGAACCACGGCGGCTTGGGACGGAGCGGCCAGGGCCAACGCTATCGTGGCGACCGCCATGGCGAGTATCTTGGACATATCATCTCCCTAAAGTGGTGTTAACCAAGCGCCTCGCTAGGCCTCTGTCAATGCCAGGGGGAGACGAGGGAGCGCGGCCGTCGCCGCGCTCTGATTGGCGGGAGGTGGCTCAGGCGGCTAGGCGGCGTGGTCGCCCCAGTCCCGGCTGATGGCCAGCGCCGCAAGGGTGCAGATCGCGCCCGACAGCAGGTAGGCGCCGACCGACCACAGCCCAAAGCGCGTGGCCAGCAGCAGCGCCACCAGGGGCGCGAAGCCGGCCCCGATCAGCCAGGCCGAGTTGGCGACGATCGCCGCCCCCGTATAGCGGTGCTCGGGCGTGAACTTGCTGTTGACGATGCCCGACGACTGGCCGAACGCCAGCCCCAGCAGCACGAAGCCGACCAGCATGTAGAACACCTCGCCCACCGGCCCGGCGTTCAGCAGCTGTGGTGCAAAGCCGCTATAGGCGCCGATCAGCACGGCCGAGACGCCCAGCAGCGCCCGGCGCCCGACCCGGTCGGCGATCACGCCGGAGGCGACCACCGCGCCCAGGCAGACGATCGCCCCCACGCCCTCGATGATCAGGAACCGGATCGGCGGCTCGTCGGCGAACAGGGTGACGTAGGACAGCGGGAAGACGGTCACCAGATGGAACAGCGCAAAGCTGGCCAGGGTGGCCAGCGCGCCGAGCGCGATGGTCCGCCACTCGGCGAACACGGTGAGGAATGGCGGCGAGGGCTGCAGCTCGCGGGTCTCGAACAGGCGCTGGAACTCCGGCGTCGCGACGATCCGTAGGCGGGCGAACAGGGCCACGACGTTGATCGCCAGAGCCACGAAGAACGGATAGCGCCAGCCCCAGGTCAGGAAGTCGTCCGCCGGTAGCACGTAGAGGAAGTAGCCGAACAGCGCGGCGGCCACGAGCAGGCCCAGCGGCGCGCCCAACTGGGGGATCATCGCATACCATCCGCGCCGCTCCGGCGGGGCGTTCAGCGACAGCAGCGAGGGCAGGCCATCCCAGGCGCCGCCCAGCGCCATGCCCTGGCTGAAGCGGAACAGCGCCAGCAGCACCGCCGACCACATCCCGACCTGCTGGTAGCTGGGCAGCAGCGCCATCGCCATGGTCGAGCCGCCGAGCAGGAACAGCGCGATGGTCAGCTTGACGCCGCGCCCGTGCCGGCGGTCCAGCGCCGTGAACAGCAAAGTGCCGAACGGGCGGCCGACGAAGGCCAGCGCGAACAGCGCGAACGAATAGAGCGTCCCGGTGACCGCATCGACGTACGGAAACACCACGGCCGGGAACACCAGAACCGAGGCGATCGCATAGACGAAGAAGTCGAAGAACTCGCTGGTCCGGCCGATGATGACGCCGATCGCAATTTCACCGGGAGCCACCCGGTGCTCTCGTGCGTTGATGAGCGCAGCGTCGCGCTCCAGCGGCGTTGACGTCGATGACGCGGTGACCGGCCCGACCATGCTGCTGATCTCCTTTGTCCCTCTGCGTTTCCGAATGGCGGTCGGGCTTTTAGCCGGCTCGCGCCCACCCTTGGCCTGAGAGCGGAACAACGATGCCGCGACAAGGCAATGGCCGGTGGGCGAGATCGTTCCCGAGGGGAGGGGCCAAGCGTGCGGTCGCCGCCGCTCTGGCGTCTCTGTTGCTCCTGGCCGGCTGCGCGCGCGACGTGCTCGATCCGGCCGGCGACATCGCTCTCCAGCAGCGCAATCTGATCTACACCTCGACCGGCCTGATGCTGCTGATCATCGTTCCGGTGATCGTACTGATCGTGGTGTTCGCCTGGCGCTATCGAAGCGGCAACCGCGAGGCGACCTACGATCCGAACTTCGACCATTCCACCTCGCTCGAGCTGGCGATCTGGGCCGGGCCGCTGCTGATCATCATCGCGCTCGGCGCGCTCACCTGGTCGAGCACGCACCTGCTCGATCCGTTCCGTCCGCTGGACCGCATCGCCCCGGGCAAGCCCACCGTCGCCGGCGAGGCGCCGCTGACGGTCCAGGTGGTGGCGATGGATTGGAAATGGCTGTTCATCTACCCCGAGCAGGGGGTCGCCAGCGTCAATGAGCTGGTGCTGCCGGTCGACCGCCAGGTGCGCTTCGACATCACCTCGACCAACATGATGAACACCTTCTACGCCCCGACCCTGGCGGGGATGGTCTATGCGATGCCGGGCATGCGCAGTCAGCTGCACGCCGTGCTCAACCGGCCCGGCGACTACGAAGGCTTCTCAGCCAACTACAGCGGCGAAGGCTTCTCCGACATGCGCTTCCGCCTGCGCGGCGTGGACGCCGCGGGCTTCGAGGCGTGGGTGGGGCAGGCCAAATCCGCCGCTCCCCTGACCACGCCTGCCTACCTTGCGCTGGAGAAGCCGAGCGAGAAGGTGCCCCCGATGGCGTTCGGCTCGGTCGAACCGGACCTCTTCCACCGGGTGCTGAATCGCTGCGTGTCGCCGGGCACGCCCTGCATGCACGAGGTCATGGCCCAGGATCGCCAGCGGGGCGCGGCGCAGGGCGCCAAGGCCGCCGAGCCGCCCGCGAAGGCCGCGCCGCATCATCACGACACCTCTTTCCTCGAACCAGGCGCGGCCATGGCGCTGGGATGAGCCGGAGATAGCGATGCGCGAGCAGACCTTCTGGACGATGCTGTTCGGCCGGCTGACGTGGGAGTCCATTCCGCTCCACGAGCCGATCCTGCTCGGCACCTTCATCGTCGTGGTCCTGCTCGGTCTTGGGATCCTTGCGGCGGTGACGCGCTACCGGCTCTGGGGCTGGCTCTGGCGCGAGTGGCTGACCACCGTCGACCACAAGAAGATCGGGATCATGTACATGATCCTGGGCATCATCATGCTGCTGCGGGGCTTCGCCGACGCGCTGATGATGCGCGCCCAGCAGGCCATCGCCTTCGGCGGGGCCGAGGGCTACCTGCCGGCCCACCACTACGATCAGATCTTCACCGCCCACGGGACGATCATGATCTTCTTCGTGGCGATCCCGCTGATCGTCGGGCTGGTCAACTTCGTCATGCCGCTGCAGATCGGCGCGCGCGACGTGGCGTTCCCGTTCCTCAACAGCCTGAGCTTCTGGCTGACCGTGGCCGGCGCGGTGCTGGTGATGATCTCGCTGTTCGTCGGCGAGTTCTCGCGCGGCGGCTGGTTGAACTATGTGCCGGTCACCAACATCCAGAACAGTCCGGACACTGGGCCGGATTACTACCTATGGGCGCTGCAGATCGCCGGGGTCGGCACCACCCTGTCGGCGATCAACATGGTCACCACCATCATCAAGATGCGCGCGCCGGGCATGACGATGATGAAGATGCCGGTGTTCTGCTGGACCGCCCTGTGCAGCAACGTCCTGGCCATCGCCATCTTCCCGGTGCTGACCGGGGCCTTCGCGCTGCTGATGCTCGACCGCTACGTCGGGATGAACTTCTTCACCAACGACCTCGGCGGCAACCCGATGATGTACTGGAACCTGGTGTGGATCTGGGGGCATCCGGAAGTCTACGTCCTGGTCCTGCCGGCGTTCGGGATCTTCTCGGAGATCACCTCGACCTTCTCTGGCAAGCGGCTCTTCGGCTACTCCTCGATGGTCTACGCCACGGTGGTCATCACCATCCTGTCGTACCTGGTCTGGCTGCACCACTTCTTCACGATGGGGTCGGGGGCCAGCGTGAACTCGTTCTTCGGCATCGCCACCATGGTGATCTCGATCCCTACGGGCGCGAAGATCTTCAACTGGCTGTTCACGATGTACCGCGGCCGGATCCGCTTCGAGCTGCCGATGATGTGGGTCGTGGCCTTCATGCTGACCTTCGTGGTCGGCGGGATGACCGGGGTGCTGCTGGCCGTGCCGCCGGCCGACTTCGTGCTGCACAACAGCCTGTTCCTGGTCGCCCACTTCCACAACGTGATCATCGGCGGCGTGGTCTTCGGCCTCTTCGCCGGCATGGTCTATTGGTTCCCTAAGGCGTTCGGCTTCAAGCTGGACCCGTTCTGGGGGAAGATCTCGTTCTGGGGCTGGGTGATCGGCTATTGGGTCGCCTGGACGCCGATCTACGTGGTCGGGCTGATGGGCACCACGCGTCGAGTGCGCCACTTCGACGACCCCTCGCTGCAGATCTGGTTCGTCATCGCCGGCATCGGCGCCCTGATCATCCTGGTCGGCATCGTGGCCTTCGTGATCCAGATCGCCGTCAGCATCCGCAACCGCGAGGCGCTGCGCGACACCACCGGCGATCCCTGGGACGGGCGCACCCTGGAGTGGTCGACCACCTCGCCGCCGCCGCCCTACAACTTCGCCTTCACCCCACGGGTGCACGACCTGGACGCCTGGTACGACATGAAGGCGCTGGGGCACGCGCCGCCGACCGAGGGCTTCCGGCCGATCCACATGCCGCGCAACACTGGGGCAGGGGTGATCATTTCGGCCCTCGCCCTGGTGCTGGGCTTTGCGATGATCTGGTACATCTGGTGGCTGGCGGCGCTCAGCTTCGTGGCGCTGCTGGTCTACTCGATCGCCCACACCTTCAACTACGACCGCGACTACTACGTGCCGGCCGAGGAAGTGGCCCGCATCGAAGGCGCGCGCGCCCCGGGGGCGGCCTGACATGGCCCGCGAAACCCTCGACGCCGCGCCCGCGGTGAACCCGACCTACTACCTCGTCGAGGAGGACGAGCACCACGCCGCCAGCGGCGGCGGCACGCTGCTCGGCTTCTGGATCTACCTGATGAGCGACGCGCTCATCTTCGCCACCCTGTTCGCCACCTTCGGCGTGGTCTCGGGCAACTACGCCGGCGGCCCGGCCCCGCGGGAAATCTTCGAACTGCCGCTGGTGGCGCTCAACACCGCCATGCTGCTGCTGTCGTCGATCACCTTCGGCATGGGGATGATCGACATGGAGGCGGGGCGCACCCGCGCTGTCCAGGGCTGGCTGGCCGTGACGGCGCTGTTCGGCCTCGCCTTCATCAGCATCGAGCTCTACGAGTTCGCCAGCCTGATCGCCGAGGGGGCGACGCCCCAACGCTCGGCCTTCCTGTCGGCCTTCTTCACCCTGGTCGGCACCCACGGCTTGCACGTCACCTTCGGCCTGATCTGGATCGCGGTGATGATGGTCCAGATCGGCCAGCGCGGCCTGATCCCCGAGAACCGCCGCCGGCTGATCTGCCTGGGCATGTTCTGGCATCTGCTCGACGTGGTGTGGATCGGCGTCTTCACCTTCGTCTACCTGCTCGGAGTCCTGCGGTGAACGCATCAGACGACCACGTGCATGGCCACGGCGACACTCACGGCCACGGGACCCGGCGCGACTATCTGATCGGCTTTGCGCTGTCGGCGGTGCTGACCGCCGCGCCGTTCTGGCTGGTGATGACCGGGGCGTTGGGCGACCCGCGGGTGACCGCGGCCTGGATCATCGCCCTGGCGTTCGCCCAGATCGTCGTCCACACGATCTTCTTCCTGCACGTGAATGCCCAGGCCGAGGGTGGCTGGACCCTGCTGGCCCTGCTGTTCACCCTGGTGATGGTCGCCATTGTGATCAGCGGCTCGCTGTGGATCATGTATCACCTGAACAGCAACATGATGTCGATGCCGATACGGCCCGAGGCCGCCGCCGGCCCGCCATGACGCGGCGGCTGTTCGCGCTGGTTTGCCTGCTGCTGGCGGCCGGCTTCGCCGCTCTCGGCGTCTGGCAGCTCGAACGCCGCGCCTGGAAGCTCGACCTCATCGCCCGCGTGGAGGCGCGCATCCATGCGCCGCCGCGCCTGCTGACCGATCTGTCTGGCCTGAGTGACGCGGACGCCTATAGGCGCGTGCGCCTCAGGGGAGCCTTCCAGAATGATCGCGAGACCCTGGTTCAGGCCCTGACCGAGCGTGGGGCGGGCTGGTGGGTGATGACGCCGCTGCGCACGCCGGCTGGAACCGTACTCGTCAATCGCGGCTTCGTGCCGGCGCTCTACCGCGATCCGGCGACTCGCCCGCCGCCGAGCGGGACCGTCGAGGTGACCGGGCTGCTGCGCGCCAGCGAGCCGGGCGGTGGCTTCCTGCGATCCAATGATCCGGGCTCGGGCCGCTGGTACTCGCGCGACGTCGCCGCCATCGCCCGCGCCCACGGCCTGGGCGAGGTCGCGCCGGTCTTCATCGATGCGGAGGCAACTCCTGGGGCAGGCTATCCGGTTGGCGGTCTGACGGTCGTCGCTTTCCGCAACGCGCATCTGGTCTACGCCCTGACCTGGTTCGGCCTGGCCGCGCTCAGCCTGGCCGGCGCGGCGATCGTCTGGCGTTCGGGCGCGACTTCGCAGGGCCAGACGGCCCGGACCCCCGCCGTCTAGCGAGGGGTCAATCCAGCGAATTTCTGAAGGAAATGGTGGGTGTACAAGGATTCGAACCTTGGACCCGCTGATTAAGAGTCAGCTGCTCTACCAACTGAGCTATACACCCATAACCGTTACGCCATAAGGCTTTGCGGTTGTTCCCCTGGCCGGCCCGGAGAGCGTTTCGCTCGCGGCCCCGCTGGGGAGGCGTCCTGTTAGCGAGTCTCGAACTGCGTTGCAAGCGTCTTTGTCATCCGGCCGGCATCGGACGGAAGGTGTAGGGCCCGGTGTGGCCGATATAGTGGTCGAACAGGGTCCAGATCTTCCCGCCCAGCGCCCGCCAGCGATGGCAGAACGAAACGTCCTCGCTCATCGCCACGCCGTGCTCGTCGGCCAGCGGCTCGAAGCATTGGAGGACGTTCTTCAGGTTCTGGTAGCCGTAATAGCTGCCCTCGGCGCTGCGATAGAGCGACGGGTCGGCGGCGCGTAGTTGTTCGAACACCTCGCGCTTGATCAGCATCAGGCCGGTCGGCGCGGTCTTGGCCTCGTAGAACTCGCCCTTGGTCGCGTGCGGTTCGAGCAGGTCGACTGGATAGCTGAGCGCGGCGGCGAAGGCGGTGTTCGGGTCGTCGTGCTTGCGCGCGGCGGCATGGAAGGCTGCGACGTTTAGCGTGCGCTGCGGATAGATCCCGGCCACCACCGGCTCGTCCAGGGCGATCATCTTCTGCACCACGCCGGCCGGAAAGCTGACGTCGGCGTCGACGAACAGCAGGTGCGTGTGGTCGGTCTCCAGCACCCGGCTGGCCAGTAGGTTGCGCGCCGTTGCGATGATCACCGCCTTGGTGGATTCCCAGCCCATGGCCGGACCCAGCATGCCCTGCAGCTCCAGCATGCTGCGGGTGTACTGACCGGTGACCTGGCCGTTGTAGGTGGGCGTGCCGACCAGAATCTTCATGCGGCGAGGTCCTTGTTAGGCCGGCGGCAACCTGGGCAAATGCAGGTCAAGTCGAGGCGGCGTTCAGAGCGGGAAAATAACATGGCGAGGCGCGACCTCACCGGCGCGGTGGACTTTCAGTACCTCGAATCCTTCACGGCCGGCGACGGCGACGTGATCGACGAGGTGCTCAGCCTGTTCCGCGAACAGGCGGCGATCTGGGCCACGCTGCTGGATCCGGCCTCGGAAGGCTGGCGTGATGCGGTCCACACCATCAAGGGCGCGGCCCGCGGCGTCGGGGCGTTCCAGCTCGGCGACGCCTGCGCGCACGCCGAGGCCGCCGGCCACGGCGCGCTGGAAGGGGTCAAGGACGCGCTCGACGCAGCGCTGGCTGACGTCGCGGCCTACGCCCACGAGCGGGCGCTTCAGTCGTTGCGCACGCCGCGCAGCTGATCCCAGACGCCGAACTCGTAGGCGATGCAGCGGTCGATCAGCAGCCGCCACACTGGTTCGGCGATCTCCTCGGACAGGCCGGCATCGCGGGCCGCGGCCTTGACCTTGGTCACCACGTCCTCGATCCGCGCCGTATCCAGCACCGTGTGGCGCTCGGATTTGATGCGGGCGGCGGCGTCCATGTAGCGCTGGCGCTCGGCCAGCATCAGAACAAGCGCGCGGTCCAGAGCATCGACGCCCTTGCGGACGTCGAGCATGGTCTCGCAGTCGGCCGGCAAGGGCCGCTCATCAACAACGATTTTCATGGCCGCTTAGGACTAAATCCCGGCCCCGTTGTCCAGGCTTCTTAGCGCAGCTTCGTGGGCTTCGGCCTCGGCCGCGATCCAGTTGATGAACGCCTTGACCTGCGGCAGCCGGCCCTTGGCCTTCGGATGTACGACGTAATAGGCGAAATCGACCGCCGTCGCGATCTGCAGCGGCGCGATCAGCCGCCCGGCGTCCAGGTCGGCCTGTGCCAGGGTCCGCTTGGCCAGCGCCACGCCGCGGCCGTTGACCGCCGCCTCGATCACCAGGCTCGACTGGTTGAATCGCGGGCCGCGGGCGCCGTCGATGCCGCGCAGGCCGCGCGCCGCCAACCACATGGTCCAGTCTGGGCACGAATCGTCGGGCTCGGGCGAGCCGTCGTGTAGTAGGATATGGTTGGCCAGGTCAGCTGGCTCGTTGAGCGGGATGTTCGCCGCAAGCTCAGGAGAAAGCACGGGAATCACCGTTTCGCCGATCAGCCGGCGGACCTCCAGGCCCGGGTAGCGGCCGGCCCCGTAGCGGATCGCCACGTCCACTTCGCCGGCGGTCAGGTCGACCAGCTCCAGGCCCGCCGACAGCCATACGTCGACCTGCGGATGCAGCTCCTCGAATCGGCCCAGCCGCGGCACCAGCCACTTGGCGGCGAACGACGGCGCGGCGGTCAGCGTCAGCCGCCGGCCGTCGACCGCCGCGGTCAGCATCGAGGCCGCCTCGGCCAGCCGGTCGAACGCCTCGCGCAGAGCGGGCAGGGCGGTCTGCGCCGCGTCGGTCAGCAGCAGGCCCTTGGGCGTGCGTTTGAACAGGGCCGCGCCGACATAGTCCTCCAGGTTCTGGATCTGCTGGCTGACCGCTCCGGGCGTCACCGACAGTTCGTCCGCCGCCCGAGAAAAATTCAGGTGCCGCGCGGCCGCCTCGAACGCCCGCAGGGCGTTGAGTGGCGGCAATCGGCGGCGTTCCGCATTACGCTCCATCGAGTTTTCCTGACACCCCCGGCAGAAGTCCTTGGGTTGCGAATTGGCGCTTTCACGACCAGTTTGCAACCGTTCGCCGAGGTATTGGCCCTTTTCGTCGGCGGATATTGGGGCGGGGCGGGTGCGAACCCGTCCCGCTCTCACATTCAAGCTCTGGCGTTTAGAGAACCTAAAAACAATGCCTCACCGCAAGCCCAAAAACGAGAGCGGCCAGCGCCTCGTCGTCCTGGGCGGGGCGCGCCGTCGCGCGACCGGGGCGGTCTGGCTGGTGGGCGCGGGGCCCGGCGATCCCGAGCTGCTGACCCTCAAGGCGCTCAAGGCGTTGCAGGCCGCCGAGGTCGTCGTCCATGACGGCCTGGTCACCGATGAAATCCTCGACCTGGCGCCGGTCTCGGCCCGTCGCATCAGCGTCGCCAAGCGCAAGTCGCGCCATTCCTACGCCCAGGACGAGATCAACCGGATGCTGGTCGCTTTCGCCCAGGAGGGACTGAACGTGGTCCGCCTGAAGGGCGGCGACCCGTTCATCTTCGGCCGCGGCGGCGAGGAGCTGGAGGCCTGCCGCGAGGCCGGCGTCGAATGCCACGTGGTCCCCGGCGTCACCGCCGCCCTGGCCGCCGCCGCTGACGCCGGCGCGCCGCTGACGCATCGGGGCAGCGCCCAGGCGGTCACCTTCGTCACCGGCCACGCCGCCGCGGGCGCCGAGCCCGACCTCGACTGGGAAAGCCTGGCCAAGGCCAACCAGACGGTCGTGATCTACATGGGCGTTTCCACCGCCGCCGGCATCGCCGCCCGGCTGATCGGCGCCGGCCGCGCCGGTTCGACCCCGGCGCTGGTGGTCGAGAACGCCAGCCGCGCCGACGAGCGCCGCATCGTCACCACCCTGGCCGAACTGCCGGCGGTCGCCGAGCAGGTGGCCGGTCCGGCCCTGCTGATCGTCGGCGAGGCCATGGCCCTGGCCCAGTCATCTGGCGATATGGCCTCCGGCGATACCGCCGCCTTCGAACCGAAACTTGAGTTGCGCGTGAAATGAAAGCCCTGACCGGAAATCGCCTGATCGACGGCGAAGTCGTCTTCTGGAAGGCCGGCGCCTGGGTCGAACGCTTCGCCGACGCCGAGCTGTTCGAGTCGGCCGAGGCCGGCGAGGCCGCCGAAGCGCACGCCAAGTCCCAGCAGACCGTGATCGTCGATCCCTATCTGATCGACCTGATCGAGAGCGAAGGCCTGTGGGCGCCGGTCAGCTACCGCGAGCGCCTGCGCGCGCTCGGCCCGACCAACCACCTGCACCACGGCAAGCAGGCCGAGGGCGGGGCCGCCATCGAGGCCCTGCAGCACGCGTCCGGCGCCGCCCGCTCCAGGGGCCGCGTCAACCTGATCAAGCGTTAGAGGGGGGAGGGCCATGTACCAGTACGACACCCTCGATAAGGAATTCCTGGCCGACCGCGCCGCCGAGTTCCGTGAACAGGTCGTCCGCCGCTTGGCCGGCGAGATCACTGAGGACCAGTTCAAGCCGATCCGGCTGATGAACGGCCTGTATCTGCAGTTGCACGCCTACATGCTGCGTGTCGCGATCCCCTACGGCTCGCTGAACCCGACTCAGCTGCGGGTGCTGGCCGACATCGGCCGCACCTACGACAAGGGCTACGGCCACTTCACAACCCGCCAGAACCTGCAGTTCCACTGGATCAAGCTGGCCGACACGCCGGACATCCTGGACCGGCTTGCGGCGGTGGACATGCATGCCATCCAGACCAGCGGCAACTGCATCCGCAACACCACCGCCGACCCCTATTCGGGCGCCACCGCCGAAGAGGTCGACGATCCGCGCGTCTGGTCCGAGGCCATCCGCCAATGGTCCAGCCTGCACCCGGAATTCTCGTTCCTGCCGCGCAAGTTCAAGATCGCCATCACCGGCGCCGCCAAGGACCGCACCGCCGCCAAGGTGCATGACATCGGCCTGATGATGCGCCGCGGCCGCGACGGCACGCTGGGCTTCGAGGTGATCGTCGGCGGCGGCCTGGGGCGCACGCCCTTCGTCGGCCCGACGATCCGGGAGTTCCTGCCGGCCAACCGCCTGGTCTCGTACCTCGAAGCGATCCTGCGCGTGTTCAACCGTCACGGACGCCGGGACAACAAGTACAAGGCTCGCATCAAGATCCTGGTCGCCGCCCTCGGCGCAGAGGAGTTCGCCCGTCAGGTCGAGGAAGAGTGGGCCAAGATCGGGCCGGAGAGCGACCTTCCGGACACCGAGATCGCCCGCATCCGCGGCGCCTTCGCCCCGACCGTCTTCGACACCCTGGTGAATCGCTCGGAAGCGTTCGAGGCCGCCAAGGCCGCCGATCCGGGCCTGGCCCGCTTCGCGCGCAACAATCTGCGTGAGCACAAGCGCGCCGGCTACACCATCGTCGAGATTTCGCTGAAGGCGATCGGCGAGACCCCCGGCGACGCCACCTCCGACCAGATGGACGTCGTCGCCGACCTGGCCGAGCGCTACGGCCAAAGCGACATCCGCGTCACCCACGAGCAGAACCTGGTGCTGCCGCACGTGAAGCTCGACGATCTGCCGGCGGTTTATGCGGCGCTGAAGGCCGCCGGTCTGGCGACGCCGAACGTCAACCTGATCACCGACATGATCGCCTGCCCGGGACTCGACTACTGCGCCCTGGCCAACGCCCGGGCGATCCCGATCGCCCAGGACATCGCCCGCACCTTCGCTGACCAGGACCGCGCCGAGCAGATCGGCGAGCTGAAGATCAAGATCAGCGGCTGCATCAACGCCTGCGGCCACCACCATGTCGGCCACATCGGCATCCTCGGCGTCGATAAGAAGGGCGAGGAATTCTACCAGCTCACCCTTGGCGGCTCGGGAGCGGAAGACGCCTCCGTCGGCTCGATGCTTGGTCCGGCCCTGCCGGCCGATCGCGTCGCGCCCGCCATCGACACCCTGGTCGAGGTCTATCTGCGCGAACGCCAGGGCCAGGAACGCTTCCTCGACACCTTCCGCCGCACCGGCGTCGTTCCCTTCAAGGAGGCCGTCTATGCCGACGCGAATTAAGCTGGCGGACGGCCAGTTCTCACTGGTCGAGGATCCCTACACCCACGTCGGCGACGACGAGGACCTGGTCCGCGGCGACCTGATCATCTCGCTGACCCGCTTCCAGAGCGAGGGCGAGCGGCTGCTGGCCGAGGGGCGCTCGGTCGGCGTGCGGCTGGAGCCGGCCGAGGAGGTCGAGGTCCTGGCCTACGACCTGCCGCGCATCGCCCTGGTGGCGGTGGCCTTCCCGAAGTTCAACGACGGCCGCGCCTATACCGCCGCGCGCCTGCTGCGCGAGCGCTACGGCTTCAAGGGCGAGATCCGCGCCGTCGGCGACGTGCTGCGCGAGCAGGCCGGCTTCATGGTTCGGGTCGGCTTCGACGCCTTCGAGCCGGCCGACGGCTCGACCCCCGAACAGTGGGCCCACACCGCCCACCGCCAACGTCACGTCTACCAGCGCGCGGCCGACCGCCGGGCGCCGGCCTTCGCCGAAAGGGAGTGAGCTGACCATGGCCTTCGATCAGTTGGAGCGTCCGTCCCTCGCAGCCCGGCTCGACGCCGAACTGCGCCACGCCCATCCGGCCACCGTGCTGGAATCGGCGGTCGAGGCGTTCGGCGACAAGCTGGCCCTGGTCTCGTCCTTCGGGGCGGAGTCCGCGGTGCTGCTGCACATGGTCTCGAAGATCAAGCCGGACACCCCCGTGCTGTTCCTCGACACCGGCATGCTGTTCGGCCAGACGCTCGACTATCGAAAGAACCTGGCGGCCAGGCTCGGCCTGACCGACGTGCGCGACCTGCGCCCGGCCTTCAACGACCTGGCGGTGGCCGATCCGGACGCCAAGCTCTGGCAAACCGACACCGACGCCTGCTGCGAGGTGCGCAAGGTCGTGCCGCTGGACCGGGCCTTGGCCGAGTTCGACGGCTGGATCACTGGCCGCAAGCGCTTCCACGGCGGCGACCGGCTGTCGCTGCCGGTGGTCGAGCAGGCCGACGGCCAGGTGAAGTTCAATCCGCTGGCCAACTGGGGCAAGGCCGAGTTGGACGCCTACATGGCCGAGCATGATCTGCCGGCCCACCCGCTGGTCGCCCAGGGCTTTCCGTCGATCGGCTGCTGGCCGTGCACCAAGCCGGTGGAGGAGGGCCAGGACGTCCGCGCCGGCCGCTGGGCCGGCCAGGAAAAGACCGAATGCGGCATTCACGTCGCGCGCGCGCCGGGCGCCGTCGCCAATGTCGGCGGCGACATCTGACGGTCGCGTTGCTACATACGCTCCAACCTCGTCGGCGGCGCGCCTCGCCGCCGACCCTACGGCAGCCAAAGACTTGTCATGACTGATGTAATCGCTCCGGCCCCGGCCGTTTCGAAGGCGCGCGGCGCCTTCATGGTCGAGACCGTCACCTGGGTCCAGCACTGGACCGACGAACTGTTCTCGTTCCGCACCACCCGCGATCCGGGCCTGCGCTTCTCGTCCGGCCAGTTCGTGATGGTCGGGCTGGAAGTCGACGGCAAGCCGCTGGTCCGCGCCTATTCGATCGCCAGCCCGTCGTGGCACGACGAGCTCGAGTTCTACTCGATCAAGGTCGCCGACGGCCCGCTGACCTCGCGCCTGCAGAAGATCAAGGTCGGCGACGAGGTGCTGATCGGCAAGAAGCCGACCGGCACCCTGGTGCTCGACGGCCTCAAGCCGGGCAAGCGGCTCTACATGGTCGGCACCGGCACGGGCCTGGCGCCTTGGCTGTCGCTGGCCCGCGACCCGGAGGTCTACGACCGCTTCGACGAGGTGATCGTCACCCACACCGTGCGCAACGTCGCGGACCTGAACTACGCCGAACTGTTCGAGAAGGAGCTGCGCGAGGACGAGATCCTCAGCGAGGTGATCGGCGACAAGCTCCGCTACTACCCGACCGTCACCCGCGAGCCGTTCCGCACCCAGGGTCGGATCACCGACCTGATCACCTCGGGCAAGATTTTCGAGGACCTCGGCGTGCCGCCGCTGGACCCGGCCGTCGACCGCCTGATGCTCTGCGGCGGTCCCTCGGTGCTGGCCGACCTCAAGACCCTGCTGGTCGAGCGCGGCTACGTGGAGGGCTCGCTCGCCGCCCCCGGCGACTTCGTGCTGGAAAAGGCCTTCGTCGAGACCTGAGGCCTCAGGCGCCCTCGAACAGGCTCAGCTGGTCGGTGCGTTCGGCCAGCTGCGCCTGCATCGTGCAGACCAGCCCGCTGCGCTCGTAGCTCATCGTCACCGCGCCCCGCAGCTCGCCGCGCAGGCCGCGTTCGATCAGCCGCGTGCCGAAGCCCTTGCGCCGCGGCGGCTTGACCCGCGGTCCGTCGCGCTCGGTCCAGATCACCTGCAGCTGCTGGCCCTCCAGCGTCCAGGTCATGTCGACCTTGCCCTCGACCACCGACAGCGCGCCGTACTTGACCGCATTGGTCGCCAGCTCGTGCAGGATCAGCGCCATCGACAACGCCGCGCCCGGCTGCAACCAGGCCGCCGGCCCCCGCAGGGTGATCTGATCGGCGGTGGCGTCCAGGAACGGTCCCAGAGCGCGTTCGGCCAGGTCACGCAGCTCCGCGCCATGCCAATGCTCGCGGGTCAGCACGTCGTGCGCCTGTGACAGGCCCAGCAGCCGCGCCTCCAGCTTCTCATAGACGATTTCAGGGTCGCTCTCGCCGCGCAGGGTCTGCGAGGCCATCGACTGCACCGTCGCCAGGGTGTTCTTCACCCGGTGGTTCAGCTCGTTGATCATCAGCCGCAGCTGGCCCTGATAGCGCTTCTGCTCCGCCTCGGCCTGCTTGCGCGCGCCGATGTCGTCGATGATCGAGATGAAGTAGTCGGGCTCGCCGGCGGTGTTGCGCACCAGCGCCACGGTCAGGTTGTTCCAGACCACCTGGCCGCCCTTGGCGATATAGCGCTTCTCCATCGAATAGGTCTCGATCGAGCCGGCCAGCAGGGCGTCGGTGAGCGTGATGTTGGAATCCAGATCGTCCGGGTGGGTAATCTGCTGGAAATCCATCCCGGTCAGCTCGTCGCGGTCATAGCCCAGCATGGCGCAGAAGCGGTCGTTCATCTCCAGCAGGCGGCCGTCCGGAGCGACGCGCGCCACGCCCATCGCCGCCTGGTCGAACACCGCGCGATAGCGCGCCTCGGCCGCCTCCAGCCGCGCGCGGGCCTCGACAGTGGGGGTGACGAACTCGGTGTAGAGCACCAGCCCGCCGATCTCCCCGTCGTCGTCGCGCCAGGGCTTCAGCGACCAGCGGATCCAGTCCACCCGCCCGTTGGAGCGCTCGAAGGGATCGGCCTCGTGGCTGAGCTCCAGCCCCTCGGCCAGCGCGCGTCGGTGGATCTCGCGCCACCGCTCGGGAATGTCCGGAAAGACCTCATAGTGGTGTCGGCCGACCAGGGGCAGGTCGCCGGGCAGGCCCTGTTCGGTCAGGAAGCGGCTCGACGCCGCCGGATAGCGCATCTCGCGGTCGAAGATGGCGATCCCCAACGGCGCCTGGCTCAGCGCCGTCAGCACGCCGGAATGCGCAGACACCTGCAACGCCGTTCTCGCCTCGTCGACCACGCCTGGTGTCTGCCGTCCCACAGCCGCCAGCGACGATGGCCGCTGCATACAACCCAAAGGATATAGCCAGTCCCAATGGGTCAAGGGACGTTCGGTTCCCGAGGGGGATGGGATGCAGAACGCCGCGAGTTGTGGCCTTTGCGCCCTACTACGCCCCGAAGTCCAGGCTGGCCGTCACCTCCAGGATGAACGCCGCTCGAGCCTCGACCGACCCCCTCGGAACCGTAATCGGCTGGTATCCCAGGTCCAGCAGCTGGCGTCTGATCGCCTCGTGCGTGGCCAGGCAGTCCTCGAAGGTCTGCCGACGCTCGGCGTCCTGCGTGTAGATCTCCGGCCATGGCGGCGGCGTGAAGACCAGTTCGTTGTAGCGCAGGCGCTTGGCCGCCGCCCACATCCAGGGCGGCGCCTGAGGCGTCAGGCTGTCGACGATCCCACGGTCGAAGAACACCCGCTCCTGCACGCCCTTCATCGCCTCGAACCTGGCGATGTCCTCCCGCGCGGCCAGCGTTCCCAGCTTCAGGCTGCGGCTCTGTGCGCGTCCTTCGCGGATGATCCTGCGATGGGTCTCCTCGACAACCCGCTCCCCGCCGCGGCGCAATTCCTCCAGCAGGGTGGTCTTGCCGACCCCTGGACCGCCGGAGATCAGGAAGAAGTTGGGCTTGATCATGCGACCTCACGACGAATTGGGGGGCTACGGCGAAGGCGCTCCGGGGAACACCCGATGGCGGGCGCTCGACGCTCGGGGGCAGGGTGCCTTCAACCCCAAGGAGGAACCCAGATGCCGCTCACCGAGTATGAACCAGGCCAGGCCTTTCCCGGCGTGATCGGCCGGACCTTCGACGTCTCCAAGCCGGCCTGGCCGGCGACGCCGCAGGCCAAACCCGGCGCACCGAACGTCCTCTTCATCGTGCTCGATGACACGGGATTCGGGCATCTCGGATGCTTCGGGAGCCCAATCAATACACCCAACTTGGACGCTCTGGCCGCCGACGGACTGCGCTTCAACAACATGCACACGACCGCGCTCTGCTCGCCGTCGCGCTCGTGCATGATCACCGGCCGCAACCACCACTCCAACGCCATGGCCTGCATCACTGAAGGGTCGGAGGGTTATCCCGGCGCCAATGGCCAGATCCCGATGGAAAATGGCTTCCTCTCGGAGATCCTGCTTCAGAACGGCTACAACACGTACGCCCTGGGCAAATGGCACCTGACGCCAGCCGAGACGGCCTCTGCGGCCGGCCCCTACGACCGCTGGCCGCTAGGCCGCGGGTTCGAGCGCTACTACGGCTTCCTGGGCGGCGATACTCACCAGTACTATCCCGAACTCGTCCGCGACAATTCCCAGACCGAGCCTGAGACGACCCCCGAGGAGGGCTATCACCTGACGCCCGACCTCGTCGCCAGGGCCAAGGCGATGATCGCCGACGCCAAGCAGGTCGCCCCGGACAAGCCCTTCTTCATGTACTTCTGCACCGGCGCCATGCACGCGCCGCATCACGTCCCCAAGGAATGGGCCGACAAGTACAAGGGTAAGTTCGACGACGGCTGGGACGCCTATCGCGAAAAGACCTTCGCCCAGCAAAAGAAGCTTGGGATCGTCCCCAAGGACACCGTGCTGTCGCGCCACGACCCCGACGTGCAGGACTGGAGCAAGCTGCCCGCCGACGAGCGCCGGCTCTACGCCCGGATGATGGAGGTGTTCGCCGGCTATCTGGAACACACCGACCACCACATCGGCGAGCTGATCGCCTTCCTGAAGGAGATGGGCGAGTACGAGAACACCCTCATTATGGTGATCTCCGACAACGGCGCCAGCGCTGAGGGCGGGCCGACCGGATCGGTCAACGAAGGCAAGTTCTTCAACAACGTCCCGGAGAACCTAGAGCAGAACCTGGCCGCCATCGACGACCTGGGCGGGCCGAAGTACTTCAACCACTATGCCTGGGGCTGGACCCACGCGGGCAATACCCCCTTCCGGCGGTGGAAGCGCGAAACCTACCGCGGCGGCACGGCCGATCCGTTCATCGTCACCTGGCCCAAGGGCATCAAGGCCAAGGGGGAAATCCGCAGCCAATACGCCCATGCGATCGACATGGTCCCGACCGTGCTGGATTGTCTGGGCATCACGCCGCCGACCTCGATCCGCGGCGTCACCCAGTCGCCGATCCAGGGCTTCAGCCTGAAGTCGTCGTTTGACGACGCCAAGGCGCCGGCCATGCACATCACCCAGTATTTCGAGATGTTCGGGCACCGCTCGCTCTATCACGACGGCTGGCGAGCCGTGTGCCCGTGGCCGGGCCAATCGTTCGTGGAATCAGGCCTCGGGTTCGGCGCTCCGATCACCTACGATAAGCTGACCGAGCTCGATGCGAAGGGCTGGGAGATCTATGATCTCACGTCCGACTTCGCCGAGACCAACGACCTCGCGGCCAAGGAGCGCGACCGCCTGATCGCCATGATCGGCATGTGGTACGTCGAGGCCGGCAAGTACGATGTCCTGCCGATCGACAGCCGCGG
Organism: Phenylobacterium sp. NIBR 498073; assembly: GCF_027286305.1. Lineage (NCBI taxonomy): Bacteria > Pseudomonadati > Pseudomonadota > Alphaproteobacteria > Caulobacterales > Caulobacteraceae > Phenylobacterium > Phenylobacterium sp. NIBR 498073. The sequence continues at coordinate 1,967,224 of NZ_CP114599.1, forward strand.
CACTCTCCGCTTCGCCGACGAGCGGCCCCAGGTCGCCCCGCGACGCAAGAAGTATCGCTATTATCCGGGCACCCAGGTCGTGCCGCTGCTGGCCGCGCCCACCCTGGTCAATGTCACGCACTCGATCTCGGTTCACGCTTCGGTGCCCAAGGGGGGAGCGGAAGGCGCGCTGTTCTCGATGGGCGGCTGCGACGGAGGGTTCGTACTCTACGTCAAGGACGGCAAGCTGACCTATGGCTACAACTACTGCGCCGACGCCCGTTACAAGGTGATCGCCGACAGCGCCGTCCCGGAAGGCGACCACGTTTTCAGCTTCGAGTTCAAGCCGACCGGCAAGCCCGACCTGGCCAAGGGCAAGGGCGTTCCGGCGACAATCACGCTCTATGTCGACGGCAAGAGCGTTGGAAAGGGAGACCTGCCGGTCACCATTCCGATGTCGCTGGGCCTGGCGGCAGGGGTGTGCATCGGCGCCGATGCCGGCTCCCCGATCATGGACGACGAGTATCCCTCGCCGTTCCGCTTCACCGGCGTGGTGAAGAAGGCGCTGATCGACGTCTCAGGCGACGAGATGAGCGACGCCGACAAGAAGGTCACGGCGGAGGCCTACCTCAAGGCGGCCATGGCCCGGCAGTAGCGGGGCAGGGCCCGGGCTGACCGCTCTAGTCGACCAGCTCGGGCGCCTCGACCCGGTCGGGGACGTCGCAGAACAGCGAGGCGATGAACTCGCCGTTCGGGCGATAGACCTTGCGGAAACGGCCGGCGTCCCAGCCGCAGTCGCCGCAGGCGCAGACGCCGCCGAGATGGCAGCTGGGCGTCAGTTCCTTGAGCCGGACGCTGGCGCCGTCGCCGACGGCGCGGATGTTGGTGACGGTGTAGATCGCCCCGAGGTCGGGCATGATCTGGCTCTCGGGACGGTTGGGCGTGTCGTCTATGCACTCGACGAGATCGCCCGCGCGGATATCGGACAAGTTACACGGGCCTTTGGCAGCCGCCGTGCACGCCGAGGCGCGCCCGGCGATAGGGACGCTGAAATGCTCGAGGCGCTGGGAAGTTCCAGCACCCTCGAAGCATCATTCAACAGCGTGAGAGGTCAGGCCATGCGGCCTGTCGCCGCCCTGGCGGCGGGCCCGTCAGGCGGGCGGGCAACCCTTGAATTCGCCGGCCTTGGCGACGGTCAGCTTGGCCAGGTTCAGCGCCATCAGTGGGCGCATCGACGACGAGCCATGGCCGGTGAACAGGTCGATCTTTTCGCCCTTGATCGCCCCGCCGGTGTCGGAGGCGTACCAGAAGCCGTCGTGCTTGGAGCCATCGGGCATCGGCAGGCCAACGGTTTCCTTGATGAACAGGCGGGTGCGGCGAGGGATCAGCTTGGTGTCGACGGCTACGGTGCGCATCGCGACCACCTTGCAGCCGAGCGAGTCTAGGCCGCCCACGCCCTTGGCGCCGGCATGATAGAGGGTGGCCTTCATCCGGAAGTCCGGGGTGCCCGGCAGGGCGCCGGTCAGGGCCGAAACAATCAGGTCCCCGAGCGGGTCCGATTGAGGCGCAGCTTGTGCGCTTTGCGTCAGCCCAAAGAAGAAGGGGAGGGCGGCAAGGGCGGCGAGGCGACGTCGCATGACGGCGGCTCCTTCGTCGTTGATCTTGGCAGCGGCGGTCTTCGTACCCGGACTCCGAGCGAGAGATCAACCCCACGTGAACCGCACCCTCTCGCGACATATCGCCACGAGCGCTTTGAGCACAGCCCGCGGAAGGCTATCAACCCTTTGAGAAGCAAGGGGTTGAGGCATGCGCATCTATGGCGATTCCATCTCGGGCAACTGCCTGAAGGTGAAGTGGGTGGCCGACTATCTTGGCCGTAAATACGAGTGGATCGAGACCGACATCCTGCGCGGCGAGTCGCGCACGGCTCAGTTTCTGGCGCTCAATCCAGCCGGCCAGGTGCCTCTGGTGGTGCTGGGCGACGGGCGTCCGCTGGCCCAGTCAAACGCGATCATCGTCCACCTGGCCGAAGGCTCGGATCTGATCCCGGCCGACGCCTACGACCGCGCGCGGATGCTCGAATGGATGTTCTGGGAGCAGTACAGCCACGAGCCCTACGTCGCCGTGGCCCGCTTCCAGGTCCGCTACGCCGGAAAGCCGGTCTCCGAACTCGAAGCCCGGCTCGTGGAACGCGGCAACGGCGCGCTGCAGCGGCTGGAAGACGGCCTGGCGGCCTCGTCGTTCCTGGTCGGCGAAGTCCCCAGTCTCGCGGACGTCGCACTCGTCGCCTACACCCGCGTCGCCCACGAGGGCGGCTTCGACCTCGCTCGTTACCCGCGCGTCCAGGCCTGGGTGAAGCGGGTGGAGGCCGCGCTCAAGATCGCATAAACGGAATCGCATGAAAGCTCAGCTGCTCGCCGCCGTCGCCGCGCTCTGTATCCTGCCCGCCCAGGCCCACGCTTGGGGCGCGATGGGGCACCGGATGGTCGGCGAGGCGGCCGCCCGCGCGCTGCCCGCCGAGGTTCCGGCTTTCTTGCGCACGCCGGCGGCGGTGCGAGACATCGGCGAGCTCTCGCGTGAGCAGGACCGCTCCAAGGGGGCGGGCCGGATTCACGATCACAACCGCGACGCCGGCCACTTCCTCGACCTCGACGAGGAGGGCAAGCTGCTCGGCGGCCCGTCGTTCAAGCCGCTGCCCGCCAACCGCGCCGACTACGAAAAGGGCCTGCAGGCCGCCGGCCTCGACAGCTGGAAGGCCGGCTACCTGCCGTATTCGATCGTCGACCGCCACCAGCAGCTGACCAAGGACTTTGGCTACTGGCGGGTGCTGACCTATATGGCCGCGCGCGAGAAGAACCCGGTGCGCAAGGCCTGGTATAAGCGTGACCTGGTCCGCCGCGAAGCCCAGATCCTCCAGACCATCGGCGACCTCTCGCACTTCGTTGGCGACGGCGCCCAGCCGCTGCACGTCACCGTGCACTACAACGGATGGGGCGAGTACCCGAACCCCAAGGGCTATACGACCGCCCGCATCCACGGTCCGTTCGAGAGCGAGTTCGTCTTCGCGAACGTCAAACCTGCCGATGTGGCGATACGCATGCAACCTCTGAAGGCGTGCGATTGCCCGATCGAGACGCGGACCGTCGATTATCTTACCGATACAGGCGCTTACGTGATCCCGCTCTACGAGCTGGAGAAGGCCGGCGGGCTGGCGGCCGGCGATCGCCGGGGCGTGGAGTTCGCCGCCGGCCGCCTCGCGGTCGGGGCATCGGAACTGCGCGACATGGTCGTTTCGGCCTGGCGCGGCAGCGACAAGGCGACCGTCGGTTGGCCGGTGCTGCGCGTCGATGACGTGCTGGCGGGCAAGGCCGATCCGTTCGATTCCCTGTACGGCAAGGACTGAGCCGATGCGCGTCGCGCCTCAGTTCGGCGATCGCAGGGCCGGACGGACCTATGCCGACCGCCCCGCGGCGTTCGGGATCCTCGAACGCGACGGGCAGGTTGCCGTGGTGCGGATCGAAAAACCTGACGGTGCGACCTGGATCGACCTGCCCGGCGGCGGGGTCGATCCCGGCGAGAGTCCGGAGCAGGGCGTGGTGCGCGAGTTCGGCGAGGAGGCCGGCCTGAAGGTCGCCGTCCGCGAGCCCTATGCTATGGCCGACCAGTTCTTCGTCAACACCGAGGGGGAGGCCTGGAACAACCGCAGCGCCTTCTTCGTCCTCGACCTCGTCGCCGAGGATGCGGCGTCGAAAATCGAAGAAGATCATATGCTTGTGTGGTTGTCCCCGCTGGAGGCGATCGCCGCCCTGCGCCACGATTCCCACGCCTGGGCGGTGGCTGCCTGGATGCGCCGCTAGGTGCGTTTGCGGGCGGGGCGGCGAGGCGCCGCCTTGGTCTTCGGCTGGCGTCGGTGGCTCGGGGCGCCGGCCTCCTGCCTTGCTCGGGTCGAGGCCTCGTCGAGTTCGCTGAGGATCTCCTCGAGGTCCTTGTCCGGCAAATTCTCTATGCCGATGAACGAGTTATGCGCCTTCGAAACGCGGATCAGCTCGTCGAGCTTAGCGTGCAGGGCGCTATTGTCCCGGTTCTGAGTGTTCTGGATCAGGAACACCATGAGGAAGGTCACGATGGTCGTAGAGGTGTTGATCACCAGCTGCCAGGTGTCCGAAAAACCAAACAGCGGCCCGCTGATCGCCCATAGGACGACAAGGACGCAACAGACGACGAACGCCAGCGGGCGCCCGGTCAATCGCGAGACGTCGGTGGCGAACTGGGTGAAGACGTGGGTGACTTTGCCGCTCATGTCTGGAGGTCCCGCCGCATTGCGCGGCGCAGGCTGAACGGGTACTGGCTGCGCCAGTTCCGACCCGCCCCTAGGAGAGCGCATGTCCCAGGCCCAGATCATCGACGGCAAGATCACGGCCGAGCGCCTGCGTGCCGAGGTGGCGCAGGAGGTCGCCGCGCTCAAGGCCCAGCACGGCCTGCAGCCGGGCCTGGCCGTGGTGCTGGTCGGCGAGGATCCCGCCAGCCAGGTCTATGTCCGCTCCAAGGGCGAGCACTCTAAGGCCGCCGGCATGCACTCGGTCACCCATCGCCTGTCGGCCGACGTCAGCCAGGACGACCTGCTGGCCCTGGTGCGCCAGCTCAACGTCGATCCGACGATCCACGGCATCCTGGTGCAGCTGCCGCTGCCCAAGGGCCTGGACGAAAAGGCGGTCATCGAGACCATCGACCCGGCCAAGGACGTCGACGGCCTGCACGTCGTCAACGCCGGCCGGCTGGCCCAGGGGCTGCCCTCGCTGGTGCCCTGCACGCCGCTCGGCTGCATGATTTTGCTCCGCGAGACGCTGGGCGACCTGACCGGCAAGCGCGCCGTCGTGATCGGCCGCTCGGTGCTGGTCGGCAAGCCGGTGGCGCAGCTGCTGCTGGCCGCCGACTGCACGGTGACCATCGCCCATTCGCGCACCCAGGACCTGGCCGCCGTCTGCCGTGAAGCCGACATCCTGGTGGCCGCCGTCGGCCGCCCGCAGATGGTCAAGGCCGACTGGATCAAGCCGGGCGCCACGGTGATCGATGTCGGCATCAACCGCGTGCCGTTCCGCGATCCGGTCAAGGCCGCCGAGGGCAAGACCAAGCTGGTCGGCGACGTGGCCTACAAGGAAGTTTCGGCCGTCGCCGGCGCGATCACCCCGGTGCCGGGCGGCGTCGGCCTGATGACGGTGGCGTGCCTTCTGCAGAACACGGTCACCGCGGCCAAGCGCATCGCCGGGCTGGAAGCCTAGGCGCCTCGGCCGTTGGTCCAGGCGACGAGTTCGCCCAACGCCTGGCTGACCGCTTCGTCATAAGCCTCGACGATGGACGAGACGCGGTTGCTGGTGGCGCGCACCCGGGTTTCGAAATTGCGCGAGCCCGCCAGCACCCGATCCGAGCCGGTCAGGGTCGCCCGCAAGGTGACGACGATCTCAGGCGCGGCCTTTGAGCCCTGGTTGTACTCGGCCTCGAACTGGGTGACGTCGACCCGCAGGATGTAGTCGGCCTTGCCGAAGTCGCCGCGGGTGAGCAGCCGCGCGGCGCCGGTGTTGGTGTCGAACGCCCGCGATAGCGACTCGTTGAACAGCACTGAAGCCGGGGAGACCCAACGCGCGTCTGCGATGTAGGCCGCCCGACTGCCGTTGATGGTCAGGATGCGGTCGTTGGCGGCCGACTGCACGAAGGACCCGCCGAGCCGGGCGATCGTGAACCGAGCCGTCTGGCCGGCCGCCGCCGCCTGGATGTCGCCGTCGAACCGATAGAGCTGAGCCGGCTTCTCGTCTGGTAGCAGGGTAATGCAGCCGGCGAGCAGGGCGGAGCAGGCCATCAGGGCGAGGGCGGGGAGGGTGCGCTTCAGGGCGTTCATGGCTTGACCTTGACCTCCTGGGCCGGGGACTTGCCGACCAGGCCGCGGGGGTTGGCTTCGATGTCGCGGATCAGCCGATCCAGGGAATCGGCGGTCTGCTGCAGGGACTGGATCGCCGAGGTGAGCTGCGGGAGCCCGTTGGTCGCGAACTCGTTGGCCGGGCCGTCTAGACGCCCGACCATGGTGCGGATGTCCTTGGCGGCGACCTGAGCCTCGCCAGCGGCGTCGGCCAGGTTGGCCAGGGTGCGCTTGCCTTCGCCGTCGACCAGGGCCTGGCTCGACTTGCTGAGCTCGGCGATCTGGACGGCGGCGGCGTCGATGTTCTGCAGCGCCTTCTGGGCGTCGGCGATCAGGGCCTTGCGTTCGCGCAGTTCGGCGGTGACGGCCTGAGCGTCCTCGACCGCGTCGCCGAACTTCTTGATGTTCTGGTCGGAGAGCACGCGGTTGACGCGGTCCAGCGCCTCGACCGTGCGGGTCAGCACGGTGCCGCCGCCTTCCAGCAGGTCCGACAGCGCGCTGCGCTGGGTGCGCAGCTTGGGCACCTTCCCGGGATCGACGGTGTCCTTCAGCAGTCGCTTAGCCGGCGTTCCGGCGGTGATCTGCACGTAGTTGATGCCGGTGATGCCCTGCGGCTCGAGGGTGGCGTAGGAATCGACGCGGATCGGCACGTCCGACGTCACGCGGGCGCGGGCGATGACTCTGTTCGGATCGGCCGGGTCTAGCTGGATCTTCGTCACTTCGCCGACCTTGATGCCGTTGAAGTGCACTTCGCCGCCTTGGCTCAGGCCCCGCACCGGGCCCTGGAAGATGATGTCATAGACATCGTAGTCCTGGGCGAAGCTCAGCCGCGCCAGCCAGACCACGAAGATCAGCAGGCCGGTCACCAGCAGCAGGGTCGAGAAGCCCACCAGGGCGTAGTTGGCGTCTTTTTCCATCAGGCTGGTTTCCCGGCTCTATGGGCCGCAACGGCCGCGGCGCGGCCGCGCGGTCCAAGGAAGTACTCTTGGATCCACGGATGCTGTGAACGCTCGAGCTCGGCGACGGGCGCTACTTCGACCACGTGCTTGTCGGCCAGGACGGCCACGCGGTCGGTGATCGAGTAGAGCGTGTCGAGGTCGTGCGTGATCATGAAAACCGTCAGGTCGAGGCTGTCGGACAGATCGCGGATCAGCTCGTCGAAGGCGCCGGCGCCGATCGGGTCCAGGCCCGCGGTCGGTTCGTCGAGAAACAGCAGTTGAGGGTCCAGGGCCAGCGCCCGCGCCAGGCCCGCACGCTTGCGCATGCCGCCGGACAGCTCGGCCGGCTTCAGGTCGCCGGCGCCGGGGCGCAGGCCGACCAGCGCGATCTTCAGATCGGCCAGTTCGTGCACTACGCGGCGGGGCAGCTTGGTGTGCTCGTACATCGGCGCGGCGACGTTCTCGCGCACGGTCAGGTTCGAGAACAGCGCCCCCTGCTGGAACAGCACGCCCCAGCAGCTCTCGATCTCCGACCAGCGGCGGCGGCTCGTGCGCTGAATGTCCTGGCCCAGCACTTTGACCGTGCCGGCGTCCGGCTGCCGCAGGCCGATGATCGAGTTGAGCAGCACCGACTTGCCGGTGCCCGACCCGCCGACCACGCCCAGCACCTCGCCGCGCTCAACGGTCAGATCGAGGTTGTCGTGCACCACATGGTCGCCGAACTGCGAGCGCAGGCCTCGCACCTCAATGGCCGGGGCGTCGTCGTCGAGCAGGGATTGATCGGCTAAATCCGCCACTTAGACATCCAACTGCATGTAGATCAGCGCAAAGACCGCATCGATCAGGATGATGGCGAAAATGGCATGCACGACCGCGGCGGTGACCCGGCGGCCGAGCGACTCCACGTCGCCGCCGACCTCCATGCCCTGGCGGCAGCCGATGCCCGCGATCACTGCGGCCATAATCGGCGCCTTCGACAGGCCGATCCAGAAATGCGTCGGTCCGACATTGTCCAGGATCCGCTGCAGGAAGAACGACGGGCCGAGGTCGAGGACCGTCCAGGTCACCAACAGGCCGCCGATCAGCCCCGATATCGTCGCCACGAAGGTCAGCAGCGGAATGATCGTCAGCAGGGCGGCGAAGCGCGGAAAGACCAGCGCCTCGAACGGATCGACGCCCAGAACCTTCATGGCGTCGACCTCCTGGTTCATCTTCATCGAGCCGATCTCGGCGGCGAAGGACGAGGCCGAGCGGCCCGCCAGCAGGATGGCGGTGATCAGGATGTTGAACTCGCGGAACACGGCGATGCCGATCAGTTCGACGGCGAACACCTCGGCCCCGAACTGCCGCAGCATGTTGGCGCCCAGCAGCCCGACGACGGCGCCGATGAAGAACGAGGTGAGGGTGACGATTGGGATCGCGTCCAGCCCCGCCCGCTCGGCCAGCGACACGCAGGCGGCCCAGCGGATGCGCCCCGGGTTGGCGATCGTGCGGCCGACGACCACCAGCAGGTGGCCGACGAACACCATGGTCTCGAAGATTTCGGCGCCGAGGTTGAACACCCCGCGTCCGGTGCGGATCGCCAGCTCGTAGAAGCCGCGGGGTTCCTGGCGTTTGGCCGGCTTGTTGCGGGCCGCAGCGGCGACCAGTTCCAGCAGCCTGTGAGTTTCGGGGCGGGCTTCGATATGGTCGGCGACGGAATGGTCGGCGACCGCGCGCAGGATGCCGTAGGCCCCCGCGGTGTCGAGCCGGCGGATGCTGGTCAGGTCCATCCCGGAGAGCGGCTCGCGGCGGACGGCGGCCACCAGACGGCTCACCGCGTCACCGGCCGCCGTCGCCGTCCAGTCGCCCGACAGCACCGCCCGGCGGCCGCCATCGGTCTCCATCACGCTGAAATCGGCGGGTCGTTCCATCGGCTCGCGTCGGGCCTCGTCAGCTTGCGTCCGCTTGAGTCGAAACGCCTCAAGCTTGAACCTAGCAGAGCCGCCTCAACACGCCGAACGCCTTATGGCGAAGGTTGTTCCGTGGCGCCAGCCTATCCAACGCGTCTCGCGACAAGGTGATCCTAGGTCGCAGGCGGCGGCCAAGATTTCGCCCAAGTCGCAGGCCCTAAGGGGGCCGGGGCGGCTCGGTCCGTCCCCTGATCAAGCGCCTATAGGTCGGGAGCGTGGGTTGACCCGTCGTCACGTCGAAATCGCCGGTAAGTCCGGCGCCCTTTACCGGTATTCTGCCCTGGAGGAGGATCGCGTTCTGCCGCCGGCCGGCGCGAACTACGTGATCTGCAAGCCGGCCGATCGCGGGATCGACATCCTGTTCGTCGGTGAGACCGACAGCCTGGCGCGGATCGCCTGGCGCGAGCAACTGGCCTATGCGCGCGACACCTATGGCGACGACGCTGACGTGCTGACCCGCCTCAACGTGCGCAGCGCCGTGCGCCTGGCGGAGCAAGAGGACCTTCTTGAGGAATACCGCCCGCCGATGAACGCGGGGGCCTAGCGCCCGCGGCCGCGCGTCGCCATTCTCCGCGCGTGTCCGATCCTCTCATCGTCATCCTCGGCGCCGCCGTCCGCCCGGACGGTCAGGCCAGCCCCGCCTTGATCCGCCGCATCAAGGGCGGCTTTCGGCTGGCCGAGGCGCATCCCGCCAGCCTGGTGTTCTGTTCCGGCGGGGTCGGCCGCTACGGGCCGTCCGAGGCCTCGATCATGGCTGAGCGGCTGACCGTCATGGGGCTGGCGGCCGAGCGGCTGGTGCTGGACGAAGGCAGCCTCGACACCTTGCAGACCGTCGTCGCCGCCGCGCGATATGTCCGTGCGCGTGGGTTGCCTGGCGTGATCGTCTGCACCGACAGCTATCACACCCCGCGCACGCGGCTGTGCTTCGCCGCGCTCGGCGTCGCCAGCGCCGACGGCTCGGTGCCGGCTGGCCCGCGCCAGATGGGCTGGGGCGCCTGGTGGCGGATGCGGCTTCGGGAGATCCCGGCGATCCCCTATGACGGGGTGCTGGCCCTGACCAAGCGCGGGGCGCTTCAGCCGGTCCAGCGATAGCCGACCCCAGGCTCGGTGGTGATCAGGGTCGGGGCGGCCGGGTCCGGCTCGACCTTCTGGCGCAGCTGGGCGACGAACACCCGAAGGTATTGGACGTCGGCCTCGTGGGCCGGCCCCCAGACAGCGGTCAGCAGCTGGCGGTGGGTGACCACCTTGCCGCCGCCGGCGACCAGCTGCGCCAACAGGTCGTATTCCTTGGGCGACAGGCGGATGGCGTGGCCTGCGCGGGTCACCAGCCGCTTGACCAGGTCGACGGTAAGGTCGCCGGCCGTCACCACCGGCTCGGCCCCGGTCGACTTCAGCCGGTGGCGTAGGGCGACACGAAGCCGCGCCAGCAACTCCCCGACTCCAAACGGCTTTTCCACATAGTCGTCCGCCCCCATGTCGAGGGTGTCGATCTTCTCGGTCTCCTTGTCTCGAGCCGAGAGCACGATGATCGGACCATCGTAGAAGGCGCGTGCGCGGGTCAGCGCCTCCTTGCCGTCGAAGTCGGGCAGGCCGAGGTCCAGCACCACCGCGTCGGGCGCCTTGCGGGCGATTTCCTTCAGGCCGTCGGCGGCGGTGTCGGCGCGCACGGGCTCATAGCCGGCCGCCTCCAGAGCCGGCTGCAGGAACCGGTGGATCTGCGGCTCGTCGTCGATGACCAGGATGCGCGGGCGGCTGGCGCTCACAGCATGTGCCCCGGCATGACGTGCTCCTTAGGCAGGCTGATCAGGATACGGGTTCCGCGGCCGTCGTGGATCGGGCTGGCGGCGGCGATCCGCCCGCCCATCGCCTCGACAAAGCCCTTCGAGATCGCCAGGCCCAGGCCCGCGCCCTTGCCGCGGTCGGTGGCTTCTTCCATCCGCCGGAATTTCTCGAACACGCGTTCCAACTCCTCGGTCGGGATGCCGCGCCCCTCATCCTCGATGGAGATCACCACGTTGCCGCGGTCCTCATAGGCGGCGACCTCGATCGCCGAGCCGTCGGGGCTGTAGGCGATCGCGTTCTCCAGGATGTTCACCAGGGCTTGCTCCAGCAGCGATGCGTCGGCCTTGACCATCGACAGCTGGTCGGGGAAGTCGCGCGCCACGCTGCGCTTGTCCAGCCGCCGCTGCACCCGCTCGACCGCCGCGCGCAGCACGTCGCGGATATCGACCCACTCGCGGCGGGTGACCAGCGCGCCGCCTTCCAGCCGGGTCATGTCCAACAGGTCGCCGACATAGCGGTTCAGCCGCTCGGCCTCCTCGCGTATCGACTGAAGAAGGTCGCGCTGGACATTGGGTTTCAACGATTTTCCGTAATCCAGAAGCGTCGTGACCGAGCCCAGAACCGTCGACAGCGGCGTGCGCAGGTCGTGGCTGACCGAGTTCAGAAGCGCCCCGCGCAGGCGGTCGGTGCGGCGCAGCGCCTCGGCGTCGGCGGCCTGGGCGGCGAACTCGGCGCGCTCCAGGGCGACCGCGCCCTGGTCGAGCAGGGCGGCGACGAAGCGTTCGTTGTCTTCGGCGGCCAGGGCGCGCGGTTCGACCCCGGCGACGCCGGCGCGGGCCTTGACGCCCTGCAGCGGCCGGAAGCTCCAGGCGGAGTTGGGCAGGGTGCCGGTGCCGGCTCCGGCCGGCTCGCCCTTTTCCCAGGCCCAGCGTGCGGCGGCCATATCGCCCGGCGCCAGGGCGTCCAGTCCCGGCGAGGCGGCGGTCAGCGCCAGGTCGTCCCGTTCGGGGGTCAGCACCACCGCAGCGCCGCTGGTGGCGGCGGCCAGCTGCTCGGCCAGGGCCTGGGCCGCGGCGTCCTGCTTGGCGGCCGAGGAGAGGCGGCGGCTGGCGGCCAGCAGCGCTGAGATCGCCGAGGCCCGCTGCGCAACCGCCCGGGCCTGATCGCGGATGCGGCCCGTCAGCCAGCCGGTGGTCAGGGCGACCGCGAAGAACACCCCGAAGGTCAGCACGTCGGCGGGATGGCCGATCCGCACCGTCAGCCGCGGCTCCAGGAAGAAGAAGTTGTAGATGAAGGCGCTCAACGCCGCGGCGGTCAGCGCCGGCCAGAGCCCGAACGCCAGGCCGCTGACCAGCACGCTCAGCATGAAGATCATCGCCAGGTTGGCGGTCTCGGCGACGTGGAACGTAACGCTGGCCAGCAGGGCCGCGACGACGACCAGGCCCACGGACCCGGCGTGCCCGGCCCATGGCCAGGCCCGCAGCGGCGTCGAATGCCGCACCGGCGCCGGATCGGGCTCGCCTTGCTCGGTGACCACGTGCAGGGCCGCGCCCCGCGCCTCGTCGAGCAGGGTACGGATCAGCGAGCGGTGGAACGGGTTGCGCCGGCGGCGGCCGGATTTGCCGACCACGATCTGGGTGACGTTGTTGCGCCGCGCATAGTCGAGCACGCTGGCGACCAGGTCGTCGCCGGTCAGCACCACCGTCGCCGCGCCCAGTTGTTCGCCCAGCTTCAGCGCCTCGTTCAGACGCGCCTGGCCGCCGGCGGGGGCGGGGCGCGCGTTGGGCCGCTCGACATGGGCCACGATCCAGGGCGCGTCCATCATCATGTCCGACAGCCGCCGGCCGGTCCGCACCAGCGCCCCGGCTGCGCCGTCCGGCCCGACCAGCACCAGGATCCGCTCTCCGGCGGCCCAAGGCCCCTCGACGCCGGCCGCCTTCATGGCCCCGATCAGCTGGTCGTCGACCGTCTGGGCGGCGCGGCGCAGCGCCAGTTCGCGCAGGGCGGTCAGGTTCTCGGGCTTGAAGAACCGCTCGGCCGCCAGCCGCGCGGTGTCGCCGATATAGACCTTGCCCTCGGCCATCCGCTCGCGCAGCTCGGACGGCGTGATGTCGATCAGCTCGATCTCGTCGGCGCGCGACAGGGCGCTGTCGGGCACCGTCTCGCGCTGGCGCACGCCGGTGATCTTCCAGACCACCTCGCGCAGGCTCTCCAGGTGCTGGACGTTCAGCGTCGTCCACACGTCGATCCCCGCGCCTAGCAGCTCCTCGACGTCCTGCCAGCGCTTGGCGTGGCGCGATCCGGGCGCGTTGGAATGGGCGTATTCGTCGACCAGCAGCAGCTGTGGCCGCCGGTCCAAGGCCGCGTCCAGGTCGAACTCCAGCAGCGTCCGTTCGCGATACTCGATCGGACGCCGGGCCATCACCTCCAGCCCGCGCAGCAGCGACTGCGTCTCTCTCCGGCCATGGGTTTCGACCACCCCGACCACGACGTCGCCGCCCTCCGCCTTTCGGCGGCGAGCGGCGCGCAGCATCTCGAAGGTCTTGCCCACCCCGGGCGACATCCCAAGGAACACCTTGAGCCGCCCTCGGCCCGGCCTCTGGGTGGCCGCCAGCAGGGCGTCCGGGTCCGGGCGTCGGGGTTCGTCCATGCTCATCGGGTCGGGGGCGGGAAGCGGGCGTCGAGGGCGAGGTTGGTCATCAGCACATTGACCCTCGGCTGGCCGAGGACGCCGAAGGTGCGCCCTTCCACATGGCTCTGCAACAGCGCGCGCACCAGCCCCGGATCCACCCTCCGGGCCTTGGCGATGCGATCGGCCTGCAGCAGGGCGTATTGCGGCGAGACGTCCGGGTCGAGGCCCGAAGCCGAGGCGGTCACCGCGTCGGCCGGGATTGTCCCGTTGACGCCTTGCGCGCGCAGCGCCGCGGCGCGCTCGGCGACCTGCGTGGCGAGGTCGGGGTTGAGCGGGCCGAGGTTCGAGCCGGACGAGGCGGCGGCGTCGTAGCCGTCGGCGCCGGCGGCCGAGGGGCGCGGGTGCAGGTACTGCGGCGCGGCGAAGTTCTGGCCGACCAGCTCGGACCCGACCACCTTGCCGCCTTCGACGACAAGGCTGCCGTTGGCCTGTTTCGGGAAGGCGGCCTGGCCGACGCCGGTGATCAGGAGCGGATAGGCCAAGCCTAGCAGCAGGGTGAAGAAAGCCATCGAGACGAGGGCGGGGCGGATAAGGGAAAGCATGGTCACGCCTCCTTAGAAAGCGGCCTTGAGACCGAGGACGACGCGGCTCTCGTAGAGATCGCCGAAGTCGTGCTCGTCGGTGTCGTGATAGCGCAGGTCGACACCGAGGAAGTCGGTGAGAGCGTAGCCGACGCCGAGGTTCCAGGTGGTGTAGTCGCCCTCGTAGTCGACGTCCTGATAGCCGACGGCGCCTGAGACGGAGACTTTCTCGGCGACCGGCGTCGAGCCGTTGAGTTCGAAGTAGGTGGCCTTGCCGGTCCCCCCGAAGAAGTCGTCGGAATAATAGACGCCGGCGCCGAGGGTGGCCGGGCCGACCGGGACCGAGCCGGCGACCTTGAACTCGATGAAGTCCTGTTCCGACCCGGTCGGTGCGTTGATGTAGCCGTAGTAGACGACGCCGAGGTCGAGGCTGACCGGCCCGAGCTGCGGCCGAACGCCGGCATAGAGGTCGAGCTCGAAGTCGGTGTCGTTGCCGAAGTCGACGTTGGACAGCCAGCCGCCGGCATAGACCAGGCCGCCGACCGTCGCGTCGACGCCGCCCGAGATCTGCGGGCTTTCGTCGGTCTGGCTGACTCCGCGCCACACGTAGTCGGTCGCGGCGCCGACGTTGAACGACAGGTCGATCGGGCTGGTGTCTTCAGCGAAGGCGGGAACGGCGAAGAGCGAGATCGCGGCGAAGCCGGCGCCAGCCAGGCTGTGACGGCGGAGGCGGAAGAGAGACATCGGGGAGGTCCTGGTAAGAGTGTTCTTGGAGGCGTTGATCATTGGGAGCCTCAGACGATCCCGCCGAGGAAGGCGCAGGCGAACAGCAGGGCGATCAGCCCGAGCGAGACGAGGGTTTCGCGCATCAGCATCACGCGAGGCCGAGGCCGGAGATCAGCAGGTCGATCAGCTTGATGCCGACGAACGGGGCGACCAGGCCGCCCAGGCCGTAGAGCAGCAGGTTGCGCGATAGCAGCTTGGCCGCTCCGATCGCCCGGTAGCGTACGCCGCGCAACGCGAGCGGGATCAGCGCCACGATGATCAGGGCGTTGAAGATCACCGCCGACAAGATGGCGCTCTGCGGGCTCGACAGCCCCATGATGTTCAGGGCGCCCAGCGCGGGCAGGGCGGTCACGAACATCGCCGGGATGATCGCGAAGTACTTGGCCACGTCGTTGGCGATCGAGAAGGTCGTCAGGGCTCCGCGGGTGATCAGCATCTGCTTTCCCACCTCGACGATCTCGATGACCTTGGTCGGGTCGCTGTCGAGGTCGACCATGTTGCCGGCCTCGCGCGCGGCCTGGGCCCCGGTCTGCATGGCCACGCCGACGTCGGACTGGGCCAGGGCCGGAGCGTCGTTGGCGCCGTCGCCGCACATAGCCACCAGCCGTCCCTTGGCCTGTTCCTCGCGGATCAGCCGCAGCTTGTCCTCGGGGGTGGCCTCGGCCAGGAAGTCGTCGACCCCGGCCTCTGACGCGATGGCCGCGGCGGTGACCGGATTGTCGCCGGTGATCATCACCGTGCGCAGGCCCATGCGGCGCAGGTCGGCGAACCGCTCCTTCACATTGGGCTTCACGACGTCCTTCAGGTGGATGACGCCGACCAGGGCGCCGTCCTCGCTGACCGCCAGCGGGGTGCCGCCCGAGCGGGCGATGCGGTCGACCGCCGCCGTCAGCTCGGCCGGGACCTGATGCGGGGCCAGGTCCAGGCTGCGGATCATCGCGTCGACCGCTCCCTTGCGCCAGGACCGGCCGCCGACGTCCATGCCCGACTGCCGGGTCACGGCGCTGAACGGGATGATGGTCGCACCGTCCGGGGCCTCGACGTCGATCCCCTGGGCGCGGATCAGGTCGACGATGGAGCGGCCCTCGGGCGTCTCGTCGCCCAGCGACGCCATCAGGGTGGCGCGCAGCGCCGCGTCCTCGCGCACGCCGGGGGCGGCGACGACCTCGGTGGCCATGCGGTTGCCGAAGGTGATGGTTCCGGTCTTGTCGAGCAGCAGGGTGTCGACGTCGCCTGCCGCCTCGACCGCGCGGCCGGAGGTGGCCAGCACGTTGACCTTCAGCAGGCGGTCCATGCCCGCGATGCCCACGGCAGACAGCAACCCCCCGATGGTGGTCGGGATCAGGGTGATGAACAGCGCGCCCAGCACCATCGGCGAGAGCTGCACGCCCGAGAACTTGCCGAGGCCCAGCAGCGTCACGACCGCGATCAGGAACACCAGGGTCAGGCCGGCCAGGAGCACGGCCAGGGCGATCTCGTTGGGCGTCTTGCGGCGGTCGGCGCCCTCGACCATGGCGATCATGCGGTCGAGGAAGGTCTGGCCGGCCTCGGAGGTGATCCGCACCTTGATCCAGTCGGAGACCACGGTGGTGCCGCCGGTGACGGCCGAGCGGTCGCCGCCGCTCTCGCGGATCACCGGGGCGGATTCGCCGGTGATGGCGGCCTCGTTGACCGAGGCGACGCCCTCGATGATTTCGCCGTCGGCCGGGATCACGTCGCCGGCCTCGACCAGAACCACCTCGCCGACGCCCAGCTTATGGGCCGGGGTGGGCACGAAGGCGTTGCTGGCCGGGTCGATGATCAGCTTGGCCTTGGTGGTGACGCGGGCGGCGCGCAGCGAGTCGGCCGCCGCCTTGCCGCGCCCCTCGGCGACGCTCTCGGCCAGGTTGGCGAAGAGCACCGTGGCCCAGAGCCAGAGGGCGATCTGGATCTCGAAGCCGAAGTCGCGGCCCAGCGCGATCTCGTTGATCGTCGAGGCCGTGGCCAGCAGCGCGACGATCCAGGTGGCGAATATCACCGGATTGCCGGTCAATTTGCGGGGGGCGAGCTTGACCACCGCGTCGCGCGCGGCGCGCACGATCATCGGGCCGGACAGGCTGGTGGCGAGGGTCGAGGCCTTGCGACGGCCCTCTCCCTGCGGTGCATAGGACGCAGTCATGTTCAGACGCCTTGCGAAGTTCAGCGGCCAGCCACGGCGTCGAGCACTTGGAAGTGCTCGACGATCGGGCCGAGGGCGAGGGCAGGGAAGAACTGCAGGCCGCCGAGGATGAGGATGATCCCGATCAGCAGGCCCACGAATTGGGCGCTGTCGGTGGGCAGGGTTCCGGTCGACGGGGCAAGCTTGGGCTTGGCGACCAGGGAGCCGGCGATGGCCAGGACCGCGACGATCGGCACGAAGCGGCCCATCAGCATGGCCAGGCCAAGCGTAGTGTTCCACCAGGGCGCGTTGGCGGTAAGGCCCGCGAAGGCCGAGCCGTTGTTGGCGGTGGTCGAGACGTAGGCGTAGAGGATCTCCGAGAGACCGTGCGGGCCCTGGTTCAGCAGGCCCTTCAGCGCCTCCGGCAACACGGCGGCGATCGCCGAGAAACCGAGCATCGAGAACGGAACGACCAGCACGGCCAGCATGGCGAGCTTGATCTCCCGGGCCTCGACCTTCTTGCCGAGGTACTCGGGCGTGCGGCCGACCATCAGCCCGGCGATGAACACCGACAGCAGGGCCATCACCACCATGATGGCGATGCCCGAGCCGATGCCGCCGGGCAGAATCTCGCCCAGCATCATCAGGAACATCGCGATCCCGCCGCCCAGCGGCATGTAGCTGCCGTGCATGGCGTTCACCGAGCCGTTCGAGGCGCCGGTGGTCTGCGCGGTCCAGGCGGCCGAGGCGGCCGGGCCGAAGCGGACCTCCTTGCCTTCCATGTTGGCGCTGGCGTCGACATGGGCGGCGACCAGGGCCGGCGCAGGCTGGGTCTCGGCCAAGTAGACGCCGGCGGCGCCCAGCGAGAGCAGCACCGCTGCGGCGGCGACCAGGGCGCGGATGTCCTTGAACGCGCGCGCCGAGCGGCCGAAGGCGAAGAACGCGGCCCAGCCGAGCACATTGATCGAAACCGCGGTCAGAAAGTTGGTCAGCGGGGTCGGGTTCTCGAACGGGTGGGAGGAATTGACGTTGAAGACGCCGCCGCCGTTGATGCCGAGCTGTTTGATGGCCAGCTGGCTGGCGACCGCGAACAGCGACAGCTTCTGCTCGCCGCCCTCCAGCGTGGCAGCCTGCGCCGAGGCGGCCAGGGTCTGGGGCACGCCCAGGGCGACCAGGGTCACGGCCAGCACGATCGCGGCCGGCAGCAGCACATAGAGGGTGGTGCGCGTCAGGTCGGCCCAGAAGTTGCCGACGCCTTCGCCGCGATTGCCGATGAAGCCTCGCGCCAGGGCCGCGGCGATGGCCGCGCCGGTCCCGGCCGAGACGAAGTTCTGCACGGTCAGGGCCGCCATCTGGCTGAACTGCGACATGGTCGTCTCGCCGCCATAGGACTGCCAGTTGGTATTGGTGACGAAGCTTGCGGCGGTGTTGAACGCCAGGTGCTCGGAGACGGCGCCGAAGCCCTGCGGGTTCAGCGGCAGGCCGCCCTGCAGCCGCAGGATCGCATAGACCAGAAAGAAGCCGACGGCGTTGAACGCGAGCAACGCGGCCGCGTACGAGAACCAAGTCTGGCTCTTGTTCGCATCGACCCCGCACCCGGCGTAGACCAGCCGTTCGACCGGCCGCAGCACCGGGTCGAGCCAGGTGCGTTCCCTATTCCAAACTCGGGACATATAGACGCCGAGAGGCCAGCCGAGCCCTATGGCCACGGCCAGCGTCAGGGCGATTTCAGCCCATCCTTGCCAAGTCATGTCGGTTATCCGTCAGAAGCGGTCGGGTCGCAACAGGGCCGCGAGCATGTAGACGGCCACGGCGATCGCGCCGGCGGCCCAGAGGAGGTCCACGAACATCGTCAGACGCGCCTCAGGCCAATGGCGAACAGCGCGAACAGGGCGAACGCCCCCGCGCCGACGCCGATATAGATGAGATCCGCCAAGGCAGCGCCTCCATAGCCAGTTTCAGGCCAGGAGGATGCGCCCCTCAAGCGTCAGGGTTCGAGACGGGACCCGCCCGTGGGGCATAAGGGAAACGTAAAGGTCAGCCGGCGCGCGCGAAGGTGAAGCGGCGGTGGCCGATCCAGCTGGTCGCCACCGGCACGACGATCGCCAGGGCGTGGCCGACGGTTTCGGCATGCCAGGTGAAGCCGATCATCGGGAACACGCCGCGCACCAGCAAGGTCGCGGTCAGGAAGGTCAGGGTCGCGCCGATCGCGTTGACGATCAGGAAGTTGCGCGCCTGCACGCCGATCGGCAGCGGCGAGCCGGGGAAGACCAGGATCCGGAACAGCACGAAGGCGAGCGCCATGCCCGTGGCATATGCGCAGATCACCGCCGCTTCGAACGGCAGCACCAGGCTCCAGGCGAAGCGCGAGGCGAAGTTCGTGCCGGCGGCCAGCCCGCCCACGCCCAGGAACCGCGCAAAGCGCAGCAGATCGAAGCCCAGCGGCTTCCAGCTGGCAGGCGCGGTCAGGACGTCTTGATGAGCATTCACGTGCGTCATGACGCGATCCTGGCGTGTCGTGGTTGAGAAATCGCTCACGCCTGTCGGTTTTTTGCTCAGGGCATTATTAAGCTTGATGCGTCAGCTTGCTCGCCTTCCAAGGGAGGTGGCGTTGAGGCTCCAGGATCTGGACCGGCTGGTGAACGCCGACCGCGTGCGCAACTACAGTCTGTTGCTGGTGGTCGGCTACGCGATCGCTGTCGTGGCGTGGCTGGTCTACATGGCGGGCAACGACTGGCTCGACCCGTTCGGCAGTCCGCTGGGCTATGACTTCATCACCTTCTATGCGGCGTCGGACCTGGCGCGGATGGGCGACCCGGCCGGCGCGTTCGACTACTACAAGATCTACGCGCGCGAGGTGGCGGCGGTCCCGGCCAACACCAGCATCTTCCTCTGGCACTATCCGCCGCCGTTCAATCTCGTCATCGCGCCGTTGGCCTTCGTCCCCTATCCGGTGGCCCTGGCGGGATGGCTCGCGAGCACCCTCGGGCTCTACCTGCTGATGGTGAGGAGGATTTCCGACCATCGGTATGCGCTGCTGATCGCGCTCGCCTTTCCTGCGACCTTCATCAACCTGATGCACGGGCAGAACGGCTTTCTGAACGCCGCGCTGCTCGGCGGCGGACTGCTGTTGCTGGACAAGCGTCCGTGGCTGGCCGGCGTCCTGATCGGCCTCATGGTCTACAAGCCGCATTTCGGCGTGCTGCTGCCGTTGCTCCTGGCCGTGCAGGGGCGCTGGAAGACCTTCGCCTCGGCGTCGGCCACCGCGCTCGCCGTCTGCGCGATCGCCTATGTCGCCTATGGCCCGGAGCCGTGGCTGGCGTTTTTCGCCAACTTCGACCGCGTGTCGGTAATCCTCGAGCGCGGCCACCTGCCGTGGAGCAAGATCCCCAGCGTCTTCGTGATGTTCGCCAGCCTCGGGGTGCCGATGAAGGCCGCCTATGCGGCGCACGCCGCGGTGGCCGTAGGCCTCGCCGTGGCGACGCTCATCGCCTGGCGCGGGCCGGGGCCCCAGTCGCTGAAGGTCGCTCTGGCGATTCCGGCGATCCTGGCGGTCAGCCCCTATTGCTTCGACTACGACCTGGTGCTGCTGGCGCTGCCGATCGGCCTGCTGGCCGATTATGGCCGGACATCGCCCCTGGCGCCGGGCGCGCGCATCGCGATGGCGGCGGCCTTCCTCGGGCCGGTCATTTTCCCGACGGTGGCCTACCAGACCCACGTGCAGCTGCTGCCGGTCACCAACCTGCTGCTCTATGTCGTCGTCTGGCGGACGCTCGCGCTGGCGCAGCGCGCCGATGTCGCCGTTGCGCCGGCGGTCGTGAGCCCCAACCTGGCCGGCTAGACCGGATCGACGCGGAAGTAGCGCTCGGCTTGCTCGCTCCAGCCGTAGGCCGTCTCGTTCATCTGCTCGCGGTCGTAGGCCGGGCTGTTCTTAAGCAGGTCCTTGGTCAGGTCGGTGAGGTAGCTGTCCGACGTCTCGTCGTAGCGCAGGGCCCGCCAGGGGATCGGGTGGAACTTGCCGCTGGTGCCGAACAGTCCGCCGAACTCCAGCGCCACGAACCGTGCCTGGCCGGTATCGCGCTCGAAGTAGACCTCGCGGATCGTGCCGAGCTTCTTGCCGGCGGCGTCCTTCAAGGGCGCGCCCAGCAGATTGGCGCTGCGGATCATCAGGCTGTCCAGGCTCATCGCGTCCCTCCGTTTCGCGTGAGGAACGCCTAGCTGAGCTGTTCGATCCCGATGGGCCGTCGTGCGCCGTGCTCCGATCCTTAAGGCGAAGTGAGCCCGGTGATTGCGCAGGTCGGCGCCCTCGGCGGGCAGAGGCAAGCTGCGCCATAATTCCACCTTCAGCCACAGCGAGCGTTGAGCGTAAAGTTCGCGAGGAGGTGGCGGTGCGGCGCGGGCAGATGATCGTGCTGGTCATGTCGCTCGGCGCGCACATCGTCGTCCTGGGCGCGCTCATGGTCCAGCGTCACGCGCTCTCGCTCGTACCTGCGACCCAGGTCATGGAGGTGCTGATTGCGCCGCCGTTCCAGCGCCGCCCAGTGGCGGAGCCTCCGCAACGCCCCGAGCCGCCGCCGCGGCCGCATGCGGCAAGGGCGTCGCAACGTGCGCCGATCCAGCGAAACGACCCCGATCTCGCCGCACCCGCCGCCGCTCCGGGCCCGCCGCGGCCGCCCGCGCCGCTGGCCTTGCGGCGGGTGCTCCGGGGCTTGATCGGCTGCGGGATGCCTGATCTCACTGAGGACGAGCGCGAGCGATGCGAGGCGCGGCTGGCCGTCCGCGACGGCCGCGGGGCGCCCAAGCTCAACCTCGACGTCCACGGCGACTTCGACCGTGATCCCGACCCCTATCTGGCCCGTCGTCCGAAGAACGGCTGCAAGGCGCGGGCGGGCGGCGACGTCGATCCCGCCGGCGAGCAGGGCGCGGCGATCGGCCTTAGCTGCGCCTGGGCGTTTTAGGAGGAGGTGGACGCGTCGATGCGGGCAGGGCCTAATCGACCGATGCAGCTGTTCCATTTCAGCGACGATCCGGCGATCAGCAGGTTCGAACCGCGGCCCGTGCGAACCCCGTCGCCTCGGCCGCCGGGGCGCGATTGGCTGAACGGGCCGCTGGTCTGGGCGATCGATGAGGC
The DNA here is from genome assembly GCF_027286305.1 of Phenylobacterium sp. NIBR 498073. NCBI lineage: Bacteria > Pseudomonadati > Pseudomonadota > Alphaproteobacteria > Caulobacterales > Caulobacteraceae > Phenylobacterium > Phenylobacterium sp. NIBR 498073. The sequence continues at coordinate 1,989,053 of NZ_CP114599.1, forward strand.
GCATCAGCCGATGTACCTGTTCCCGCGCGACTGCCCGCGCATCCTGCTCTGGCCGCTGGCGACGACAAGCGCTGAGGATCGCGCCGCTTGGTGGGGCCAAAGCCGGGCGCGGATGCTGGCCTATGTGGAGCAGGGCTGGCTCGCGGCCCTGGGCGGCGCACGGCTCCACCGCTACGAGCTGTCGGCTGAGCCGTTCGAATGCCTCGACGACGCCGGCATGTGGGTGTCGCGCCAGGCCGTGACGCCCAGCGCCATGGTCGCGGTCGCCGACCTGCCGGCCGCCCTGGCCGCCTGCGATGTCGAACTGCGGGTCGTCGATAGCCTTGTCCCGCTGCGCGGGGTCTGGCGTTCCAGCCTGCACGCCAGCGGCATACGCCTGCGCAACGCAGTCGGGTGGGAAGCCTAAGGCGCGGTCGCCTCGTCCTGCAGCAGCGGCGAGGCGCCCATCAGCGCGCCGACCACGCGACGCTGCTCCATCGGCACGGCCTTGGTCCCGAACACGTCGGACAGCCAAAGGCCGTCCGCCACGAGCCGCTGCAGCAGGGCGTCGTCGGCCCCGACCGCGTCGTTCGGCTCGTCGCGGGTGATCTGCTCGGTCCACCAGCGCCAGCGGTCGGCGAGCTCCGGCTCGAGCAGGCAGGCGACGAGCACGACCTTGCTGGTGCGCACCTCGTCTTCGCTCATTGTCAGCTGCACCGTGGCGGCCAGATAGGCGCGCGAGAAGCGGCCGACTGGATGCGGGTCCTTGGCGGCCAGCGCCTCGACGGCGCCGGCGAACCGCTGGCCGGCCTCATCGACCAGCGCCCGCAGCAGCTCGGCCTTGCTCGGGAAGTGGTGCAGCAGCGCGCCCTTGCTGACCGGCAGCCGGGCGACCACGGCGTCGAGGGTGAAGCCGGCCGCGCCGCCTTCCTGCAGGGTGCGCATCGCCGCGCCGATGATCTGGGCGCGGGTGGTTTCGGGCTGGCGTCGGCGCGGTGGGATCATGCAGTTACATACCAACTGGACGGTAATTTGCAACGCGCGTCGCCGCGCTCGTCGGGGCGAGCGGTTAAGTCGCGCAGATTCCGGAGAAGCGGGCTGGCGCCCGGCGCGCGATCTTCGGCGAGCGTCACGGGGTCTTCGGATGGGCGTAGGGCATGCCGCTGCCGGCGGCGGGCTCACCAGCAACGACGCCCAGCAGGCAGACCTCTGCAGACGCCTGCTGGCGCCTTAGTCCGGCCGTCGATGCGTTGGGGATTATCCCAGACTTCAGGTCCGGGGGGGGGGGGCTTGCGCTGGGGCGTCCCGTCTACCAGGTCTTCAGCGGCTTTACGGCCATCGGCGCCTTGTAGATGTACACCTGCGGCTTGGCGCCGTTGGCTGCGATGGGCTTGGCCGTAAACCTGACGGTGTTGCCGGTGGCTGTGCGGGCAGGCGTGGTTTTGTAGGTGGCGGCCATCAGCATGCCGCTCGACTTGGCGTCGTTACGCACCTGTCCGCTCTGCGCGGACGCCGTTCCGGCGGCCAGCAAGCCGACGACGGCGATCAAGGCGACGAGTCTCACGCGCCTTCCTCCCATGTATCGTCTAGTCACGGACCTTCTTGCGGGTCCGTCGAGCAGGCTGCACCGCTTTCGCCGTCGGTGCAAACCCGCAATCTACAAACGTCAGTGATCGGAGGCTTCGGCCGCAGGGCCACGAGCTCGGTCAAGGGGTGTCCGGGGAGCCGCGGGGGGGCTGGGTGAACCCGACAAGCGGGTTCCCGCGACTCCCCGCCGCCCCCGGAGGAGGCCTCGAAAGGCCTCGCCCCTGGAACCTCGGCGGGTCGCCTGTGCGTGCGTTCAGGCCGCCATGGCCTGTGCACGGCTCACCCGGCGGTCGTGTCTGAGCAGGGCGCCCGCGCTCACGAAACCCAGGATCATGACAGCCCAGATGAGCGCGGTCTCGGCCGCGCGGGCGGCGGTCGCCGCGGCGTCCTGCCCGCCGACGGCCGGGCCGGCGGTGGCCGCCATGGCGGCGGCGAAGGCCAGCGTCGCTGGCAAGTGCTTCCACATCTGCGTCATGTCCTGACAAGCCGCCAGGCAGCGGCCTTCATCGACGCGGATATGGCGCAGATCTACATGGTGTGGCTAACAAGTAATTGAAAAATAAAGTAAACGAATGTAACGTCCGGACCCTGGGCTAGGCTCAGGGCCGCGGGCGTCACTGCGCGGTCAGAGCTCGACGAAGCTTTCGAACCCGCCGAAGATCATCCGCTGTCCGTCGAACGGCATCTTGGCCGGGTCCATTTTGATCCGCGGATCGGCCATCACCTTGGCGTTGATCTCGTCGCGCTGGGCGCGGGACGCATAGACGATCCACGAGAACACCACGATCTCGTCGTCCTTGGCCTGGACCGCCCGCGGGAACGAGGTCACCTCGCCATAGGGGGTGTCGTCGCCGATGCATTCGACATAGGCCAGCGCCCCGTGGTCCTTCCACACGGCGCCGGCGTTGCGGGCCATGTCCTTATAGGCCTCGAGGTTGGCCTTGGGCACGGCGAGCACGAAACCGTCGACATAGGGCATGGGCTTCCTCCTTTGGGTTGTGCAGACCAAAGGACGTTCGCGCGGCCTCCGATCCGACAGCCGCGCACATATTCTTGACGTTCAGCCGCCGGAAGTCGCCGCGGGGCTGCGCCAGCGCCAGATCAGCATCACCAGCGCGGTGATGATCAGGATCGCAAAGCCCGACAGCATCCAGCTGTTGATGTACCAGTGCTCGCCCCAGGTAAACTTGCCCGACATGATCTTCGCCCAGCCACGGAAGTGCTGGGTCGCTCCGACCGAGAGGCCGAAGACCGCGAACACCGCCGACAGGTACCTGACCAGCCAATGGCCGGGATTGGGCAGCATGATCAGCAGCCCGAGCAGGCCGATCACCGTGCGCTGGCTGCGGCAGAACGGGCAGTGATAGACCAGGCCCGCCCAGTCGATCGCCCAGGTCAGGACGGCGATGGCGATGGCGGCCAGCCCGACGATCCGTCGATGGCGCAGCAGAATATCGGGAAGATCGTCGAACATGGGCGCCCCCTCGGCCTGGCGGCCGCTGATGCGCTGCGGCCTGGCCAGACCATAGGCGCCCCCGCGGACCGGGTCACCCGCCTATCCGCTGTTGCGCAGCCCGGCGGCGACCCCGTTGATGGTCAGGTGGATGCCCTCGCGCACGGCCTCGTCGCTGTCGCCGGCGCGGCGGCGGCGGATCAGCTCGATCTGCAGGTGGTTCAGCGGGTCGATGTAGGGCAGGCGGGTGCGCAGCGCCTCGGCCAGGTCCGGATGGCGGTCGAGCAGGGCGGTCTGGCCGCTGATGCTCAGCAGCGCCTCGACGGTCTTGTTCCACTCGGCCTCGATCCGGCCGAAGATTGTCTGGGCGAGGGCCTTGTCTTCAACCAGGCCGGCGTAGCGCCGGGCGATCAGCATGTCGCTCTTGGCCAGCACCATTTCCATGTTGGCCAGCGTGGTGGCGAAGAACGGCCAGGCCTCGTGCAGTTCGTTGAGCGCGGTCAGTGAGACGCCGGACGCCTCGATGGCCGAGCCGAAGCCGTACCAGCCGGGCAGCATGGTTCGCGATTGCGACCAGGAGAACACCCATGGGATGGCGCGCAGGCCCTCGATGCTGCGGGTCGGCTGGCGCGAGGCCGGGCGGCTGCCGATGTTCAGGTCGACGATCTCGGTCAGCGGCGTGGCGGCGTAGAAATAGTCGACGAAGCCTGGGGTTTCGTAGACCAGGTTGCGATAGGCCTCCATCGAGGCCTGGGAGAGCTTGTCCAGCACCGGCGCGTGCTTCTCGCCCTGCCGTTCGGCCGAGGCCTTGCGCAGCGAGGCCAGCACCACTCCGGCGGTGATGGTCTCCAGGCTCTGGTCGGCCAGCTGCGGGTCGGCGTACTTGTTGGCGACGACCTCGCCCTGTTCGGTGATGCGGATGCGGCCGCGCACGGTGCCTTCGGGCTGGGCCAGAAGCGCCTCGTAGCTCGAGCCGCCGCCGCGGCCGACCGTGCCGCCGCGGCCGTGGAACAGCTGCAGCCGCAGGCCCATCGCCTCGGTGGCGGCCAGCAGCGCCCGGGAAGCCTGGTGCAGCTCCCAGGTCGAGGTCAGGTAGCTGCCGTCCTTGTTGGAGTCCGAATAGCCGATCATCACTTCCTGCAGCCGGCCCTCGGCCAGCAGCGACTTGATCAGCGGCAGCGACAGGTATTCGCGCATGGTGTCCGGCGCGGCGCGCAGGTCGCCGATGGTCTCGAACAGCGGCTCGGCGAACACTTCGGTGCGCGGGCTCGCGCCCGGGTGGAACAGCCCCACCTCCTTCAGCAGGACATAGACCTCCAGCAGGTCGGAGACCGAGGTGGTGTTGGAGACGATGTAGGCGACGATCGCCTGGCGGCCGTACTGCTGGCGCGAGCGCGCCGCCTGGGCCAGCACCGCATACTCGCGGTTCGTCTCCTCGCTGTACTCGGCGAAGGGCGAATAGAGCAGCCGCCCGTGGCCCAGCTCGGACAGCAGCAGCGCCCGGCGGGCGTCCTCGTCCAGCGCTTCGTAGTCGGGGCAGACCCCGGCCACCGCCATCAGCTCGGCGACCGTGCGCGCGTGCACCGCCGAGTTCTGCCGCAGGTCCAGGGTCGCCAGGTGGAAGCCGAAGCAGTCCACCGCCCGGATCAGTTCGGGCAGCGGGCCGATGGCGAAGGTGTCGCCGTGGTTGGCGATCAGGCTGTCGAGAATGGTCTGCAGGTCGGCCTTCAGGGCCTGGGCGTTGGCGTAGGGTTGCGCCGACAGCGGCGAGGGGCGGGGCGGAGCCTCACCGGTCAGGATCGGGTAGGTCGCCGCCAGTCGCGCATAGACGCCGCGCAGGGCCCGCCGATAGGGCTCGTCGCCGCGCTGGGGCGAGGTGTCGCCCGAGGCGTCGGCCATCGCCTGCAGCGCCGGCGTCACCTGGGCCAGCGTGCTCGACAGCGACAACTCCGCACCCAGAGCGTGGATGCGTTCCAGGTAGTTCAGCAGCGCGGCCTGCGACTGACGCGCGAACGCCTGCCGCTGGACCGCGTCCGTGACGAACGGATTGCCGTCGCGGTCGCCGCCGACCCATGAGCCGATCCGCAGGAAGCTCGGCAGCTGGGCTTCCAGCTGGCGCGTCCAGCGCCCATAGAGCCGCGGCAGTTGGGCCAGGAAGCTGCGCTCGAAGTAGGAGACGGCGGTCTCGATCTCGTCGATGACGCCCAGGCGAACGCCGCGCAGCAGCCGGGTGCGCCAGAAGATCGCCACTTCCCGCAAGAGCTCGATCTCGCGCTCGTGGCGCGCGCTTTCGCCGCTGGCCTGCTCCAGCGCGCTCAGCGCCTCGGTGATCGCCCGCGTGCGGTCCAGCACGCTCTTGCGGCGCACCTCGGTCGGGTGGGCGGTGATCACCGGGGCGATGAACGCGGTCTGCAGCATCTTGGCGACCTGCGCGGTGGAGACGCCTTCCTCGGCCAGCGCCGCCAGGCTGCCGGCCAGGGTGTCGACGCGCGGATCGCCGGCCTTACGGCGCTGGACGTAATCCTCGGCGATGTTGGTGATCTGCAGGAAGCACGCGAACGAGTGGGCGAAGCGCACGGTCTCGTGCAGATCCAGGCTGCGCAGCCGTTCTTCCAGCAGCGCTGCGTTCGCCGCTCCGCCTTCGCGATGAAAGGCGACAGAGGTTTTTCGGATGTCCTCGATGCGGTCGAACAGCGTCTGGCCGTCCTGGGATTTGATCACGTCCCCCAGCACCCGACCCAAAACCCGAACCCTGGCCCTCAGCTCCGAGGGCGGCGACTTGGCAGCTCTATCCGGCACGCGCGCACTTTCAGAATGTCGTTACGTCAGTTCGAAGCACGGCGTTCTCTACAGGCGATTTGGCGCGCCGTCGCGCGGGAGTTTGGGCGGCCTCAACCGCGCACGGGGAACCAGATCTCGATCGCCGGCCGACCGGTGTTTTCAGCGTCGTCGCCATAGACCTCGATGAAGTCGGGGGTCAGGCTGTCCCCCGCCGAGCGCAAGCCAAGGTTCGGCAGCCAGCCGTACCAGGCGGTCCAGATGGTGCTGCGCAGCCGGCTCACCGGGCCCAGGTGCGCGAACACCGCATAGCGGCGCGTCGGCACCCGCAGCTGCTCGAACGTCGCCGGACGGCTGGCCGTCTCGTCCGTCGCCACCGCGGCGATCATCTCGAAGCCTTCGCGCTGGGCAAACAGATCGTAATAGAGTCCATAGCCCGCGCCGTCCTTGCGACCGCCGACCTTGGCGAAGCGTTCGGACGCCGCGCACCAGTGCTCGTCCAGGGCGCTCCAGACGCCTTCCTTGCGCGCGTGGCGGCGGCGCAGGCCCGCAAAGGTCCAAGGGCGCTCCACGAACCGCGGCGCGTCCATGGCTGCCGGCTGAAGTCTGTCCATCGTCCCTCTCGTCGGTCTTCCGCGGCGACGCCGCGTCGCGCGCCTGCATCCAGATCGTGTGAAGGTCGCGCGAAGGAACGTCCAAGCGTGTCAGCAGTCCGCGACCGGGCGGCTGTGAAGCTTAGCTGGGCCATTTCACCGGCGTCTTTCCAACCATGACGGGGGTGAAATGCTGACGGCGGAAATACGTATAGCGCCCGGATTTTAGCGGAGTAGAGCACAGATCGTGCGACCGCGCTTGGATAGTCTGAATGGACTAAATTGGTCGGGTTGTGAGTGAGCTGAATTGAATAAAAACAACTGTCAGGGGAAGTGTTTGGTTCAATTGTAAAATGTTAAGCAATGTTGTTGTGTGTGGCTAAATTGTGGCGCAAATCGACTGCCATCTGGAACAGCATCAAGGTGGTATTGCGTGAATAAGCTCAAATTTCAGGTCAAGGCTCCGGCCGTGATTTCGGCGCTCGTTCTCGCGGCTGCGGTCGCCACTCCGGCCGCCGCGGCGGTGCAGGTCGAGTTCAAGAACGTCGCTGGCGCGTGGTTCGACCCAGCCGGCGGCGTGAACGTCAACATCGCCGCCAACGGCGGCGACGGCACGATCCGCTGGGGTCAGTCGACCGGCTACGGCCAGAGCGGCTACAACTTCGTCGGCGCCGACTTCTCGGCCAGCCTCGACCAGGCCGTCGATTCCTCGGGCGCGGTGAACATCGGCGAATTCCAGCATGTGAACTTCCCGATCAGCAGCGGCGGGTCGATCACCGGCGTCGGCCTGCGCTTCACCACCGATGTCTGGGCCGACGGATCGTTCCTGGGCACCAAGACCTTCGAGTACAACTTCTCGCACAACGAGACGACGAACCAGTCGAACCCCTGCGCCAACGGCCAGGCGAACGGATCGGGGATCAACATCAATGGCTGCGCGGACCGCGTGACCATGAACTTCAACTCGAATTCCGAGATCTTCCAGATCGGCGGCAAGCAGTACACGCTCAACCTCGACGGCTTCCTGGTCGACGGCTCGCCCAGCGGCGGGTTCTGGACCAAGGAGAACGCGGTCAACAGCGCCTATATCCGCGGCAAGATCGACCTCTACAGCGTCGCCAGCGGCGTGCCCGAACCGGGCGCCTGGGCGATGATGATCATCGGCTTCGGAGGCGTGGGGACCATGGTCCGCTCGGCCCGTCGCCGTCAGATGCTGGCGACCTGATCGCAGCCAGAGAACAGAAGGCCCGCTCATCGAGCGGGCCTTTTTCGTTGGCCTCAGCGGTCGACGTATTCGCGGATCAGCGCGCGCGCCGCGCGCGGCAGCATCCGATCGGGGCCCTCGCCGCCCAGGGTGATGCGGGCCATGTGCGAGCCTTCGAGCAACAGCAGCAGTCCGTCGCCGAGTTCGTCGTCGGCCGCGCCCGCGGCGCGGGCCAGCTCGATCAGCCGCCGCCGGGTCTCCATCTTGTGGGCCTTGGCGACCAGGAAGGCCGGATGGTCCGGTTCGTGAAGTTCAACGGCGGCGTTGCACAGCGCGCAGCCGTGCGCCTCCGAACTTTCCGAACGCTCGGCGAAGGCGTCGAACAGGCCCTCCAGCTTGGCCCGCGGGGTGTCGAAGCGCCCGACGATCTCGTCCCACCAGGCCCAGCCCTCCTTGGACTGTTCGCGCAGCACCGCGGCGACCAGCTCGTCCTTGGAGGGGAAGTTGCGATAGAGGCTCATCTTGGTGGCCCCGGCCTCGGCGGCGATGCTCTCGACGCCGACCGCGCGGATGCCCTTGCGATAGAACATGTCGCGGGCGGCCTCGAAGATGCGGTCGCGCGCCGAGCGGGGCGCGGCAGCCGTCGTCTTGGATGGTCTCGCCGACATGTCCCGCCTTTCCGTGAGCGACCGGTCTGTAACGAGTTACATCACCGCGCGTCATGCGCGGGGTCAAGCGGGCAAGGCACGAAGCGTCACCTTAACGGCCGCGATGCTGCACGATCAGGCGGATGTTGCGCTGGCGGGTCAGCCAGCTCCACGCCCAGTCGAACGCCACGGCGATGCGGTTGCGCAGCCCGATCAGGAAGTAGACGTGGGCTAGGCCCCAGAACACCCAACCGACGAAGCCGGTCAGCTTGACCTGGCCGATCTGCACCGCCGCCGCGTGCCGCCCGATGGTCGCCAGGTCCCCGGCGTGTGCGTAGCGGAACGGCGCCTGGCCCGGCCTCCCGGCCAGCCGTTCGGCGATCTGCCGGGCCGCATGCTTGCCCGCCTGCTTGGCGGCCGGCGCGATGCCGGGCACAGGCTTGCCGTTGCTGGCCATGGCTGCGGCGTCGCCGACTACGAACACTTCGGGATGGCCGGGAACCGACAGGTCCGGGGCGACTTTCACCCGGCCGGCGCGGTCGTGCTCCACCGCCAGCCCGGCGGCGAGCGGCGAGGCCGCGACCCCGGCCGCCCAGATGATCGTTGCGGCCTCGACCCGCGTGTCGCCCAGATCGACGCCGTGCGTGTCCAGGTCGGTGACCATGGCCGAGGTGCGCACCTCGACGCCGAGGTCTTCCAGCGCGTCCTCCGCATAGGCCGACAAGTCGGGCGACAGGGCCGGCAGCACCCGCGGCCCGCCTTCGACCAGCAGCACGCGCGCCTGGCCAGGATCGATCTGCCGGAAGTCGCGGCTCAGGGCGTCGCGGGCCAGCTCGGCGACCGCGCCGGCCATCTCGACCCCCGTCGCGCCGCCGCCGACCACTACGAAGGTCAGCAGCGCCGCGCGCTGCTCCGGCGCGGCGGTCTCGGCCCGCTCGAACGCCGACAGCACCCGGCGGCGCAGTTCGGTGGCGTCCTCCAGGCTCTTGAGGCCCGGCGCCGCGCTCTCCCACTGCGGCTTGCCGAAATAGGAGTGGGTCGCGCCGGTGGCGATGATCAGGTGGTCATAGGCGAACGTCCCGGCCTCGGTAGTCACGCTGCGTGCGTCCAGATCGACCCCGGCGGCCCCGGTCATCACCACCCGCACGTTGGCCTGCTGGGTCAGCACATGGCGCAACGGCCAGGCGATTTCCGACGGCGACAGCGCCGCCGTCGCCACCTGGTAGAGCAGGGGCTGGAACAGGTGATAGTTGCGCTGGTCGATCAGGGTGATCTGGCATTCCGCCCTGGCCAGGGCCCGGGCCGCTTCCAGTCCGCCGAAGCCGCCGCCCACGATCACGACGCGGGGCTTTTCGGCTTGGGACATGGGCATCTCCGGTTGCGGCGCAGCTCCATCTAGAGGCCGTGCCGCCCGATCCCGCAAGGCGTCGAACCGCATTTGGCGAACGCCGTCCGAGGGCGCATGATGTCGAACAATTGTTTGAGGAATCCTGGCCGGGGGGCCGGGACGATTTCATAGGTGACATTGGTGGGCAGCGAACATTTCGACGTGCTGATCGTCGGGGCTGGGCTTTCGGGCATCGGGGCGGGCTATCACCTGCAGGCCAACTGCCCGGGCAAGACCTATGCGATCCTGGAGGGGCGCGAGGCCAGCGGCGGCACCTGGGACCTGTTCCGCTATCCGGGCATCCGCTCCGACAGCGACATGTACACCCTCGGCTACGCCTTCAAGCCGTGGCGCGAGGCTAAGGCCATCGCCGACGGTCCCTCGATCCTGAAGTACGTGCGCGACACGGCCGTCGAGAACGGCATCGACCGCCAGATCCGCTACGGCCACCACGTCACCTGCGCGTCCTGGTCCTCGGCCGACGCCCGCTGGACGGTGGAGGCGCAGGTCGGGACGAACAAGGAAGTGGTCCGCCTGACCTGCAACTTCCTCTTCATGTGCACAGGCTACTATGACTACGCCGAGGGCTACACCCCGCAGTTCGCCGGAACCGAGCAGTTCCAGGGCCAGATCGTCCATCCCCAGAAGTGGCCGGAAGGCCTCGACTATTCGGGCAAGAAGGTCGTGGTGATCGGCAGCGGGGCGACCGCCGTCACCCTGGTCCCGGAAATGGCCAAGACCGCGGCCCACGTGACCATGCTGCAGCGCTCGCCGACCTACGTGGTCTCGCGCCCGGCCGAGGACGCCGCCGCCAACTGGCTGCGCGCCAAGCTGCCGGCCAAGCTCGCCTATGCGATCACCCGCTGGCGCAACGTCCTGTTCGGCATGCTGTTCTTCAACCTGGCCCGCAAGAAGCCGGAGAAGACCAAGGCGCAGATCATCGACATGGTCCGCCAGCACCTGGGCCCCGATTACGACGTCGCGACCCACTTCACCCCCAGCTACAACCCCTGGGACCAGCGCCTCTGCCTGGTGCCCGACGCCGACCTGTTCGACGCGATCAAGGCCGGCTCGGCCTCGGTGGTCACCGACCACATCGAAGCCTTCACCCCGACCGGAATCCGCCTGAAGTCGGGTCAGGAGCTGGACGCCGACGTCGTCGTCACCGCCACCGGCCTGAAGCTGCAGCTGCTCAGCGGCTTGGCGGTCACCGTCGACGGCGAGCCCGTCAACATGGCGAAGACCATGAGCTACAAGGGCATGATGTACAGCGGCGTGCCGAACCTGGCCTCGGCCTTCGGCTACACCAACGCCTCCTGGACGCTGAAGTGCGACCTGACCTGCGAGTACGTCTGCCGTCTGCTGAACCACATGGACCGCACCGGCCAGCCGATCTGCACGCCCAAGCCCGACCCGACGGTGGGCGAGGCGCCCTGGCTCGACTTCTCCTCCGGCTACGTCCAGCGCGGCATCGACCAGTTCCCCAAGCAAGGAACCAGGAAGCCCTGGAAGCTGTATCAGAACTACGCCCTGGACCTGGTGGCCTTGCGCTTCGGCTCGGTCGACGACGGCGTCATGCAGTTCTCCAAGCCAGAGGCTCGCGGCCGCCAAGATCTGGCAGCGTGATCGAACGTCGATATGCGGCGGCTTGCCAAGCCGCCGCCCCGCGGTTCTGATAGCCCGGCCGGCCGCTCGACGCCGGTCGGGGCGCAGGGGAGGCGGCCATGGGGGCGTTTGCGGGGCGTGCGCTGCCCGCGTGGTACGATGACGCCAAGTTCGGCGTCTTCATCCACTGGGGCCTGTTCTCGATCCCGGCCTTCGCGCCCAAGGTCGGCAAGATCTCGGACATCTTCCAGACCGACTACCGGCGCGCGGTGGCGCTCTCGCCCTATACCGAGTGGTACGAGAACGCGATCAAGTCGCCCGACACGCCCTCGGCCGCGTTCCACCAGGAGACCTATGGCGGCGCGCCCTATCGCGACTTCCGCGAACCGTTCCTCGCCGGCCTGCGCCAGTGGGACCCGGACGCCTGGGCCGAAGCCATCGCCGGCTCGGGGGCCCGCTATGTGGTGCTGGTCACCAAGCACCATGACGGCTTTTGCCTGTGGCCCTCGCGCGTGGCCCATCCCCACGCTCAGGGCTGGCGCACCGAACGCGACGTGGTCGGCGAACTGGCCGCCGCGGTCCGCCGCGCCGGGATGCGGTTCGGCGTCTACTATTCCGGCGGCATCGACTGGAGCTTCAATCCCGAGCCGCTGCGCACCCTGATGGACTTCGTCGGCTCGGTGCCGGGCGGGCTCTATCCGGCCTACGCCACGGCCCAGACCCGCGAACTGGTCGACCGCTACGAGCCCAGCGTGCTCTGGAACGACATCTCGTGGCCGACCGCCCAGGGCGAGCTCGACGCCCTGTTCGACGACTACTATGCCGCCGTGCCCGACGGGGTGGTCAACGACCGCTGGAAGACCCCGACCTTCACCGCGCGGCTGCTGCGCCACAAGCTGCCGCGGCTGGTGCTGGACCGCATGATCGAGGCGCGCGCCGCCAAGTCGGGCGCCGGCGTCGATGGCGTGGTGCCGCCGCCGGTGCCGCACAGCGACTTCCGCACCCCCGAATACGTCCGCTTCGCCGACATCCAGGCCCGCAAGTGGGAGGCGACCCGCGGCATGAGCCATTCGTTCGGCTTCAACCGCAACGATTCCGAAGCCGACTACGAGAGCCCCGAGCATCTGTTGCTGGAGCTCATCGACAGCGTCTCCAAGGGCGGCAACCTGCTGCTCAACGTCGGTCCGCGCGGCGACGACGCCCAGATCCCCGCGCCTCAGCTTGAGCGGCTGAAGGCGATGGGCGCCTGGCTGGCCGACAACGGCGAGGCGGTCTACGGCACGCGGCCCTGGCGCATGGCTGAGGCGCAGACGCAGGATGGCGCGCCGGTCCGCTTCACCACCCGCGGCGATCGGTTGAACGTCATTCCGCTGACCGCGGTCGGCGGCGGCGAACTGGTCGTCCGCGGGGTCGCGCTCAGCGGCCTGGGCGTGCGCCTCTCCGACGGCTGTCCGGTCGAGCTGCGGCCGGAGGGCGAGGCGACCCGCATGATCTTCGCCCGGCCCCAGACCGGCGCCTTCGCGCCGGCGGTGGCGATCGACGGCGGGGCGCTTGAAAGCCCCAGCCTGGGGAGTTCGGCGCCTTGACGGCCAAGCTGGCCGCGGGACCAATGGGCGCATGAAGCCTGCGCGCACCCGGGCCATCTACGCCGGCTCGTTCGACCCGATCACCCTCGGGCACCTCGACATCATCCAGAAGGCGCTGCTGACCTTCGACGTCGTGCACGTGGCGGTGGGGATCAATCCGCTCAAGGCCGGGCTGTTCAGCGTCGAGGAGCGTCTCGACCTGATCGCCCAGTCGGTGATGGACCTCGACCTGACCGGGCAGGGGACCCGCAACCTGCCGCCCGAGGTCGAGGTCGGCGCCTTCCAGGGCGAGAGCGTCATCAAGTACGCCCACCGCGTCGGCGCCACCCACATCGTCCGGGGCCTGCGCCAGTCCTCCGACTTCGACGACGAGTTCCGCTATCACGGCATTCTCGGCCGGCTGGACCCGAACATGCCGATGATCCACATCATCTGCCGCGAGACCTTCCTGCACGTCAGCTCCAGCACCGCGCGCGAACTGGCCAGCCTCGGCGAAGATGTCTCGTGGCTCGTCACCCCCAGCGTCGAGCGGGCCCTACGGGCGAAATTCGGCGAGCGGGCGCAGGCGGGGACCTGAAAATCCGGATTGCGAGAGACTAGCCCAGCCGCAGCCGCACCGGATCCAGCTCAGTGCGCGGCGCATAGTGGTCGCCCAGCAGCCGGCTGCCCTCGACCGACAGGCCGACGGGGATGACGATCTCGCCCGACGGCTCGGTGGTCATCGCCGCCAGGTCCAGCCGGGCGACCTCGACGCGATAGTCGCGCTTGGCGGTGTCGGCGACGGTCAGCGCCGCGCCCTTGTCATCGACCTCGATGGCCGGGTCGGCCAGGAACACCGACAGCATGCCGCCATGGGCCTGGAACTTCACTTCGCCGGTGAACCCGCCGCGGCCCTGCAGCTTGCCCTCGGCGTCCAGCGCCAGGTCGCCGTCCGCGGCGGCGAACACGAACGCCCCGTCCTCGGTCTGCTGCGCGCCGGCCCCGACCTCGGTCGTGCCGCCAGCCATGCCGACATAATTGCGGAAGCTCTGCTTCACGCCCCATTGCAGCGACGTCGCCGGCTTAATCTGGTCGCTCATCGACGACTCCCTCCCCATACCGAGCCCGGAAAGTAACATCTCTCGCCAAACCCGCAGCGGTTGCTTGCCGGTGTCGTGACAATTCCTTTGCGGTGCGACAGGTTGCCGGCCGCCGGCCATGGGGCCGGCGCGGGGTGGGTATGGTCGACCTTCTGTCGTCGCGCGCCGAGGTTCGCGACATCTATGACGGGTTCAACGGACGCGTGGCCGACGGCCCGCGCGCGCCGCGCCATGGGCCGGCCTCCGCCCGCCTGCCGGTCGAGCGCGGCGCCGGGCACTGGGACGTGGTGCGGCTCTACGACTACCTGCTCGTCTGCGTCGCCGACAGCAGCTACGACGACCACTACACCCTGCCGATCCGCGCGCCCGAGGACTTGGTCTCCCTGCGCTTCGTGCTGGCCGGCGGCATCGGCGTGCACGACGGCGGGCCCAATGCGGTGCGGGTCGAGAAGGGCTATGCCTCGGTGCTGACCTTGCCGGCCGGGCGCGACTATGACCTGCACATTCATGGCCGCGAGCGACTGGCCTCGCTGACGCTGCATTTCCACGCCGGCAATCTGGCGCGGATCATGGGGCTGGAGCCGGACGAACTGCCCAAGCTGCTGCGCGACCTCGATCGCACGGGGCAGGGGTTCAACCACCTGGGCATGCGCCTCACCCCGGCCATGCACAGCGCCGTCGGCGACATCGTCGGGGCCTCGTTCAAGGGCAATCTGCGCCAGCGTTATCTCGAGGCCAAGGTCATGGAGATGTTGTGCCTGCTGGTCGACACGGTCGAGAGCAGCGAGCAGGGGCCGCGTGCAGCCTCGCCGGGGCGGCGCAGCGAACGCGACAGCCTCTACCAGGCGCGCGAGATCCTGATGGCTGAGTTCGCCGACCCGCCGACCATCGAGGCCCTGGCCCGCCGCGTCGGCCTCAACCGCACCAAGCTGCAGGGCGGTTTCAAGGAGACCTTCGGGGCGACGGTCTTCGACTTCTGCCAGGGGCGGCGCATGGAGCGGGCCAAGGACCTGCTGCGCGAGGGCGCCATGACCATCGCCGAAATCGCCGAATCGGTGGGCTACGAACACCCGACCAACTTCACCGCCGCGTTCCGCCGCCGGTTCAACGCCGCGCCCAAGGACTTCCGCCGAAGGTAGCGGCGCGGGGGCGCTGCACCTGAAGTTGCCGGTTTCCCGCGACTGATTGCATCGCGCATCAGAATGGCTGCTTGGCGCATCATTCGCAGAAGCGTCACACGCCTATGTTCCGCCCTCGAATTTTGCGCGCGCCGGCTGGAGCAGCGTGCGCGTCTGCCATTCGGGAGGGGATTCCTATGACCATGAGCACCAAGACGCGCCTGCTGGCCGCGTCGGTTCTGATCTCGGCGACGGCGCTGACCGCCGCGCCGTCCTACGCGCAGTCCGCGCGCGACAGCGCGGTCGTCGACGAGCTGGTCGTCACCGCCCGCAAGCGTACCGAAAGCGTGCTCGACGTGCCGATGAGCATCAACGTCGTCGGCGAGCAGGCGATGCAGAACATGGGCGCCGAAAGCTACACGGCGCTGCTGGGTTCGGTTCCCAGCCTGACCGCCTATCAGAACGGCCCGGGCCGCACGCGTCTGTCGATCCGCGGCGTCACCAACGGCGGCGGCAACGACAACGACACCCAGAACCAGGAAACCGTCGGCATCTACATCGACGAAATCCCGATCTCGATGGGCGCCCTGAACCCGGAACTGGCGCTGTTCGACCTGGAGCGCGTCGAAGTGCTGCGCGGCCCGCAGGGCACGCTCTACGGCGCCGGCTCGATGACCGGCACCGTGCGGATGATCACCCACCGCCCGCAGTTCAACACCTTCGAAGGCAAGGCCGAGTACGGCGTGTCGAGCGTCAACGAGGGCGGCGACGGCTTCTCGCTGAAGGGCCTGCTCAACGTGCCGGTGGTCAACGACCGCATCGCGATCCGCGCCTCGGGCTACTACACCAAGACCCCGGGCTACATCGACAACGTCACGACCGGCGAAAAGGACGTCAACGACGGTCTGGCCCGCGGCGGCCGCGTCGAGGCCCGCTTCCAGGTCACCGACGACTTCACCGCCGACCTCTCGTACTTCAAGCACCACTACAAGGACGGCGGCCGTCCCGAGGATCTGGAGCGCGTGCCGGGCCTTGGCCGCGATTACACCTCGGCCGACGGCTACGACGATAAGCTCGACATCTACAACCTGACCCTGAACTACGACCTGGGCTTTGCGAACCTGGTCTCGTCGACCTCGTATTTCGACCGCACCACGGTCAACAAGCGCTCGCTGGACGGCCTGCTGTCGGTGTTCCCCGGCGTCAAGCCCAGCCCGCTGGTCGACACCACGGATTCGACCTACTTCGCCCAGGAAATCCGCCTGGCCTCGCAGGGCGACGGTCCGTTCAGCTGGGTCGTCGGCGCCTTCGCCGACAAGAAGGACATCTACTATCTGAACACCGTCCCGGTGCCGGGCTTCGACGCCGCCATGGGCATCAACTCGAACGATTTCGGCGCGCCCAAGGACAATCCCTACTGGGGCTACGACGACCTCGAGGTGAAGACCTACGCCCTGTTCGGCGAGCTGACCTACGAGATCGGCAAGTTCAGCGTCACCGGCGGCCTGCGCTACTTCAACTGGGAACAGAAGTACAAGCTCTACGCCTCGGGCTTCTTCAACGGCGCGATCCCCAGCGACCCGCCGCGCCGCACGTCCAAGGAAGACGGCTTCAATCCGAAGTTCAACGTCTCCTATGACCTGAACGACGACTTCATGGTCTACGCCCAGGCCGCCCGCGGCTTCCGCTACGGCGGCATCAACACCCCGGTGCCGCAGGATGTCTGCGCCGCCGAGCTGGCCGACTTCACCCGCACCGGCACCGACCCGAACACCTTCGCGGCCGACAAGGTCTGGAACTACGAAGTCGGCGGCAAGGGCTCGTTCGCCGACGGCCGTGTTCGCGTCAACGGCGCCTATTTCCACCTGGTGTGGGACGACATGCAGACCCAGCGCCGCCTCGACTGCGGCTTCGGGTTCCGCGAGAACGTCGGCGGCGCGACCAGCGACGGCGTCGAACTGGAAGTCACCGCCAACCCGATCCAAGGCCTGACCCTGACCGCCGGCGGCGCCTACATCGACTCCAAGCTCTCGACCGACGTGAAGAACCTCAAGGCCAAGGAAGGCGACAAGGCGCCGTTCGTGCCCGAGTTCACCTTCAGCGGCTCGGCCGAGTATGTGTTCCCGGTCAGCGACGACCTCGACGCGTTCGTCTACGCCGGCTACCAGTACATGGGCGAGCGCTTCACCGAGTTCAGCCCGCAGCTGAGCACCTACCGCAAGATGGACGCCTATAACGTCGTCAACCTGCGCGCGGGCCTGACCCACGAGGGTGTCGAGTTCTCGGTCTACGCGAACAACGCCCTCGACAGCCGCGGCGTGATCCGCGCGCTGCCGGCCAGCCCGTTCGATCCCGAGGCGCGCATCCGCATCGTGCCGCGCACCGTCGGGGCTAACATCCGGGTGGCGTTCTAAAACTATGGGCCGGCGGGGCGACCCGCCGGCCTCTCGACTGAAAAAAAAGGGGAGGGGCCGCCTTGGCTGTGAAACTCGCTCGACGCGCCATGCTGGGCGCGGCTCTCACCCTGGCGATGGCGGGCTGCGCGCTCGCCGCGCCGGCGACGCCGGTGGTGATGACCACCGATCTCGGCGTCGTGGAGTTGGAGCTCTACCCGGACAAGGCTCCGGTCACGGTCGCCAACTTCCTGCGCTACGTCGACGAGGGCCGCTTCGACGGGGCGACCTTCTACCGCGTGGTTCGCGCCGGGACCGACCCGAACCCCAAGGCGCCGATCCAGGTGATCCAGGGCGGCATCGACAGCGACGCCCACCGCGGCCAGATGCTGCTGCCGATCGCCCACGAGACCACCGCCAGGAGCGGCCTGTCCCACACCGACGGCGTCATCTCGATGGCCCGCGACGGTCCCGGCAGCGCGACCTCCGAGTTCTTCATCACGGTCGGCGACAACACCAGCCTCGACTTCTGCGGCGCGCGCAATCCCGATGGCCAGGGCTACGCCGCCTTCGGCCGGGTGACGCACGGCATGGACGTCGTCCGCAGGATCCAGGCCCAGCCCTCGGACGCCCCGACGCCGGTCACCTTCGTAAAGGGACAGATTCTGGAACGTCCCGTCGAAATCCTGTCGATACGGCGCAAATAGGAGCCCGAACGTGAACCGCAGCGCACTTTCCGCCATCGCCCTGACGATGGCTCTGATCGCCGGTCCGGCTCTCGCCGACGACCGCGCCGACGTCGCCAAGGTGCTGGCCGACGCCAGCGCCGGCTGGAGCCGCGGCGAGCTGGACACCTTCATGGCCAGCTACGAAAAAGCCCCGCAAATCAACTATGTTAGCGGCGGAAAGGTCATCCAGGGCTATGACGCGATCCGGGCCATGTACGCGCCGCGTTTCGCCGACCCGAAGGCCATGCCGCAGCTCTCGACCGAGGTCGTCGACTTCGATCCGCTGGGCGCCGACTACGCCGCCGTGATCGGCAGGTTCAATCTCGCCATGCCGAATGGCGAGAAGGCCACGGGGCTGTTCAGCCTAGTGTTCCACAAGACCGCCGAGGGCTGGCAGATCGTCTCCGATCACTCCGGCTGAGGCTTGAGCGGCCCGGCCTTTCGAGCCCGGGCCACCGCCTTCTCCAGGGCCGCGTCGTCCAGCCCGCCCTGCAGGAGGTGAGGACCGACCAGATAGGCCGGCGTGCCCTTCAGGCCGAGGCCGAAGGCCTGATTGGCGTGTGCTGCGAGCTGGCGCTCTATCTCTTTGTCATATTGCACTAAATCGGCCTCCAATCGGGCCGGGTCGAGCCCCGCGTCGGCGGCGATCCGGCGGACCTCGGCCGGGGTCAGCGGGGCGTTGTCGGCCATCAGCGCGCGATGCATGGCGAGGTACTTGCCCTGCCGCTCGGCGGCCAGCGCCGCCCGGGCCGCGATCGTCGACTGCTCGCCCAGGATCGGCCAGTCCTTGTAGTGGACCCGCACCTTGGGATCGCGCGCGACCAACCGCTCCAGCGCCGGATCGGTCCGACGGCAGATCGGGCAGCGATAGTCGGTGAACAGCACCACCACCACGTCGGCGTCGGCCGGCCCGACCCGCGGCGTGCCGGCGTCGTCCAGAACGCCGGCGACCACCGGCGTCCGTTCCAGCGCGAGCGCTGGCGGCGGGCGGTTCTGCAGGACGAAGGTGATCGCCAGGCCGACCACGACGGCGATAGCCAGGACACGCCGCGGATGCGCGTCGGCCCAGTCGGCGAGGGAATCGAAAAGCCGCTTCATGGGACCGGCCTAGTGGCGTGCAGGGTGGGCGTCCAGGCGCGAGCGGCGCTAGACTTTCCGGTCTAGCACGTGATCGACATCCCGCGCCTCGATGGCGCGAACGTCCTTGCGCCATAGTCGGGCGCGATAGGCCCGCCCGCTGGCCCGCAGGTCGCCCAGCAAGACGGCTCCGATCTCGCGCGGCGGCGGTCGGATCGGCGGCGAGGGGGGCTGATGTTGGGGGTTCATGCTTGTTGAACGTCGTCGCATCCCTTGTGGTTCTTGGGATGGTGAACGTGGGGCGCTAGCCGCCGTCCAGCTCCGCCGCCAGCCAGTCGAGAAACACCTGCGCCTGCGGCGACAGCGGTCGGGTCCGGTGAGGAATGGCCGCGAAGCCGTCGGCAAAGGGCGCGAACCCGGCCACGGCGACGAGCCGTCCGGCGGCGAGGTCGGCGTTCGCCAGCCGCCGCTCGGCCACCGCCACGCCCATGCCGGCGACCGCGGCCTGCAGGCAGAGGTGCGTGTGCGGAAAGCTGATCTGCGCCAGGGCGTCCATCGACAGGCCGGAGAGCTGGCTCCACAGCGCCCAGGCCCCGGCGGTGTGGTCATGCACGATGCGTCGTCCGACGCGCAGGGCCCCGTCGCGCCGCTCGATCGGATAGCCGGGGGCCGCTACCGGTCCGAACTGCGCGTCGGCGATGCGGACGGCGCGGGCGTGGTCCTCCGGCGGATAGGCGCTGCGGTCCCACAGGATCACCAGGTCGGCGTCGCGGTCCTCACGCATTTCCTTGGCTGAGGTCATCGAGAGCTGCAGCCGCACCTGCGGGTGCAATTCGGAAAAGCGCGATAGATGCGGAACCAGCCAGCCCATGGCGAAGCTGGCGCTGCAGGCGATGCGCAGGGCCGGGGCGCGGGCCTCGCGCACGACCTCGGCATAAGCCTGGCCAAGATCGTCGAACGCGCGGCCGACCGCCTGCGCCAGCTGTCGGCCGGCGGCGTTGGGCTGCAGGCCGGTGCCGACCTTGTCGAACAGCGGCGCGCCGGCGTCCGCGCGCAGGGCCTGCAACTGCTTGCTCACCGCGCCATGGGTGCGGCCCAGTTCCTCGGCGGCGCGGCTGACCGAGCCCAATCTGGCGACGGCCTCGAAGGCGCGCAGGGCGGCTAGCGGCGGCAGGCGTGGGCGCATGGCGTGGCGGCCTTGATGTTGAATTTTCCTCACACATAGCACGACCCGAACTCGACTTTACCCATCTGGGGTGAGGATTGGATGTTCGGGTATCGAGATCGACGTGAGGATAAGTGACAGATGGCGGTTGGCGGGGATGTTGACTACGAGCGAACCGGGACCGGCTACGGCGCACAGCGCCGGCCCGATCCGGTGTTGGCGGCGCGCATCCGCCGTGCCCTGGGACCGGTGCGGACCGTGCTCAACGTCGGGGCGGGAACCGGGTCTTACGAGCCGCAGGACCGCCATGTGCTGGCGATCGAGCCCTCGGCGGTGATGCGGGCCCAGCGGCGGCCAGACGCCGGCCTGGCGATCGAGGGCTTCGCCGAGGCGCTCCCACTCGACGACGACAGCGTCGATGCGGCGATGGCGGTGGCCACCGTCCACCAGTGGCGCGACCTGGCCAAGGGGCTGGCGGAGCTGCGGCGCGTGGCGCGTGGGCCGGTGGTGGTCGCCGCCTTCGACGGATCGGTGCTGTCGCAATGGTGGCTGAACGACTACGCGCCCGAGCTGCTGGCCGCCGAGCAGAAACGCTATCCCGAGATCGCGGCGATCGTGCGGGGCCTGGGCGGCCAGGTAAGCGTCGAGACCGTGCCCATCGCCGCCGATTGCCCGGACGGGATCACCGAGGCCTTCTACGCCCGGCCCGAGCGTTTGCTGGACCCGGCGGTGCGGCGCGCCCAGTCCTCCTGGGGCTTCGTGGGACCAGATGTCGAGCCGCGGTTCGTCGCCGCCCTGTCGGCGGACCTGGCCTCGGGCGCGTGGGACGCCCGCTACGGCCATTGGCGTAACATGGCGACCTATGACGGATCGCGCCGGCTGATCGTCTCGCGACCATAGGGAAGGGGCCGTCTTGCGCCTGCCGCGAACCGCTATGTAGGCTGCTGCGTCAACGCCGGGAGCCATCGCATGAAGTTCAAGCAGCTTGGCCGGACGGGCCTCTATGTCTCCGAGATCTGCCTGGGAACCATGACCTTCGGCGGCAACGAGGAGGCCGGCATCTGGAAGGCGATCGGCTCGCTGCCGCAGGCCGAGGTCGACGCGATCATGGGCAAGGCGCTGGCCGCCGGGGTGAACTTCTTCGACACCGCCGACGTCTACTCGTTCGGGGCCTCGGAACAGCGCCTCGGCCAATCGCTCAAGAACCTCGGCGTCAAGCGCAGCGACGTGGTTCTGGCGACCAAGGTGTTCGGCCAGATGGGGCCGGGGCCCAACGACCGCGGCGCCTCGCGCGGCCACATCATGGACTCGGTGAAGGCCAGCCTGGAGCGGATGCAGACCGACCATATCGATCTCTACCAGATCCACGGAAACGACGCCGTGACCCCCATCGACGAGACGCTGCGTGCGCTCGACGACCTGGTGAGCCAGGGGCTGGTCCGCTACGTCGGCGTCTCCAACTGGGCCGCCTGGAAGATAGCCAAGGCGCTCGGTCTCTCCGAGGCCAAGGGCTATGCGCGGTTCGAGACCCTGCAGGCCTACTACACCATCGCCGGCCGCGACCTGGAGCGTGAGCTGGTCCCGATGCTGAGCGCCGAGCAACTGGGCCTGATGGTCTGGTCGCCGCTCGCCGGCGGCTTGCTGTCGGGCAAGTTCGGGCCGGGCTCGAACAATCCGGAGAACGCCCGGCGCACCAATTTCGACTTCCCGCCGGTGAACCTCGATCGCGCCTGGGCCTGCGTGGAGGTGATGCGCGACGTGGCTCAGGCGCATGGAGCGTCCGTGGCCCGCGTGGCGCTGGCCTGGCTGCTGGCCAAGCCCCACGTGATGAGCGTGATCATCGGCGCCAAGACCGTCGAGCAGCTCGACGACAACCTGGCCGCCGTCGAGCTGCAACTGACAGCCGAGGACATGCAGCGGCTTGATGCGGTTAGCGAGCTGCCGGCCGAGTATCCCGGCTGGATGTTCGCCCGCCAGGGCGGAGCGCGCGTGCCTGCGCCCTTCACCCCGAAGGCCTGAGGCCCGTGACGCTCGATCAGCCTGCGCCGATCGCGGTGGTGCGCGGCGCGCCGACGCCGCAGATCCAGGCCCTGTTCGCCACTTTCGTCGCTCGGCTCGGGACGCCCGTTCGTGTCGTCGGCGTCGTGGAGGAGGAGCCGGTCCCCGGCCGCGCCCAGCTTCGCAGTCTGACCGACGGGCGGCGGTTCGAGGTGTTCCAGGAGCTGGGCCGCGGCTCCAGCGCCTGCAGCGTCGACGCCGGCAGCGTCGTGAGCGCCTGCGAAGCGGTGCGCGGCGACATCGCCGCCGGCTGCGACCTCGTGGTGCTCAGCAAGTTCGGGCGGCTGGAGGCCGAGCGCAGCGGCCTCAGCGACGCCTTCGCCGCCGGTCTGGCCGGCGGAGTTCCGATCCTGACGTCCGTGGCGCCAAAATTCGATCCGGCATGGAGCGCCTTCGCCGCGCCGCTGTTCGTCATGCTGCCGCCGCGGCTGGAGGCGGTCGAGGCCTGGTGGCGCGGCCTGAATCGGCAGGCGGCCTAGTCGCGCAGGCGCCGGCGCAGGCGCATCGCCTCGCGCTCGTCCAGCCCCGGGGGATAGGCCAGGCAGGCGTCCCACCGCCGCGCTCCGCACCGCGCGCAGGCCGCTTTGATCCGCGCTGCGACGTCGGCCACCGGCGTCTGCAAACCGCCGTCGCCCAGCGTGTAGAGCCGGTGCGCAATCCTCAGCGGGTCGTAGCGCCGCCGCCAGCCGCATCCGCCGCAGGAGAGCAGCACGACGCATCCGGGAAAGTACCGCGCCTGGTCGAGCCGGGGCGCGGGCAGGGGCAGTATTCGATCGGGTGGGGGCGCACGCATGTCCCGTTGAAACAAAACAAGAACATTTTAGCCATGGCCTCAGGGTGGCCGCCGGCGACTTGGCGCCACCGTCCGTAGTGGATGTGTGGCCCGCTCCGTTGTGTCGGCGTCGGGGTGCACGGCAAGATCGTTGGTCGGTGAACGCTGTAATTCGGAATTGAGCTCGGCCGCACACTGCGTCAGTGTTCGGTGTCGGCAGGGGCTCGAAGGTGTCCGAATGCGGATGATCTATTTGGTGCTCGCCCACGAAGGTCGGCCGCAGCTTGACGCCTTGGTCGAGCGGTTGGCGCCCGCGGGCGGCGTGGACATGGTCATCGTTCACGCGGACCGTCGCTCGGACCTGTGGCGTAGCCTGCGGGAGGATCCTCCCCCTGATACCCGGCGGGTGGAGGTCATCCAGAACCCGGTCTCGGTCCGTTGGGGGCATCGGAGCCTTCAGGCGGCGATCATCCTACTGATCGAACGGGCCATGGCGTTCGAGTTCGACTACGCGCACCTGGTCAGCGGGTCGGACTGGCCGGTCATGTCTCGCCATGAGATCGTCCGGGAGCTCGAGGCCTCCCAGATCCCCCTTTGCTATATCGAAGCGGAGTTCGGGCGAGAGGAGGAGCGGATGCAGCGCTTCCACGTCGACGCGCGCTGGCTGCGGCCCGATCCGCGGCGCGAGCCCATGGCCTACCGATTCAAGCCGGCGATCGTTCGCCTGTCGCGATGGCTGGATGGCGCGCGTCACCGGCTCCTAGGAGACCGCTCGCGTCCGTGGGGCCGATGGTTCAAGGGCGAGACCTGGTGGTCGTTGCCGAACGATGCGCTGCAGATGGTCGCCGTGGAGTTGCGCCGATTGACGGACTCGGGCCGTCTCGTCGGGACCTATGTTTGCGAAGAGCATGTCGTCCAGACGATCGTCGCCGCCAGATTGCCCGAACGGCTGGCCGACTGTCGACGCTACATCGACTGGACGGACGGCGGCGACAGCCCGCGGCTGCTGGCTCGCGGCGACCAGAAGGCCATCGCCGAGAGCGGAGCCTGGTTCGCGAGGAAATTCGCGCTGTCGCACGACGACTTCTTCCTGCGCCTGCCGCCGTACAGCTGATCTGCGCGCGAGGCGCAAGGCCTGATGCTGAGCTTCAATGGTCGCATGCTGGAGAGGCCGAGGGGGACGGCTGACGGTCTCGCCCCAACCCCACTTCGGCCAGGTCTTGCGACAGTGCGCGGCAGACCCAGGCAGCCTGTAGCATTGCCGAAAATTAGGACGCGCGCGAATGGCGTTGGCGGATTGGGCCATTGTCCAGCTCGATGAGGTGAGTGAGAGGGCGGCGAACGCGAGGCGGTTCTTGACCTGGCCCCCGCCGGTCCCTCGATCAGATCCTCAAAGGAGAATCCAGTGAAGCTTAAGTCCGTGCTCTGCGGAGCCGCCCTGTTGTGCGGCCTCGCGATGTCGAGCGCCGCTGGCGCGGCGACCACGATCACCTTCGACGCCGGCAGCGATCAATGCGTATCGAACGGCTCGCGTTGCATGATGCTGCAAACCTTCGGCGATACCGATGCGATGGATGTCAGCTATCAGAACATCAAGCCTGACGGGACGGTCGTGGGCGCCGCCCAACAATTCTACGCCAACTTCGGCGATCTGGGGAAAGTCCTGACTGCCGGCAGCTACCTCGACGGAACCCTTGGCCAAGTCACGCTGAAGGCGCGCAATGGCTACAAGATCTCGCTGCTTGATTTCGATTTCGTCGGTTATGTCAATTTCGCGCCGACCCTGCCGCTGAAGGTTATGGATCTTGCGGGCAACGAACTTGTTGCTGGCAGCTATAGCACTGGCACCGGATCCACGCACAAGAGCCTGGCGGTCAATAGTGCATTTCTCGACGGCGTCGTGATCCGCTGGGGCCCTGACGCCAGCGTCGGCGGCATCGACAACATTCGCTACGAAGTGCAATCGTCCGTGCCTGAGCCGGCCACCTGGGCGATGATGATCCTGGGCTTCGGCGGCGTTGGCGCCCTTCTGCGCCATCGGCGGAGAAACCCGCTCGCGGCTGTGGCCTGAGGCTCCTGCCATGATCGGCGGCTCGGGATGGTCCCGAGCCGCCCCCGATGGCGCTGAGCGCTGGCCCCTCGCTCGACGGGCCTATGCTCGCCACGCCGGGACTGTGAAGACCACTATACGGCGAGCGGGCAGAAGGCGTTCGGGGCGAACCGAACCTGCGTGGACGCCGAGAGCCGGAAGGCCGCTTCCCTGGCCCAGGGGGCGGCGAAGCAGGATGCAGTCCTGCGCAGCGCCGGCCTATCGCCGGCGGCGTCGCCTCCCACCTCGTGTTTTCAGAGCGAATTCCTCGGCCCTTGTCCGGCGGTAGGAAGCCGGGCGACCTTGTCCCGCACGGCGTGTCCGCGCTGTAGCCGCGCGGCCGCTGCACGTCCGTCATCACGAGGGCTTCACCAGTATCTCGGGCGGGGCGGTCGTGCCGACGCGCATCAGACGGTTGTCGCACGACCCTGCGCTGGCGTTCCTCGCCGTGCCGTTGAGCGAGGCGGATAGGCGGCTCAACCGACGGACTTCTTGAAGACGTTCTCGGGAAGGGAATTCACGCCGGTTTAGCGGCGAAAAAAGATGGTGGTGGGGGCAGTCAGGTGGCAACTTGTCTCCACCGCCCTCCAGGCGTGTGCCATATGTTATTACTCTTCGTAGCTCCACTGTAGCTCGACATTGCCGAAATCGACGCGCAGCCGCCTGCGGTTGGCTTCGACGGCGATTACCTCCAAACCAGCGTCGAAGCTGCGGTTGATGGTGATTGCCAAGGTCAGCCTGTGCCGCGCTTGCTTTTCTGCGGCCTGCGTATTGAGGCGGACGTAGTCGCGATCGAAGCTGTCGCGCACCGAAAGATCGAACTCGGCGCGGAATTCGATCAAGCAGTCGAGTTCCAGGGAGAAGGTGACGTCCTCCCCTTGAACCGCGAGCACCTTGGGCGGAAGGACGATCTCCCAGGTCTGAAGGACCGCGCTCTCGGGCTGGACGTCGTAATAGAAGTCGGAACTCGCCTCGACCTCGAAGTCGGCGTCGTCCAGCCAGGCTTGTATCTCGAGCTCAATCTCATGACTTAACTCGGGAGCGTCCCCGGCCGCGAGCAGTTCGACGGCGCGTTCCGCCACCCGATGGCCTGCCTGGTTGAACAGGTCCAGGGCACCGTCCAGGTCTGAGGTCCAGACCAGACGCGGCGATGTCTCGGCATAGGCCTTCCAGTCGGCATCGCCGCTGACCGTCAGCAGCAGGACATTGGTACTTTCGGCCCAGGATTCGAGCGTCAGCAGCGCTATGGCGTCAGGGAACTCATTTTTCTTCCCCTCTTTCTGTGCGAACGGAGCCTCGGCTGAGAAATATCGACGGACGAGCTCGCTGAAAGACGCGTGGCCGTCGGCGGACAGGACATGGGCTCCGATTTCGGCGGTGAACGTGTCCCATTCTCCGGCGGCCAGCTGGCTGGCATCGGCGTCGAGATCGATTGCAGCGGCAAGCTGGGAGAGGGGCTCAGTCCGGCGCCAGGCTCTGCGGTATTGATTAAGTGCCGCCTTGAGCTTGAGCGCGTGTTCCTCCGCGGCCCGGCGCCGATGGGCCTGGACCTCGTGCACGGTCACTTCGCTGAAAACCAAGTGAACGTCATGCTGAGCCCCCACGGGGCCGAGCGCCCGAAGGGCCGGAGTTTGCAGGTTGCATCCAAACCGGTCGAAGACGCTGGTGTCGAGGGTGACAGCTCCGAACTGGCGCTGGGCGATTGCGTCGGCCAGTTCGGCCTCTGTCATGGCGGGCACGGGCGCGCTCCTCTCGCCCCTCCTTTAGCTCGCGCATGGCACTGGCGCGAGCCAATGATGGACAACCAAGGTGCCTGTCTGCCCTCTGGCATCGCCGGCGCTTCGGGGGAGCGGCAGCCCATTGATCTGGTCCATGATATGCTGCCAGTTGAAGGTCGCGAGCGACACGCCGCTCTACGCGGCCGTCGAGGTGATCGGCTATGGCTGCGCTTGGCTATTGAGCCGCCAGGGGCCGGCGAGGGCGCAAGCGCGTTGCTCTTGGCCGACGGTCGCCCCGAACTTGACCAGCTCTGTTGGCTCATCATTCAAGGCCAGGTCTATGTGTGGACGGGGTGCCACCTAGGGTGTCAGCGGAAGCGGGGGAGTGGCAATGAAGATCGAGGTTGCTGGCGAGGCCAACGTCTTAGGGGAGGAACCGCTCGAGGAATGTGACCTCGTGATGAAGGGCGGGGTGACGTCGGGGGTGGTCTATCCCTACGCCATCCTCGAACTGGCCAAGGTCTACCGTTTTCGCTCGATAGGCGGCACCTCGGCTGGCGCGATCGCCGCCGCCTTCGCCGCCGCCGCCGAGTACGGCCGGCAGTCGGGCGACCCTGAGGCCTTTGCTCGGCTGAAGGCCCGGTGCGACGAACTGCCGGCGATCCTGGGGAGCCTCTTCCAGCCAAGTCCGCGGTTCGCGTGGGTGATGAAGGCGGCGCTCGCAGCCACCGGTGAGTCGAGCGGGCGTCTGCGGCGGATCCTGCGGGCCCTGGCAGCGCCCTTAGCCGCCGGCGCGGGTGCGGGTCTGCTAGTCTTCAGTGTCGTGGCGTTCCTGCCCCTGGCTCTCGGCTCGAGCGCAGGTGCGCTCGTGGTCGCCATCCTGGGGGCGATCCTGGCGGCGGTGATCGGGGCCGTGCTGGTGATGGCCTTTCATATAAGGACGCTGCTCACTCATGACCTGCCGCAGCAGGATTTCGGGATGTGCAGCGGCCTGACCACCGAGGGCACCGCCTCCCCGGCGCTGACCGAATGGATACACGACTCGCTGCAGTTCATCTCCTTCGGCGCGGATCCGCGCCGCGCTCCTCTGACATTCGGAGAACTAGCGAAGGTGGGCCTCGCACCCGAGGATGCGGCCGCCGGCACCCGCAGCATCGACCTGCGGATGATGACCACCAACCTGTCGATCGGCCGGCCGCACGCGTTCCCCCACCTGAGCCTCGACGTAATGTTCGATCCCTCCGAGTGGCGGCGGCTGTTCCCAGTCGAGGTGATGCGCCACCTCGAGGCCCGCTCGCCGCGTCGGGAGGGCGACCTGCTGGCGCTGCCTGCGGCGGACGATCTGCCGGTCCTGGTGGGCGTCAGGATGAGCCTCAGCTTCCCGATTCTGATCCAGGCAGTGCCGATGCATATGAAGGACGTGGGGGCGGCGGCCCGTGACGAGCTGGCGCCGGGGACGCCGCCGCCCGTGCGGCGCATCCTCTTTTCGGACGGCGGGATCACTAGCAACTTCCCGATCCACTTCTTCGACTCACTAATCCCGAGCCGCCCGACTTTCGCCCTGAGCCTCGACGACATGCACGCGCCTGGTCTGCCGCGGATCAGCTTGCCGCAGGCGGCGGGCGAGGGCGCCTTCTCCCCGATCCGGACTATCAAAGGGGCATTCGGCTTCTTCAATGTGGTGCTCAGCGCGGCCAAGGACTGGCAGGACGAGATGATGAGTGTCCTGCCCGGCCAACGGCAGCGGGTGGTTCGCATCCGCCTGGACGAGGGCGAGGGCCGGCTGAACCTCGGCATGGAGCCGGAGCTTTCTCGGCGGCTGATGGGCTATGGCTCCGAGGCCGGCCAAAAAATCCGCGCGGGGTTCAAGTTCGAGGAGCACCGCTATCGCCGAACGCTGGTGGCCTACAAGCATTTGCGTGAGCTGACGGAGGGCTTCGCGCGGACCTGGCCGGGCTATTCTAGCGACTACCGTACCTATGCGCCCAACGCGATCAGCTACAAAACGATGGTGGGATCGCCGAGCCGCCGCAGGCAGAGCCCGAACGTTACTGGTATGCGCCGGACGTCGAGCTGCACATCTGGAAGCCGGACGGTGACGTCATGCGCTCGGTCGCCGAGCTCGACTGGGCGATCGGGAAGGGGCTCATCGCCGATCCGCGCGCCGAGCCCGCCGCGGACTCGAACGCGTGGTCAGATATGTCAGATTAAGCGCGGCTACTGCGGCGCTTCATGGCTGAAAGAGGCCACCTCGCCGACGCCGCGTTCGGCCTGTGACGCTCCCACTCGCGCGATTGTAGATTTGTCTCAAACCGCCCTAAGGTCGCGGTCTAAGCGTCAGGGGGATAATGGTGTCTGGTGGAAGCCATTCGGCCTCGCCGGTCGAGGGGGAATTTGTCAACGTCCGCGGGCGTCCTTGGCTGGTGGATGGGGTGAACGACGCCGATGAGGGGCTTAAGACCCTCTCGCTGTCATGCATCGCCGACGACGCCAACGGCGAAGCGCTCGAAGTGATCTGGGACGCCGAAGTCGGGGCGTCGGTGATTGACGACACGGGCTGGCAGTCGGTCGGCCTCGGCGGTCCAGACAGCCCGGAGGTCCTGGCGGCGCATGTGCGGGCGTTGCGGTGGAAGTCCGCCACCGCGGCGGACCGCGAACTTCTGCAGGCGCCGTTTCGGGCCGGCATCCGGCTCGACGCTTATCAACTACTGCCTCTCCGCAAAGCGCTGCGCCTTCCGCGCGTGAACCTCCTCATCGCCGATGATGTCGGCCTGGGTAAGACCATTGAGGCCGGCCTCGTCACGCGAGAGCTGCTACTGCGCAAGCGGGTCGATTTCATCGTCATCGCGGCCCCGCCGTCGATGACGATCCAGTGGAAGGACGAACTCGAAGCCAAGTTCGGCCTGTCGTTCGACATCATCGACCGGGAGCGGGTTTCCGACCTGCGGCGCCAGCGCGGGTTCGCCGTGAACTCCTGGAATACCGGTTCGCGCTTCATCATTTCCCATCGGCTCCTGACCGACGAGACCTACGCTGGCGGGCTGCGAGACGTGCTCGGCGAATTCCGGGCCCGCGCCCTGTTCATCCTCGACGAGGCGCACCACGCCGCCCCTTCGGCGGGCGTTCGCTACGCAGTCTCTAGCCAGCTCACCCGGGCCGTCCGCGAGCTCGCGGATCGCTTTGAGCATCGGCTGTTCCTGTCGGCCACCCCGCACAACGGACACTCGAATAGCTTCTCGGCGCTGCTGGAGATGTTGGACCCGCAGCGGTTCACCCGCGGCGTCATCGTGCGGCCGAAGGACCTCGAGCCAGTCATGGTTCGGCGGCTGAAGTCCGACTTGCGCCGTCTGGGCGAGGATTTCCCCGAACGGATCATCGAGCCCATCGTTATCGACGGCCTACCTGACAACGCCCCCGAGCTGGACCTCGCAAGCCGGCTCGCCGCCTATGGCGACCTGCGCATGCTGCGCGTCGCGATGTTGCCGACCCAGAAGGCCGCCCTCGCCAAGCTGGCCTTCGTGGGGCTTCAGCAGCGGCTGCTCTCCTCGATCGCCGCCTTCGCGCGGACCCTGAAGGTGCATCGCAAGGGGCTCCAGCGGATCATCGACGGGGAGACCCCGCTGCAATCCGCGGGCGCCGCGCAGGGGTTCGTCGCGGCGCGCGCCGGAGACGACATCGCCGAACTCGATCTGGAAGATGCCGAAGCCGAGGCCACGGCCGACGCCGAGGAAGACAGCCTCGCCGATGCGGCAACGGTCATCGGCTCGGTCGGCGCCGGAAAGGGTGACCTCCTGGCCGAACTCGCCGCTGTCGACGAGATGCTGGCCATCGCTGAGCACGCCGCCACCCGCCCCGACGCCCGCGTCCGTCACCTTGTCGACTGGATCAAGGCCAACCTCTTTACCGATGGCGTCTGGAACGAGCGCCGCCTGATCCTCTTCACCGAGTATGAGGACACCCGCCGATGGCTGGAGCGCCGGTTGCGGGAAGCGTTCTGGACTGACGCCGCCCTTGCCTGGTCGGCGCGTCTCCATTGTCCCGACCGTTCACCGCGCCTGTGTGTGAGTTCACCGCGAAACAGCTGCGCGTGGCTGGTCCGCCGCCAGACAGGGCGTGAACGGGCGCAATCCCTGCGCTCCACATCACTGTCTGGAACTCCGATGAAGACCCTTCTACCTGCCGCGGCGATCCTGGCCGCCGCCGCTCTTGGCGCCACCTCCGTTCAGGCGGCGACCGTCGTCACCTTCTCGGAGCGACCTCCGCCCACGCCGCCACCGTCGCCACCTTCAACGAACTGAAGACCGACGCGATGTTCAAGCTTCATGGCGCTAAGCCGATCACATCCGGCGGCCTGATCTTCCAAACCAGCGACCAGATCAATGGCTTCGCCTCCTGGGGCACGAACCCGAGCAATGCGGACCCGACCGGGGCCACCCTGATGAACTGGGGCAGCAACGCCATTTTCACGGTCAGCAAGGCCGGCGGCGGCCTATTCGAACTGGCCTCGCTCGACCTGGCCGACAACTACAACGTCGGGGCGGATAAGGGCCCGATCATTTCCGGCGCCCGCCGTCATGACGGGCGGCCTCGGATTGTGGGCCTTGCGGGGATAGACGGCTCACGACGGCCTCTACCCTGACTGGTGGCGAAGAATTTTTGCAGCCGCAGTCGGCTCGCGGTCAAGCCGCAGGTTCGAGGCGGATCTCGCGCGCCGTTCGGCTGGCGACCTTGAGACCGTAGAGGTCCTTCACGGCGCCCACGAAAGCCTCGGTGTCGCCGGTCTCGAACGATCCGGAGACGGGCGTCCTGGCAAGGCCCGCCTCGCCAAGGACGACCTTGGTGGCGCTATAGCGGTTGACCTGCTCGATCGCCGACTGAAGCGGTTGGTCCTGGAAGACCAGCCGGCCACTCGTCCAGCTGGTGGCCGCCACCGCGTCGATCGGCCTGGGCGCTGGAGCAGCAGTAGAAGTCCGGATCTCCTCGCCAGGGGCGAGCGTCCAGGACCTGCCGCTTGTGGCGGACATCACTTGCACCTTGCCTTCGACCAAGATGACCTGGACGCCGTCCTTGTCCTGGCGGACGTCGAACCGGGTTCCGAGCGCGCGCACCGACGTCCCATTCGACTGGACGACGAAGGGCCGGGCAGGGTCGTGAGCCACCTCGAAGAAGGCCTGGCCGCGGACCAGTACGATGGATCGCTCGCTTGGCCGCATGCGCACGCGCAGCTGGCTGTCGGTGTCGATGTGAAGACGCGAGCCATCCGCCAGGCGCACCAGGCGCTGCTCGCCTACGTCGGTGGAGTAGGCCGTCCCCATGTAAGCGCGGTAGCCATAGACAAGCGCCGCGCCGCTAGATGCGACCAGGAAGGCGGCGATCAGGCCTTTGAGCACTGGCCCGGGGCGGCCGGGCTTCTTGCGATCAAGCGCTTCCTGGGCTGCGGCCTTGATCTCCTCGTCGGCCTTCAGCGCCTCGATGCGTTTCCAGAAGGCGTCGATGTCGTCATAGGCCTGACGGTTGTCGCCGATATTCCGCCATTCGCGGAATTCGCGAAGGCACTGGGTGGTGATGGTTGTGTTGTTGAGTTTCGCATACCAGCGGGCCGCCTCATCGCGGGTCTCTTTGGCGATGGGGTCCCTGCCGTCCATGGGTCCAGCCTTGCCTAGTCGCGCAAGGCCTCCTCGCAGAGGGCCAAGGCGCGAGACATACGATACTCGACGGCCTTTACACTAAGGCCCCGCTCCACGGCGATCTCGGCGTACGACATCCCGTGGAAGCGATTCAATATAAACACGTCCCGGTAGAGTTCGGGAAGTCCCAGGATGATCTGCTTCAGTAGCAGGGTCATTTCCTGGTCAGCGTCCGTGAACGGCGCAAGGTGATCGGGGAGGGCGTCGACCTGAAGCGCGACGCCGCCGCGAACCTTGAATTTCCTCGCCTCGTCGATCGCGATGTTCCGGGCGATGCGCTGGAGGAAGGCGCGGGGGTGCCTCGCAACTTCACCTGAGGCCAGCGCGCGAACGAGGGTTTCTTGGGCGATGTCGTCGGCGTCCGCCCTCTGTTGTGGCGAGCTCCGACGAAGGTCCTGGACGACTTCTCGCGCTACGTCGTGGCCTGGAAGCTGTGCACGACCATGAAGGCCGACGACGTCACCGACACCCTGGAGCTGGCGCTCAAGGCCTCCGGCTGCGACCAGGTCCACGTCCGGCACAAGCCGCGTCTGCTGTCGGACAATGGCTCGAGCTACATCTCTGGCGAACTGGCCCAGTGGTTGGGCCGGCAGGACATCACCCACGTCCGCGGCGCGCCCTATCATCCCCAGACCCAGGGCAAGATCGAGCGCTGGCATCAGACCCTGAAGAACCGCATCCTGCTGGAAAACTACTTCCTGCCCGGCGTGGAGGCCCAGATCGGAGCCTTCATCGAGCACTACAACCACGCCCGCTATCACGAGAGCCTGGACAACGTGACGCCGGCCGACGCCTACTTCGGACGGGCTGCCGACATCCTGCGCCGCCGCGCCAGCGTCAAGCGACAGACCCTCGAACATCGGCGCTTGCAGCACCGCAAAATCGCCGCCTAGATATCAACCCCAGACGAGCCCAATCCTCCGCTAAATCCAAAGCCCCACTGTCCCAAAACTTCTGACGACGGACACTTCTCGCCCTGCGGTCCGCAGGCTGACCGCCAGAGACGTCGGGCGCCCGAAAGTGCGGGGCGCTGGCGTCCAGGGCGGCGATGGGGCCAGTCAGGCTTTGCGTTTGATGAAACCCTCAAGTCTGCTCGACTGCGCCACGGTGTTGGAGATCGTGCCGTACTTGCGGACATTCTTATGCAGCAGCTCAAGGCGTTGATCGCTCTCGTCTGTGTCTATGATCAGCTCGTAGTCGACCGAAACCATCATGGGCGGGGCGTCCTGCCGGACCCCATGCAGCCTGACCTCCACCCCTCGGAGATCGAAGTTGAGCATCGGCGTCGCGCGCTCGATACCCTTGATCATGCAGGCGGCGATTGAAGCTAGAAAAAGCTCGGCCGGATTGAAGGCGTCGGGGCGTCCGTTCACGTCCGTATCCAAGACGATTTCGGCCCCCTTGCAGGCGGCGAGGCTGCCGTGTTGATCCTGTCGTCGCGCGGTGACGTGGTACTCAAGCATCGGAGACCTCAAGCTGTGCCGGGGACGAGGAATACCGGCGGTTCGTCCGTCGGCTTTTCGAGGAGCTGCTGTTCCGTCAGACGAGCATAGACCTCGATCAGGTTGTCGTCAGGAGCCACTGCTCGTGCAAGGGCGCGCCTCGGGCATGGCCGCTAGCGCCTCATGGGAACAAACGGGCCTCGTCATGCCTTGATCGGCCTCGCGCCCTTCATCGTCGGCGGCCCGGCGAGCGCCATTGTGTTCGACGATGTATGGAAAAGGGCGCCGCAGATGCGCCAGTCGCCGAGCGGCCCTGGCGCCGCTTCTAGAACCTAGCGCCTGAGCGAGTGTCCGGTCCGCCCAGACGTCAGGCGACGCCGTGTGATCGCACCTCGGCGCCGAGCCCCTGAATGGGACAATTGCGCCCGGCCGCAGGCGTCAGGGTGGACTTTCGCGGCCTAGGCATTAGTAGGCGCTGCAATGTCGGGCTCGCGCACAACAGGCCTCAGGACGCCAGCCATCGCGCTGGTGCTGGCGTGCATGGCCATCGCCCTGCGCGTCTTCGTCCCGCATGGCTACATGGTGGCCACGACCGCGCCTTCGGGGACAATTCCGATTGTGCTCTGCACCTCGCAGGGTGCGCAGACCGTAATCATTGATGAGGCGGGCCAGGTCGTTTCGCCTCAGCCGCACGCCCCGATTGACCAACCCGGCGATCAGAGGGGCGATAGTCCTTGCGCGTTTTCGGGCTTCGGCGGCGCTTTCGCTGCCCAGGCCCCGATGCTCTTTGCGACAGCGCACTGGACTTGGATCCGGCAATCCATAGTCGTTGAGCCCCAGACAACGCCCGGCCGCGGACTTGCCGCGCCGCCGCCGCCGGCCACCGGACCCCCGCTTCAGATCTGACCCCGCCGAACTCCCGCGCGCAACAGCGACGGCTCGCGCGCATGTGCATCAGATCTAAGGCTCATTTCATGTCTCGTTCGTTCAACGGCCGTACGGCCGTGCTCATGGCTGGCGCCTGCGTCGCCGCCCTCGCTACCCCGCTTTCCGCCCAGGCCCAGCCCGCAACCGCGCTCCCCCCCATTCAAGCCCGCGCGGCGTCAGAGGACGCCAGCGCGTCCAGATCGCCGAGCCAGATCGAGCTGACCGGCGAGACGCTCGCGCGGCGCGCCGCCGGCTCGGCCGACACCATGTCGCTGATCGCGGGTGAGCCGGGCATGGCTGTCTCCGCCAATGGCGGCATATCCAGCCTTCCGGTGATGCGGGGGCTGGCCGATAGCCGGGTTCTGGTGACGGTCGATGGCGTCGAGATCACCACCTTCTGCCCCAACAATATGAATCCCCCCGGCTCCTACATCCTGCCTGGACGGGTGGAGGGCATCTCCATCTTGCCGACCCTCTCGCCGGTCAGCGCCGGCGGGGACAACATCGCCGGCGTCATTGCCGTGACCACGCGGGCGCCAACCTTCGCCACCGAGGGCAAGGGCCTGCTCGTGACCGGCGAGGTCGGCGCCAGCTATCGTAGCGTCGCCGACGCCGTCGGCGCGACCGTCCAAGCCTCGGTCGCAGGAGAGCGGTACAGCATTGGCTACGAGGGCGCCTGGAACCGCGCGGGCAACTACAAGACGGGCGGGGGGCGGCGCGTCCGCTCGACCCTGTACGAGGCATACGACCAGGCGCTGACGCTTGCGCTGTTGACCGACCAGGGCGTGCTCAGCCTGCGCGCCGGCAAGCACTTCTCCCCATACGAGGGGTTTCCCACCCAGCGCATGGACCTGACCGAGAACGACAGCAGCTTTGCTGATCTTCGCTACGACGGGACCTACGGCTGGGGTGAAGTGACGGCCAAGGCGTCGTGGCGCTCGGTCGACCACGAGATGAACTTCCTGAGCGACAAGGGCGGATCGGCCGCCGGCGGCATGCCGATGAACACTCAGGGACGCGATCTTAGCGCCGCCCTGGCGGCAAGCATGCCGCTGAACGACGGCGGAGCGCTGCGCGTCGGGGGCGAGGCCCATCGTGCCGACGTCGACGACTGGTGGCCCCCCGTGGCGGGCAGCGCGATGATGGGGCCGCAGACCTATTGGAACATCAAGAACGGCCGTCGGGAACGGACGGGACTCTGGGCGGAGTGGGAAGGAAGGCGTTCGGCGCAATGGACCACCCTGCTCGGCGCGCGTGTCGAGCATGTCGAGACGGACGCCGGTCCGGTTCAGCCCTATGCCTGGGGCGGCATGATGAACATGGCCGACGCCAAGGCCGCGCTCGCCTTCAACGCCCGCGACCGGGGCCGTGCCGATGACAATGTGGATGTCACAGCCAAGGCGATCTGGCGGGCGAATGATACGACAAGTGTCGAGTTCGGCTACGCTCGCAAAACGCGCAGCCCCACGATCTACGAGCGCTACGCCTGGGGCATGGGGATGATGTCGAGCTCAATGACGTCCTTCGCCGGCGACGCCAACGCCTATGTCGGCGATCCTGATCTTGAGCCTGAGGTGGCGCACAATCTGGCTGCGACGGTTAAGTTCGCCAGTTTGGACGGAAGGCGCGGCCTGACGCTCAGCGCCTACGATTCGCGTGTCGAGCACTTCATCGACGCCGTGAAACTGGCGGACCTGGCCAAGGGCTTTGTGCAGCTTCGCTTCACCAATGTGGACGCCCGGATCTATGGCTTCGACGCAAGCGGTCACGCGCAGCTCTGGGACACCTCGGCGTTCGGGCGAGGGACCTTTACGGGGGGGCTGTCGTGGGTCGAGGGTGAGAACCGCGACAGCGGCGACAGTCTCTATCACATGACCCCGCTTACGCTTCGGCTGGGCGTGGAGCAGGTGAAAGGGCGCTGGACCAACCAGGCTGAGTTGGAGCTCGTCGGTGAGAAGGACGCGGTGAACGCACTGCGCCGCGAGCCGATGACCGCCGCCTATGCCCTGCTCAGCCTGCGCTCTGGCTGGAAGGGCGAGCGTGTGCGGGTGGATCTCGCCGTCGAGAACCTGCTTGACGCCTCCTACGATCTGCCGCTCGGAGGCGTGTCGTTCGGAGACTTCAAGGCCGAGGGCGGCGTCCCCCCGATCCATCCCCTGCCGGGGCTGGGGCGGTCGATCAACCTCAATCTGGCCTATGCGTTCTGAGCTTGAGGCGCCGCCATATCGATCTCCGACTGGCCGGGGCGATCAGCGCCTCGACCATCTTGCACGCCGCGGCGTGGGTGGCAGCGACCCATGGGCCGCCGGCCGAGCCTGCGGCGCGGCAAATCCTGGTCGTCCAGCTGGTTGCGGCGCCGGCTTTGGCGCAAAGGCCGCCTGCGCCAGCCTTGCCCGCTCAAACCGAGCCAGCCCAAACCCGGCCCGCCCCGACGGGCCTTGCCATGGCGAGGTCGGCGGCCGGCCCAACTCCGACGCCGGATCCGTCCCTGGTCCCAGCGAGCCTCACCGGACCCACGGCGAAAGCCGTGGCTCCAATGGGCCCGCCAGTTGCGGTCATCCCGACTGATGATGGCGCCGACGCCAGACCTGCGAGCCCCTCGCTCGATGACTACCGGCGGCGCGTGTGGACCCATCTGGCGACGCATGCGCCTTCGGCTCCCCCGGGAACAGGGTCGGCGAGGGTGATGTTCGGGCTCGATGAGACCGGCGGCGTGCTCTTCGTGCGACTTGCGCGCTCCAGCGGTCGCCCGGCGTTCGACAGAGCCTGCCTAGCGTCGGTTCGCGCGGCCGCGCCCCTTCCGTCGCCGCCGGCTGGGACAGCCCGCGCTGATCTGGTGTTCGAGGTTCCAATTGAGGCCGCACGAGCCCAAGGCGCGAGGGGACGATGAGGCGCCGCGACGCCTTGGACCCTGCGAAAGGCGGCCTGTCGGGGCGAAATCCCGGTCTCTCCGGAGAGCGACCGGCGGGAAGGTCAGCACGATGGCGTGGCTCGCGGTGACGCCGACGAGATGGGCTGGGCCGTGGGCCGACGTGGCGCTTCAACCCCCAACTGGAGCGTCCACCTGTAGCGATTTGAAGCACGGCGCGCCGGTAAATCGTCAGTCCTCGTCCGCCAACCACAGTTCGTGGGCGTCGAGAGCGAGCTTGAGCAGCGCGCGATGGGCCACGGAGCGGGCGGCCAGCTCGATGCGGCGCGCCTCGTAGGTCTGGCGTTCAGCCAGCAGGCGGTCCGAGAGATCGCGCTCGCCCAGCTCGTAGGCGCGGGAGACCCGGCGCGAGGCCTGTTGGGCCGCGCCGAGCGCCAGGGCCGCGTCCCGCCAGGCGTCGAGGGCGGCCGAGGCGGCGATGACGTCGGAATGGGCGGTGGCGCGCACCTCGCGGGCGGTCATGGCGTATCGCGCCTCGGCGGCCGAGGCGAGCGCCGACTGCTGGTCCGCCGCGGCGCTACGGCGGGCGCCGCCGAACGGGGCGGAGATGAAGACGCCGACGCCGCTTTCCTCGCCGCCGCGTTCGCTGAAAGTGCGCACGCCGATGACGGGGTCGGGCACGCGGTCCTGGCTGAACCTGCGCGCTAGGAAGCGTTCCCGATCGGCAAGCGCGCGGGCGATGACGACCTCATGGCTGCGCTGGACGATCAGATCGCTCCACTCGGCGAGCGGGCGCGCGGGCGCCGCCGGCGCGGGCGTCAGCGGCGCGGCGTCAGGCGCCAGGCCTGGGTAGCGGGCCTCCAGCTCGGCGCGGGCGGTCCGCTCGGCGCCCTGCGAGCGCGCGAGCGCGGCGCGGGCGCGGGCCTCCGCGCCCTGGGCCTGCTCCAGATCGAGGAGGGCGGCGTCCTGAAGCTCGACGCGGCGCGCCAAGGCGCGAACCTCGCGTCCGTAGACTTCGAGCTCCTCGGCGTCGACGGCGCGGGACTCGGCGGCCTCGGCCCAGTTCAGATAGCGTTCGGCGAGATCGAGCGAGGCCTGGTGGCGGGCGTCGTCGACGCTGTTATGGGCGGCCTTAACGCCCGCCTCGCCGGCGGCGCGATCGAGGGCCGCCTTGGCGGGCATGCGAACGCCCCGCGCCGCCTGCAGCGACCACTCGCCGTAGGTTCGCTCGCCGCGCACGCGGCGGTCGTCAAAGGCGGCCGTGAAGGTGGTTTCATGTTCCCCGACGGCAAGCATCCGAGCCTGGGCCTGGGCCCCCCCGAGCATGGCGCGCGCCTCCATCAGGGCGGGCGAGCCCTCCAGGACCTCAAGAATCTTCTGATCCGGCGGCAGGAAGGCTGGGCGAGCCATGCCGGACTCGGCCGCCGTGGCCTCAGGCGCGAGCAGGAGGAGGGCGAACAGGGGAGCGATCAAGGGGGCGGGGCGCATCATGCAGTCTCCAGGACGGCGGCGCCGCGCTCGACCCCGAACCGGCGATAGAGGATGGGCAGCAGGATCAGGGTGAGCAGGGTCGAGGTCACCAGGCCCCCGACCACGACGATGGCCAGCGGGCGCTGAATCTCCGAGCCCGGTCCGGTGGCGGTCAGTAGCGGCACGAGGCCCAGGGCGGTGATGCTGGCGGTCATCAGGACCGGCCGCAGGCGCCGGCGCGCCCCTTCAGTCACGGCGGTGGCGACGTCGCGCCCGCGCTGGACCAGCTCGTTGAAATGCGTGACCAGCACCAGCCCGTTCAGCACCGCGATGCCGAGCAAGGCGATCAGGCCCACCGATGCCGGCACCGACAAATATTCGCCCGAGATCCACAGGGCCACGACCCCGCCGATCATCGCGAAGGGGATGTTGGCCAGGATCAGCAGCGATTGCCGTGTCGATTTCAGGCTGATGAACAGCACCAGGAAGATCAGCCCCAGGGCCATCGGCACCACCACCCCAAGGCGGGCGGCCGCGCGCTTCTGGTTCTCGAACTGGCCGCCCCAGGCGAGGCGGTAGCCGGCCGGCAGCGGCACGTCGCGCGCGACGTTGGCCTGGGCCTCCTTGACGAAGCCGACGAGGTCGCGGCCCTGGACATTGGCCTGGATGACGGCGAAGCGCGAGGCGTTCTCGCGGTCGATCTTCACCGGGCCCTCCCGGCGCTCGATGCGCGCCACGTCGCCGGCCCGCAGCAGGCCGCCGTCGGGCGTGGCGATCTGGGCCTGCTCGAACAGCGCCGGATCCTCGCGCAGGTCCTGGGGCCCCCTGACCAGGATCGGCGTGCGCTTGCCCTGTTCGAAGACCACGCCCGCAAGGGCGCCCTCGAGCTGGGCGCGCAACTCCTGCTGCAGGACCTCGGCGGACAGGCCGGCCCGGACGGCCGCGGCGCGGTCGACGTCCAGCTGGAGGTAGGTCACGCCGTCGCCCGCGACCGTGTAGACGTCGGACGCGCCGCGCGTCGTCTTCAGGGTCTCCTCGATGCGGCCGGCCAGGTCGCCGAGCGTCTTCAGGTCAGGGCCGAACACCTTGACCGCCAGGTCGCCCCGGCTGCCGGTGAGCATCTCCGAGACCCGCATCTCGATCGGCTGGGTGAAGGTGGCCTCCACGCCGGGGAACTGGGCGGCGACCTTGCGGATCTCCTCCGTGAGCCAGGCCTTGTCCTTCCGGCGCCAGTCCTTGCGGTCCGCCAGCACCAGGAAGCTGTCGGTCTCGTTCAGACCCATGGGATCGAGGCCCAGTTCGTCGGAGCCGACGCGGGCGACGATGCGCTCGACCTCCGGCACCTGGGCCAGGATC
Source organism: Phenylobacterium sp. NIBR 498073 (assembly GCF_027286305.1). Lineage (NCBI taxonomy): Bacteria > Pseudomonadati > Pseudomonadota > Alphaproteobacteria > Caulobacterales > Caulobacteraceae > Phenylobacterium > Phenylobacterium sp. NIBR 498073. The sequence continues at coordinate 2,029,820 of NZ_CP114599.1, forward strand.
GCGCGCTGCACGGCCAGGTCCTGGCGGGCGCTGGCGTCGAGGTTGATCGAGGGCAGCTTGGCCAGCTGCATGAGGATCGCGCCCTCGTCCAGGGTCGGCATGAAGCTCTTGCCGATCAGGACGTAGGCGACCGCCGCCAGGACCATGCCGCCGCCGGCCGCCGCGTACACGGGCTTGGGCCTGGCCAGGGCGCGGGCCAGCTGGCGTTCATAGAACGGGCCAATCCTGCGCATGATCCAGGATTCGCGGTGCGCGTGGGCCTTCAGCAGCAGCGAGGCCAGGACCGGTATCACCGTGAACGACAGCAGGAGCGACGAGCCCAGGGCGAAGACGATGGTCAGGGCGACGGGCGCGAACAGCTTGCCCTCCAACCCCTGCAGGCTCAGCAAGGGCAGGAAGACCAGGCAGATGATCAGCACGCCCGAACCGACCGGCGCGGCCACCTCGGCCACGGCCTCGTAGATCACGTGCAGGCGCCGCGAGCCGGTGATGCTCGGATTGTCGAGCCGCTCGACGGTGTTCTCGACCACGACGACCGCCGCATCGACCAGCATGCCGATGGCGATGGCCAGGCCGCCCAGGCTCATCAGGTTCGCCGAGAGCCCGAACGCGCGCATCAGCAGAAAGGTCGTCAGCGCCGCCAGCGGCAGGGTGACCGCCACCACCGCGGCGGCCCGCAGGTCCCCAAGGAACAGCAGCAGCAGGATGACGACCAGCACCGTGGCCTCGACCAGCGCCTTGTTGACGGTGCCGGTGGCGCGCTCGATCAGGTCCGAGCGGTTGTAGAACGGGCTGACCTTCACGCCCTTGGGCAGCGAGGGCTCGATCTCCTTCAGGCGCGCCTCGACCGATCTCACGACCGCCTTGGCGTCGGCGCCGCGCAGGGCGATGACGATGGCCTCGGCGGCCTCGGCCTCGCCGTTCTGGGTGACCGCGCCATAGCGGGTGAGGGCGCCTTCCTGAACCTCGGCCAGGTCGCCGAGCCGGGCGGTTCCACCGCCGGGCAGCGGCACGACCGTGTCGCGCAGGTCGTCCAGGCTGGTGATCGCCCCGGCGACACGCACCACCAGAGCCTCCTCGCCCTCGCTCAGACGTCCGGAGCCGTCGTTGCGGTTGGAGGCGGGGATGGCGTCGATGAGCGCCTGGGAGGTCAGGCCCGAGGCGGCGAGGGCGGCGGGGTCGGGCGAGACCTCCAACGTCCTGGCCCGTCCGCCCAGGACATTCACGTCGGCGACGCCAGGAAGGCCGCGCAGGGCAGGACGGATGGTCCAGTCCAGCAGGGTGCGCTTCTGCTCGAGCGTCAGGCCCTCCCCCTCGATGGTGAACATATAGACGTCGGACAAGGGCGTGGAGATCGGCGAGAGGCCGCCGCTGACGCCCGCGGGCAGGGCGCCCAGAGCGTTGGAGAGGCGCTCTGCAGTTTGCTGGCGGGCCCAGTAGACGTCAGTCCCAGGCGCGAAATCGATGGTCAGGTCGGCGATCGCGTACTTGGCGGTCGAGCGCAGCATGGCCTGCCTGGGGATGCCCAGAAGCTCCATCTCCAACGGGGCGATGACCTGGCTCTCGACCTCCTCGGGCGTCATGCCGGGGGCCTTGAGGATGATCTTCACCTGGGTCGGCGAGATGTCGGGGAAGGCGTCGACGGGCAGATTCAGGAACGCGTTGATCCCGAGACCGATCAGGGCGAGCGCCAGCACCGCGGCCAGCAGCCGCTGCGACAGGGCGAAGGCGATGAGCTTGCGCATGCCTATCGCCCCAGGGCCGACTTCAGTTGCGCAGCGCCCGATGCGGCGACCCGCGCGCCGGTCGGGAGGCCGCTCACGACGGCCTCGGTCCCCGCAACGCCGACCACGGCGACGGCGCGCGCCTCGTAGCCCGCGCCGGTCTTGACGAAGACTCGCGCGCCGGCGGCGTCCTGGACCAGCGCCCCGCGCGGAACGGCCTGGGCGCCCGCGGGCGCCGGGGCGAGCAAGGTGACGGTGACGGTCTGGCCGAGCGCCAGGGCCGCGCCCCTGTCCAGTTCGGCCCGCAGCGGCAGCGAGCGGGTCTTGGGATCGATGCTCGCACCGACGGCGACCACCCGGCCGGCCGTATCGCCGACCCGCACGGGATAGCCGATCTTCAGCTTCTGGGCGATGGCGGGCGAAACCCGCGCCTCGATCCACAGCCTGTCGGCGCGGTCGAGGGTGACGGCCGGGGCCATGGCCTCCAGCCCGCCGCCCGGTTGGGCGTTCAGGGCGGCCACGCGCCCGGCGCTCGGCGCGCGCAGCACGTATTCGCCCGACGCGCCGCCGGCGCCCGACAACAGGCGGCGGCGCTCGTTGACCATGGCCCGGGCCTGGGCGGCGCGGGCCTGGGCTTCCTCAGCGCGGGCGCCGGCGATGACGCCCTCGTTGGCCAACTGCCGGGTGCGGCGGGCGGCGGCCTCGGCCACGCGCAGCTCGGCCTGGTTCTGGATGAGCTCGGAGGACACGGCCAGCGCGTCGCGGCTGAACAAGGTCACCAGCGGCGCGCCGGCCGTCACCGCCTGGCCCTCCAGGACGTGGACGCGCAGCACTGTTCCGGCGAATGGCGCGGCGACCACCCGGCGGTCGTTCAGCGGCGGGGTGACCGTGGCCGGGACGGCGGCCAGCGGCGCGCCCGAGGCGGGCCTGGCCGTGGCCAGCACGACGCCCATCGCCTTCTCCTGAGCCGCGCTCAGGGTCAAGGGCCCAGCGGCTAACGTTGGCGTTGGCGTTGTCGAGACGGCCATGGCGAGGGCGGCGGCGAGGCTTGAGCGGACGGCGGGCATGGACTCCTCGGGGCTTGAGCCGTCCCCCGATGCGCCGCCAGGCTGAAGTCATCCTGAAGCGAAGCTGAAACGGACCTGACAAGACGCAGTCAGGTTCGCTTCAGCCGTCGGTGCTAGAAGAGGAAGCCAGTCCAGGGAGACCGCCGCCCATTCGCGTCCTGCTCGTCGAAGACGATCCCGAAATCGCCCGCCGCCTTGGCGCGGCGCTGACCAATGCTGGCTTCGTCGTGGAGAACGCCGCCGACGGTGAGACCGGGCTGCTGCTGGGCCAGACCAACGACTTCGACGCGGTGGTCCTCGACCTCGGCCTGCCACGCCTGCCGGGCCTGGAGGTGCTCAAGCAGTGGCGGCGCGAAGGCCGCGACGTCCCCGTGCTGGTGCTGACCGCGCGCGATGCCTGGACCGATCGCGTCGAAGGCCTGAACGCCGGCGCCGACGACTACTTGGGCAAGCCGTTCCAGAACGCAGAGGTGGTGGCGCGGCTGCGCGCCCTGACCCGGCGCTCGGCCGGCCGCTCATCGCCCGTCATGCGGCGTGGCGACATCGTGCTCGATCCTGTCGCCGGCACGGTCCAGCGCGGCGAGGAAACCATTGAGCTGACGGCGCGCGAGCTGAAGGTGTTGGTCTATCTGATGCATCGGGCCGGCCGCGTCGTGTCGCAGGGCGAGCTGATCGATCATGTCTACAGCCTGGACGAGACGCGGGAGTCCAACACGATCGAGGTCTATGTGGCGCGGCTGCGTAAGAAGCTGGGCAAGGACGCGATCCGGACCATCCGCGGGCTGGGCTACAAGTTCATCTGATGCGCCATCTCTGGACCAGCTTCCGCACCCGCCTGCTCGTCGGGGCCGCCATCTGGATCATCGCCGGCATGGCCCTCAGCGGCTTCCTGCTGTCGGAACTTTTCAAGGCGCACGTGACGCAGCAGTTCGACGACGAGCTGCACGGCCACGCCGCCGAGCTGGCCGTCCTGGTGGGCGTCGCGCCCGACGGCAAGCTGTTCCTGCATCGGCGGCTTAGCGATCCGCGCTTCCTGCCCGCGGACTCGGGGTTTTACTGGCGGGTCGAGGCCGAGACCGGGGCTTCGATCGGCTCGCCGTCGCTGGCTGGCCGGCCTCTGCCCTTGCCAGGCCCCTTTCCGACCGCCGGCGCCGAGCGGCACGTCTTTGTCACCGGGCCCTCCGGCCAGCTGCGCCTGGTCGAGCGGGCGGTCGCAGCGCCGGGCGCGCCGCAGCTGCGTATCGGCATCGGGGTCGACCAGCGCCTGCTGGACGAGGTGCTGGCCCACTTCAACAGGACGCTGTTTCTCTCGCTCGCCATCGTGGCCTTGGGCCTGATCGCCGCGGCGATCCTGCAGGTGTGGTTCGGGCTGCGTCCGCTGAGCGGAATGCGGCAGGCGCTGTCGGAGGTCCGAATGGGCAGGGCCAGCCGCCTGCCCGAGGATCTTCCCAGCGAGGTCCGTCCCCTGGCGGTCGATCTCAACGCCCTGCTGGAGGGCAATCTCGAGATGCTGCGGCGCGCCCGCACCCAGGCGGGCAATCTCGCCCACGCCCTGAAGACGCCCCTGGCCATCCTGCTGGACGAGGCTGAGCGTCTGCGTCGGGCCGGACAGGACGAGGCGGCCGAGGTGATCGAGGCGCAGTGTGAGCGCATGCGCCGGCAGATCGACTACCAGATCGCCCGGGCCCGCGCCGCCGCGCTCAAGCGCGCCCCGGGCGTCGCGGCCGAGGTCAAGGGGACGCTGGAGCCGATCATCGCCGCAATGCGTCGCCTGCATGGCCGTCGCGGCGTCACCTATGCGGTCGCCTACGAAGCCGACGCGACGGTCGCGGTCGATGCGCAGGACCTGGCTGAGATTCTCGGAAACGTGCTCGATAACGCCGGAAAGTGGGCGAACGCTCGCGCCGAGGTCTCGGTGCGGCGCAGGGGCGAGATCGTGGAGATAGTCGTCGACGACGATGGCCCTGGACTGCCGCCCGAGAGCTACGAGCATGTCTTCGGTGTGGGAGAGCGGCTTGATGAACGCACGCCGGGCCATGGCCTGGGCCTCTCGATCGTCAGGGATCTGGTCGGCCTCTACGAGGGCCAAGTCACCCTTGATGCTTCGCCGCAAGGAGGGCTTCGACTGATCCTGGCCTTCCCGATGGTTCACGCCTAGCGCCGCCACCTTCGCACCCTCGGGGTCCGGGCTGCGCGGAGAGGCGGCAGTTCAGCGAGCGTCGGGGGAGGCGCCGCTAGCCAGCTGCCTGAACGATCGGATGGTTGGGCGCGTCACTGCGTTTACGCAGCAGGACCAGCGCGGCGGCGGCCACCAGCGCCGCGCCGGCCAGGCTCGTCACATATGCGGCGCCGACGAAGAAGGGCAGCCATGGAAGGTCGACGGCCGCGAAGTTGCGGACCAGCAGAAGGACAACGCTGCCCAGATAGCCGGAGGCGTCCGCGACGTAGATCAGGAAACCCGCACAGCGGTGATCACCGCCGCACCACCTCTCGGCGCTCGACCACCTGTCTTCGCTCAGGCGTCCGTCGCACCAGCGGCCCACTACGGGCGTTGCGACCAGTGAGATAGTCGAGCGCCTGGCTGGTCGCATCGACCTGGTCGTCGTGTTTGCCAGCAGGGAAGGCGAGCAGCTCCCTCACATACTCCCCCAGCCAGGGCGCTTCATGCGGCAGATGCACCTGTCCGGCTTCGAAGCGTGCGGACTGCGCCTCCAGCCGCACGCGCTTCTCGTGATAGGGTCGGATCAGGATCGGGCGCAGGAGACCGGCCCGCCGCAAGTCCTGCCCCAGCGCCCGCCCAAGCTCAGTGTCTTCGATGATCGTTGTGTCGGCCTCCCAGCGCATGGCGACATCGACAATGGTTCGGCGCAGATCCGGCGCCTCCAACCGGTCGCGCACGACATCGAGCAGATAGTAGTCGAGCCCCTTGGCGCCCCACACCTGACCGACCGACCAGTCCGAGGTCTCGTTCAAGGTCGAGGCCGTATCCCAGGAGACGATGAGCCGGTCGAAGGTCTCGGGCGGGGCGTCGCAGTACCTCAGCCACTCGCGCCGAATGACGTTGCCGCCAGCCGGCGCCGGCTGCTGCTGGTACTGGGCCTGGAAGAGCAGACTGCCCTGGGCGCGGCGAAGTTCGTTCAGCACGTCGATCGGCTCGCGTTCGGGCATGAGCAGATCGCCAGCGCGCCGACGATGCATGTCGCCGCGACGACCACTCAACGGGTGGACAGTGTCCTCGGTGGCGATGGCGGGGAAGGAGACCACCTCCCAGTCACCGCGCTCCAGCACGTGGCCGACGAGATCGTCTTCGTGCAGCCTCTGCATGATGATCACCACCGCCCCGCGGGTCTTGTCATTGAGACGGGTGATCAGGGTGTTGTCGAAGAAGTCATTGACCCGCCGGCGCGACGCCTCCGAGAGGGCGTCCAAGCCCTTCAGAGGGTCATCGACAATGATGACGTCCGCCCCGCGGCCGAGGATTGCGCCGCCCACGCCCGAGGCGAAGCAGGAGCCGAAGCGCGAGGTTCGAAGCTCCAGATCCCGGAGCCGGGCCATCTGGGTGTCGGGGAACAGCGACTGATACCAGTCGCTCTCGGCGATTGCCCGACGCTTGATGCTGAAATCCCGCGCCAGGTCCTCGGTGTGCGAGACGCAGATCATCTTCAGGGTCGGATCATGCCCCCAGAGGAACATCGGCCAGGCGATGGTCGCCAGGACCGATTTTCCCGACCTAGGCGGGACATTAATGATCAGCCGGCGGCATTCGCCGCGCATGACGCGGGCGAGCTGCCAGGCGATCGCCTCGTAATGCCAGCCCATGACGAACTGGGTTCCGGGATCGATGTCGCGGAACACGCGCTGTACGAAGGCCAGCAGATCCTGACGTAGAACGGCTTCGAGAAGCCTTGTCCGATCAGACACGGGCGCCTCCGCGGCCGAGCCGTCGCAGCGCTTCGGCGAGGAGTGCGGCGTCCTCGTCCGTCATGCCCTCGCCGACGGCTTCCGCCTTCGGCTCCAGGGCCGACAGCATGTCGACAATCATCGGAAAGGTCCTGATCGCGATCTTTGGATCGTTGACGGCGGCACCTATCATGCGGCGAAGGACCGCTTCCATGACCGTGAGTTCCCGGTCGCCCGCCGAGATTGAGCTTTTCAGGACCTCGACGAGGATCTGGTGGAGCTCGTCCTTCAGCGACGGTGACTTCTTCGCCCGCCGTCCCGCGGGGTTAGGGGATGGGCCGCCCTTCTTCCACTGGTGCTCCTTGCCGATGTTCTTGTAGCCGGGCTTGCCGTCACCGGGCTGACGCCCGGCCGGCTGATTGCGGTGTTTTCCCATGCCGGCGGCCTCACGCGGCGGCCACGGGTGAGGCTGCACGCTGGTCGAGGAGAGCCTCGAGGGTGAGGCCGGTCTCCTCATGGATCATGGGGCGGTCCACGACCGCCTGCAGCCGGCGAACCGCCACCTCGAAGTAGATCGGGTCGATCTCGACGCCGACGCCCACCCGGTTCACCCGGTTGGCGGCGACGACCGTCGAGCCAGTGCCCATGCAGGGGTCGAGGATCACGTCGCCAACGTTTGTCACGTCCAGGATCGCCTCGGAGAGGAGCTGGACCGGCTTGACGGTGGGGTGTGCGTCGAGCGCGGCCTTCCGGTCGACGCCGAACTGAGCCATGCCGCTGCTGGACCACAGCGTCGTCCGATTGCGGCCGTGCTTGCCGAGCTGGACGTTGTTGACGGCGATGCGCTCGCCCTTCGCCAGCACCAGTACGAACTCCACCTGGTGGCGGTAGACTCCGCCCATGCCGCCGGCGGTCTTATCCCACGCCACCGTGCAGATGTGGCTCAGGCCCAGAGATCGCGTCGCCTGCGTGAGACCGTACATGCCGCGGTGGTCGATGAAGAGGAAGACGGCCCCGTTCTGGACGACATGCGGGACCGAGGCCCCGAGCAGCTCGGAGAAAAAGCTGATCGCCTCCGGCTCGCTCATGGAGGCGCCTTCGACGAAATCCTTATGCCTGGCGCTGACGACGCCCTCGATCGGCACCAGGCCGTAGGGGACATCGGAGAACAGCATCCGCACCGGCATGCCGCCCACAGCCTGGGCGATGACGGTCGGATCCTTTGCGTCGCCGCAGACCAGCCGATGCACTGGCGCGCCATCAGCGCTGGGATCGAAGATGAAGGTGTCGCCGTGTTGGAGGAGGGAAGTCTTCTCCGCCGTGGGGCTGTCTTCGTCGGCCGGCTTCTCGAAGCCGGAGAGAAGCAGGCCGTCGATCTTGCCCATAGGAAGCAGGGTGTGGGCGACCAGATCTGGGTCGATCTGGATCAGTCCTTCGACGCTGAGCTTGAGCTGCTCGACATCCCACTGCCCCATCTCCAGCAGGGCGTGATGGGCGATACGGAACGTCTCGACCTCCGCTTCGCTCAAGTGGTCAGCGCGCTGGACGTAGACGGTGGTGTGGCCGAGCGTCTTCAGCGCCTCCCAGAGGAGGTGGCCGTCGATGATGCGGTTGTCCTTGTCGACCAGGATCGGAGCAACCACGCCGAAACGGCGGATGGTCGAGACGAGTTTGTCGAGCTTGCCGCGCGGGTGCTTCCGCACCCGGCGCTCGGCGGGTTTCAGCTGATCGATTGGGATCGGTATGAAGGTGGAAGGACGCTCAGTTTGCAGAGCTGTCGAGGTCTGGGGGCGCTGACGAACGCGCACGGCGTTCGAGTTTGGCTGGGGCATTTGGGCCTCCGAGATGACGTGAACCCGGCCATCGACGTCGTTCACCTCCTTTCGGAGGCGCCAGTTCGTTGATTAGCCAGCTTCGCCGCTGCTCAGAACCATTCGGTCCCAAAATGCCGCTCGCTGTCCGTTGGGCGTCCGGACCCAGACAGGTTGCCGTAGATTCGGCAAATTGTGAAGATTGGGGCGGGTTCTGTGTCGGCGCGGCCCCGTGCACCATCCGACGCAACGTCGAAATGGGCGTAATTTGACTCCAAGCGGTCGTCAGGACCGTCCGCTCCCGTCGTCGAGCTTTGGCGCCGTTGGGCCCCGAGACAGCGAAGCGGATATCCGCCCCGTCGTCGCCCGGCATCGCGGTCCCGCGCCGGCGTGGTTGCAGTCGACTGGTAGCCTGTCGCAACGCGCAAGCGGACAACCTGACCGGTGTCCCAGGCCGCCGGGTTCATGCGCGTGACCACTAGCATTTCCGGTAACTCCGCACTGTCTCCTCGGTGATCCCGAGATGTTCAGTTCGCTGAAATCCGACCGAGCGTGCGGCTCGTTTGCCTTCAAGGACCCCGCCTACCTCAGGGATATCCTCGGGAGCGCCGGTCTCGACAAAGCCGGCTTCGACGCCTGGAGCGGGGACCTGCCGTTCGCGGGGCGGGGAGCGTCATGCGCCGACGCGGTCACCTTTGCGCTGGAGGGCATGGCCTTCCGCGACAGGGCCGCGGCGCTCGATCCCCGGGCCCGGGACGCGCTCGCGCGTGACCTGGTAGATCGCTATAAAGACCACGCGACCGAACAAGACGTGATGATGCCCGCGCGGGTCTGGCTCGCGCAGGCGACAGCCTGATCAAGCCGGACGACAAAATCGCCGCCCGGTCTGGCGAGTTGCTCGGGTTCAATCAGGTTGCGTCGGCCATTTGGGTGGCGGTCGATTGAACCGTTCGGTCCCGCTCAGGCCGCGGGTCCATCGCCGCGAATCTCCTCGTGCGTCCGCCCATCCCGGATGTGATAGAGGCGTTTGAACGTGGGAATGATCTTCTCGTCATGGGTGACGATGATGATCGCGGTCCGGAAGCGGGCCGCCATGTCGTTCAGAATCTTGATCACCGCCAGCGCGCGCTCGCCGTCGAGCGGGGCGGTCGGCTCGTCGGCGAGGATGACCGGCGGCTCGCTCACCAGCGCGCGGGCGATGGCGACGCGTTGTTGTTCTCCGCCCGAAAGTTGCGATGGCATCGCCTTGGCGCGGTGGACGACATCGAGGGCCGTGAGCAGCTTCCTGGCGCGGGCGCGGGCCTCGGCGTTGGCGACGTCCGCCAGCATCGGCAGCAGGGCGACATTGTCGGTGACGTCAAGGAAAGGGATCAGATAGGGAGCCTGGAAAACGAAGCCGATCCGGTCCCGCCGCAGGGCGCGCAGGTCCGGAATTTTCCAGCCGTCGTCGTAGATGGTCTCCTCGCCGATCGTCATCCGGCCTGATGTCGGCTCGATCACCGCGCCCAGGCATTTGAGCAGGGTGCTCTTGCCTGATCCCGAAGGGCCGATCAGGCCGACGACTTCTCCGGGGGCCACGTACATGTCCACGCCCCGGAGCGCATGGACCGCCGTCTCGCCTTCACCATAGGTCTTGACGAGATTTTCGATGCGGATGCCGTCAACCACCGATCGCCTCCGCAGGATCGACCCGGAGCGCGGCGCGGATGGCGAGCAGGCTGGCGACCGCACAGATCACCATCACCGCCACGAGGCCCCGCACCGAGTCGCTCGACAGCAACAGCACATATTTGGGGAAGATCGGCGCCCAGACCGTCGCGGCGATCTTGCCGACGACAAATCCGATCAGACCCAGTCCGAGCGCCTGCTGCAGGATCATGAAGGAGATGGTCCGATTGCGCGTGCCGATCAGCTTCAGCACCGCGATCTCCCGGATCTTTCCCATGGTCAGCGTGTAGATGATGAAGGCGACGATCGCCGCGCTGACGATGGCCAGGATGACCAGGAACATGCCGATCTGGCGCGCTGAGGTGGCGATCAGCTTCTCGACCAGGATCTGTTCCATCTCCGCCCGGGTATAGACGGTCAGTCTTTGCCAGCGCCGGATGGCTTCGGCCGCCTGGTCCGGGCTGTAGCCCGGCTCGACTTGGACAAGGACCGCGTTCACATAGGGGTTGTTAGCCTGTGAAGCGGTCACGGCCTCGATCACGCCGGGATTGCCGGGCGGATTGAGCGCCGGATTCTGGGCCGTGCGCGCGCGCTGGCTGACGATCGCGTCGCTGTCCTTCTGGAACTGGGCCTGCTGGGCGTCCTTCAGGGGGATGAACAGCATGGGATCGCCGCCCGAAGACACCATGCGGCTGGTCAGTCCCACGATCGTGTAGCGATTGCGCCGCACCTGGACGGCGTCGCCCAAACCAAATCCGGTCTTCACATCAGCGACCGCCTCATAGTGACTGCGAACGATCTGCCGACCGGCGACCAGATGCGGCGGCTGGCCGGGCTCGCCGGGCGAAGCGGTGCCGATGCCGACCACCATGACCCGGACATCGCTCCCGGCATGGTCGATCTGCATGGTCAGATAGGTGACGTTGGCCGCCCGCTCAACTCCGCGCATGGTGCGGATCGATCGGTCGACATCGTCAGGAATGCTTGACGGTTCGGCATAGGGACCGAGCGTGTCCTTCTGCACCACCCAGAGGTCCGCGCCGCTGTTGTCCAGCATCGCCTGTGCGTCATCAACCATCCCGCGATAGACACCGGCCATGGTCAGGGTGACGCCGATGAGCAGCCCCAGGCCGATGCCTGTGAAGACGAATTTCCCCCAGCCATGAAGGATGTCACGCCCCGCCAAGCTGATCATCGCCGTCCCCCGACGAGCTGATCGACGACGCGGATGCGGGTGCGAGCGGTCAGGCCGCGCTGGCTGTAGGCCACCACCTGCTCGCCCGGTTCCAGGCCGCTTAACACCTGGACCGTACCCTCAAGATCGGTGGCGCCGGTCGTGACGGGCCGAAACCGCAGCCTGCCGTCGGCAACGACCCAGACGCCGGTCTCGCCTTCGACGCGATGAATGGCGGCGTTGGGTACGGTGAGCGTTTTCCCGGCGGGCGGCAGGGTCACGGTCACCTCCGCCAATTCTCCAACAGGCGGCAGCTCACCGGTTTCAAAGCCGATCTTGGCCAGCAATTCCTCGGTGACCGCGTCGGCCATGGGCTCGGTGCGAATGACCCGGCCTTCGAACGGGGCTCCGCTCCGCGATCGGAGCACCACCCGGGCCCGCAAACCGGGCGCGAGGCCGGTCGATTGGGTCTGGTCGAAGCGCGTGTTGATCCACAGGTTCGCGGGGTCGATGATTTCGACGACGGCCTGCCCGGCGACAACCGTGGTCCCCGGTTCCGCTACGCGGCGGACGACGAGACCATCGGCGGGGGCGACAAGGCGCAGATTGGACCTTTGGCGAACAAGCGCCGCGCTTTCTGCGCCGGCGCGCCCGCGGTCCTGCGAAGCGGCGGCGAGATTGGCCCGCGCCGCCGCGGCCCCGGCTTCCGCCACCTGCAATTCCTGGCGCCGCGTATCGACCGCCGCCTCGGAGATCCAGCCACCATCGAGCAGTTGTTCGGCTCGCCCCGCCTGAGTTCGAGCCAGCCGCGCCCGCGCATCGGCGTCGGCGAGTTGCGCCTGCGCCGTGCGCTCCATCGCCGCCGCGCGACCTTCTGCACCCTGTTGCGCCGTGATGCGCTCATCCAGGTCGATCGGATCGATTTCGGCCAAGGCCTGCCCCGCGACGACAGAGTCCCCCACATCCACCAGGATACTGCGGACACGCCCCGCCGTGGTGGGACCGACGCGGTGCGTGTAGCGCGCCTCGACGGCGCCGATGCCGAACAGGGAGGGGGAGATCGCCCTTTCCTCGACCGTCACCAGTGTCACCGATATCGGCGCAAGCGGGCCGGAGCGCAGCGCCACATAGGCGAACGCCACGCCCAGCGACGCCAGGACGGCGATCAATATCCACGTCCGACGATTGCCCGGCAGGGAAAATTTCATGTCTGCGCCCCGATGCCCTTGAGGTAGATGCCGAAGACCCGGCTGGCCATGGTCCGCATGTCTGCGAAATCTCCCGCTATCATGGCCTGCATCACCAGCCCCTGGATCGTGCCGACGAACAGCATCGCCGCGGCCTCGGTATCCAGATCGGCGGGCAGTGAGCCTTCGGTCTTGCCGCGCTCGACAAGCCCCATGACGCGGACCCGATAGCCGTCCATCAAAGCTCTCGCGCCCCGCTTCGCGGCCGTATCGCACGTGCGCTGAAGCTCGCCGAACAGGATCCGGGGCACGCCGGGTCGGGCGGCGACGAACCCGACATGGGCCATGAACATCGCTTCAAGGGCGGACAGGGGCGATTCCTCCTTCGCCAAGGCCCGGTCCAGGCGCTGGGTGAGTTGGTCAGCGGTCCAGACCATGACCGCACCCCAGACAGCGTCCTTGGTGGGAAAGTGTCGGAAGATCGCGCCCTGGGACAGGCCCATATGCTCGGCGATCTGTCCGGTCGTGATCTCGGCCGGATTGTTCGTGGCGGCGAGCTCAACGACCGTCTCCACGGTCATATCGCGGCGCTGGGCGGCAGGGAGGTTCTGGCGGGTCATAAAAATGACGATACCTGAAAGAGAGTGAGCGATCACTAACATATTGGCGGCCGGCGGTCCGGCGCACCGCGCATGGGAAGGCGCTGGGAGGTTCGATTGCGGATGAACGTCTGGTTGGCGGTTTGCAGCAGTTTCAATGGGTGGAGGTGGAGATAACCATCGCACCGGCTACACCGGCTCCTGCCGCCCAGACGGTTTCGAAGAAATGGGCGACGATCGACGCTAGTTTCACACTTATACGCTTAACTCCGCAGACACTGGACTTCGATTTCTTGTGCTTTTTGCTCATGATGACCTCCTTGATCTGCTCTCCGGCGAAACGGAAAACGGTAAGAAAGGCGACAAGAGCTAGCGTAGCCGTGGGATTCGAACCCACCCCAACCCCCGAAGAGGAATGGCTGCGCTTACATAGGCTCTCGCTTCGCTCGCGCAAGTGGCGCCGTACTCCAGCGGGCGCTGACGGTCAGGAATGGGGAGCGAGCCCAACTTCCCCTCCTAGCGCTGAGCAGTCATCACTCAGCCATGCAAGACTGTGGCTCCATCGACTGGACTTCGACCTGAAAGGAAGCGGTAGTCCGTTCACGCCCGGGCCTCCGGGCTTGCCTCAGTACGGGGGGCGCGATGGGCGAGCCTCGATTAAAGGAGGCGAATATGACCAACACCACGACTGGAGCAGCGTCGAAGACGGCTGAGGCGACTGGGCCGAAGGGCAAACTCGGCGCCCTGGTGGCGCTGCTACTTCGGCCGGAAGGCGCCAGCCTGGAGGCGATGCAGGCGGCGACCGGCTGGCAGGCCCACTCGGTGCGCGGCGCTATCGCAGGCTCGATCAAGAAGAAGCTGGGCTTCGCGGTGAGCTCGGAGAAATCCGAAGCCGGTCGCGTCTACCGCATCGTGAAGGGAGCCGGCGCGTGAGCGCCGGCGATCTCCTGGCTGGGCTGGAGTCCATGTCGCTCGCCGAACTGCGTGCGGCATGGACGGAGCGCCTCGGTGTTGAGCCGCCGAAGCTGCGCACCCGTGACCTTCTGGCGCTAGCTCTGGCTCATCGACTGCAGGTCAGGGCGCATGGCGATCTGCCGGGACCCGCCAAGCGGAAGATGGCCGAACTGGCGCGGCGGTTCACCGAGGACCGGAGCTACACGCCGACGCCCGGTCCGGTGCTGAAACCCGGTTCCGCCTTGATCAAGGAGTGGCGCGGCGTCCGACATGAGGTTTGGGTGCTCGAACAGGGCTTCAGCTACCGTGGCGAGCGGTTCGGCTCGCTGAGCGAGGTGGCCCAGCGGATTACCGGCACTAAGTGGAACGGCCATGTCTTCTTCGGCCTGAAGGCGCGCCGTCGATGAGCCCGCGTCTGCGCTGCGCTATCTACACGCGCAAGTCCTCCGAAGAGGGACTGGAGCAGAACTTCAACAGCCTGCATGCGCAGCGCGAGGCCTGCGAGGCCTATGTGCTTTCGCAGGCCGGAGAGGGCTGGTCCGCCATCCAGACCGAATACGACGACGGCGGCTATTCCGGCGGCTCGATGGAGCGGCCCGGGCTGAAGCAGCTTCTGGCCGACATCCAGCGCGGCCTCATCGATGTCGTCGTGGTCTACAAGGTCGACCGTCTGACGCGCTCGCTGGCCGATTTCGCCAAGATCGTCGAGCTGTTCGACGCGAAGGGCGTTTCGTTCGTGTCAGTGACCCAGGCGTTCAACACGACATCGAGCATGGGCAGGCTGACGCTGAACGTGCTGCTGTCCTTCGCCCAGTTCGAACGCGAGGTGACCGGCGAGCGCATCCGCGACAAGATTGCCGCCTCCAAGGCCAAGGGCATGCGCATGGGCGGCCGTCCGCCGCTGGGTTACGACATCGCCGAGGGCAGGCTGGTGGTGAATACGGAGGAGGCCGAGCGGGTCCGGCGCATCTTCGAGCGTTACCTGAAACTTGGATCGTTGAGCGCGCTGCAGCGGGAGGGTGTCGAAAGCAAGCGGTGGACCAACAAGGCCGGTGAACCAGCTGGCGGCGGACGCATGAGCACCGGCGCGATCACCTACCTTCTGTCCAACCCGGTCTATCGCGGCGTGAACCGCCACAAGGACAAGACCTACGAAGGCGCCCATCCGGCGATCGTCGATGAGGAGACCTGGAACGAAGCGCAAGTGCTTCTTGCCGTCCGCAAGGCCAAACACGACGGGCCGACGTTCAGCCGGCGTGGGAAACTTGCCCACATCCTGTTCGACGACAGAGACAATGCGATGCCCGTTGTCCACAACCGGCGTCGCGGAAAGTTCTACCGATACTATCTCTCGCGACCGAAGATCACGGGGATCGGGGAGCCTGGTAGCCTGCCGCGCATCTCGGCTGGGGTTCTGGAGCAGTTTCTAGTCGAACGTCTGGTGCCGATGCTGTCGCCCGGCCATGCGCCCGACGCCGAGGCGATCGACCGTGTCGTCTCCGCTCTGAGGCGCGTCACCCTGGGCGAGGATCAGATCGTGCTGCAGGTCAGCGAGACCGCCGTATCGCCTGACGCGCTGAAAGCCTTTCAGGACGCGTCCGACGGCGGCGCAGGCGTGCGAACCCTGCGCCTCGCGTTCCATATGAGGCGACGCCAGGGCGCGATCATCATCGAGCCCACGGATGCGGCGCCGACGCCCGCCGCAAAGTTGGACCGAGCGCTGATCCGCGCCGTGGTTCTCGCCCGAACCTGGGCTGAGCGGCTGGAGCGGGGTGAGGTCGAGACCATCAAGGCGCTGGCCCGCGCCGAAGGGCTCTGCAACCACTACACCACGCGGCTCCTGCCGCTCGCATATCTCGCGCCTGAAATCGTCGCCCAGATATTGGAGGGCCGCCAGCCACGGGCCGTCAGTCTCGGAGCCCTGACCGCTGCTCCGCTCCCAGCGGACTGGGAAGCACAACGGCGACGGTTCCAGCAGTTAGGAAACATCACGGCATGAAATCGCTGTTCTGATTGGAAGCTTCGCTGATTCCATACCGGCTCCGCATACCCGGCGGAGCCGAAATCGTTTCTGGTGCAAGGTGTTAGATGAACAGGCGGACGCCGTGGCGGCGTCACCGAAAACTGGAAATCGCTGATGACTTCGCTGTTAGCAGCGATATCCAGGGTGGCTCGCGGACCGAAACCTACACTTCTGGAATGGCCCTGGAGAGAACCCGGCGAATTGCAGGCTTCGGCGCCGGTTTGCAGCTCTTGGAGAGCTGGGCGCCGGGATGCATAGCCGCCTAACTGGCGGACTTTTCGGGGGTATTCGTGGGGAAGGAATTCACGCCGGTTCAGCGGCGGAAGGAATGGTGGATGCGACAGGGATTGAACCTGTGACCCCCTCGGTGTGAATGTGAGGGTGGCCGATTTCCGGTGATTTTCGCCTGTTTCTCGCCGCTGCCGCCAATAGCTGATTTCACTGGATAAACGGGCGGTGGGTGATCCGCTCGCGTCTTTCTGTTTCCCCAAGTTTCGCACGTCGTGGTATCTATCCGGTATCGAGCTGCTTCGGCCCGATACCAGCCACCGCGTCGGAGGGTGAAGATGGAAAGCCGCAAAGCCCGCATCACCAAGCGCACCGTCGATGCGGCTCCCGTTCCCACCACCGGCGAAACCCGCGTGTGGGATACGGACCTCAAGGGCTTCTTCCTGCGGGTCTATCCGACCGGCCGTCGCGTCTACGCCTTAAAGTATCGCCTTGGCCCGTTGCAGCGGATCTACACGCTCGGCGTCCACGGCTCGCCCTTCACACCGGAGGCCGCCCGTGATGCTGCGGAAGCCGCGCTGCGCCGCGTTGCGGTGGGTGAAGACCCGGCGACCGAGAAGAAGGCCGCGCGCGAGGCCCTGACCGTCTCCGCCCTCATCGACCGCTACCTTGAGGACGGCCCTGCGACGAAGCCGGGCAAGCGGGCGAGCACATGGGAGAATGACGGCTCCAACCTCAAGCGTCACATCCGGCCTCTGCTCGGCCGCAAGGTCGCGAACTCGGTGAGCAAGGCTGAGGCCGCCAAGGCCATTCGCGACATCACCACCGGCAAGACAGCGGCCGACGAGAAGAGCGAGAAGATGCGCGGCCGGGCCATCGTCAAAGGCGGCGCCGGTGTCGCGCGCAGAACGCTCACCACCACAGCGGCGATGTTCGCATGGGGCGTGGAACATGGGCTGGTGGCCGCCAACCCCTTCACCTCCGTGAAGCTGTCGGCGGCGCCGGTGCGCGAGCGGTTCCTCAGCCGCGAGGAAGCGGGTCGGCTACTCGATGCGCTGAACGACGTGGAGGCTGAGAACGTGGTCAACCCCGCGTTCTGCGACGCCATCCGCCTGCTGCTGCTGACGGGCGCGCGGAAGACCGAAATCCTCGGGCTGAGCTGGTCGGAAGTGGATATCGAGCGGCGCGTTCTGTTGCTGCCGCCCGAGCGAACGAAGGCCGGTGGTCAGAACGGCGAACGCAGAATCATCCTCTCGCCGCCTGCGCTGGAAATCCTCGCCAAGCGGCGCCCGGAGAAGGCTAAGCCTGCGGACTTCGTGTTCCCCGCCATCCGTGGCGAGGGCCACATCATCGGTGTGCGCCGGGCGTTCGCGAAGGCTTGCAAGCGGGCCGGGCTCGATGGCGTCCGCATCCATGACCTGCGTCACAGCTTCGCCAGCTTCGCGGTCGCGGACGGCGCCAGCCTGTTCTTGGTCGGCAAGCTCCTTGGACACGCCAGCGCGCGAACGGCCGAACGCTACGCCCACTTGAGCGGCGACCCGTTGCAGGACGCTGCGGCGGGCATTGGGCAGAAGCTCATGCCCGCGAAGGAGAAGCCCGCCGCTGAAGTAGTCCAGCTTCGCCCCGGAGCCTGACGCGCCACCCCCTGACATCGGAGATAGAAAATGACTGCGACCACCGCCAAGCCGCCTTTCGATGCCGAGCAATCGCTCGCCGATCTTGAAGCCCTCGGAGTCGTGGTCTCGGGATTTGGCTTCTCCTTCCCAGATGGCTGCACCGCTCAGATGCTCGATGCGCTCACCGCGCTCGGCACGACACCGAACGCCCGTCAGGTGATGGCATTGGCAGAAGCCCGCAGCTGATGGACCGGCTCGCTTTGAGTCTCCTGCAAGCCCGCGCGACGGATCTTCTGGCGGTGGTTCTGGCCCACGCCGACTGCGCGGCTGTGGAGGGCGACAACGCCATCGTGGCCGCCCGCATCCCGTTCGGCGTGCTCGACGACGCCTTCGCGGTGCTGGGCGCCTTAGAGGACTTGGAAGAGCAGCACGACCGCGAAGCCGATTACGCGGCGAGCCCGCATTTCGGCGCGACGGCGACGAGCGGCTTCGCTGACGCCGAACCCTCAATGGGCTGGGGAAACCCCCACACCGGCCACCCGCCGTCGTGGCAGGCGGACGGCTCACCTCTCGCTTGGGACAACGACCAATGACGCACGTCACCGAAGAACCGGAACAAGCCAAGGGGCGCGTCTATCAATATCCCAAGCAGCCCAGCGGGGCGGTGCGTCAGCCAAAGGGGGCCATGCAGCGGGAGAACTGGCCCGATAAAGTCCGATCCATTCGACCGCCGCCCAAGCCCAAGACGGTGATTCCGCCCAGCGGGTTTGTCGTCCTCGCGCTCGTAGAGGCGACGGCCAAGAAGCGCGGCCGAAAGGGAAGGTCGCCTCCGCCCGCTTGCTTGATGGACGTGCAGGCTGAGTTGTCGGCGATGATGGAGCGGTTCAAGGCCGCCGGTGATATCGAGGCCGCCGCCGGTGTCTACAACGCGATGGACCTGCTTTGGGCGGGGAGAACCGGCCGGTGGTGAACCCCTCGCCGGATCAGACGAGCCGTTCGGAGATGACTGACGAAGAGCGCGTCGCGCAGGACGAGCGGATCGCGCGCGCCTTCGCGAAGAAGGACCCTGAGTTCGCTCGCGAGCAGTTCAATCGCGAGACGGATGAGCGGCGTTGGATGGATGCCGCCGGGACATTCATGGTGGCCCTCTACCACCGCGCCGTCGCGCTGATGGAAACTGAGGACTTCGGCATCCAGTGGCAGGAGCCGCCTGACGATGGGTTCGGCGTCATCGTCGGCATTGTCGCTGCTCTCTCCAAGCTGGTCGAAGAGCAAGGCGACAGCGCACCTTTCAAGCTGCTCATCGCGTTGGAAGCGTTCTCGTCCATCGCGCGGACACAGGCCATCATCGAGGGGCGCGACCCGGACTGCGAAGAGGAGGGTGACCGCACCGCCAAGCTCATCCTCGCCGCAGCAGCCATGGGGCATTGCGACACGTCCATCGCGCTCTGCGAGAACGGCCATTGGGATGACTTCGGCGAGGCCAAGTGGAAGCTGTTCCAGATGGGGCGCACGCAGCGGGGCCGCCAGGCCCCGTGGGAAGCGGCCTTCGCCCCTCGGGCCGTGTCCTATTGCGAGGGTAAGCAGAAGGTCACGCTTGGCCAGCTCACTAACCTCGCCCGCGTGTGGGCTGATGAAGAGCGTGGCGCGGGCCGAAATCCGCAGCTCCCGTCCACTGACGACGGCATAAAAGCCGGACTTAAGAGGATGGAAGCGGCGGGCTTGCTTTCTATCCCCGGCCGCACTGAGGGAGGCGCCGGTGTCGGGACAGCAGAATGACGGGCCGCAGATCGAACAGCAGATTGAACAGTTTCGGAACGAGGTCGAGACCGCTGTCGAGGCGGACAACTGGGAACGGGCGTTTGCCGCTTCCGTCGATGCGATTTTCTTGACCGCCCTGAAACTCTGCGGCGATGCGGGTGCGGTGAAACGACCGCTGCCCGAGGGTGGCGTCTATGACTTCTGCGCCAGCTTGCGTGCGGACTGCGACCAGTATCTTGAGGCGCAGCCCGATGACTTCAGGGTGGTGACTGCTCGACATGCATTCGATGCCGTCATGGACGCGCAGGGCTTCCTTCTCCGGGGAGCATTGAACGACCCGCTGCCCACGGTGATGTCCAAGCTCATGGTGCTCGGGGCTCGGCTTGGTCATGTCGATATGATGCTCGCCATGGTGACGACGGGCCTGTGGGATGAGTTCGGAGAGGCGAAGTTCAAGCTGCACAGCATCGGCTCGCCCCGGCGCAATCACCGCCCACAATGGGAGGTCCAGTTCTTGGATGAAGCCCGGCGATTCATCTCCGCTATGGGCAGCGGTGCCACGATGGGTGGTCTGGTGCGGCGCGCAAAGACTTGGGCGAAAGAGCGCGAGAAGCAGGGGGATAGCTTGGAGGTCCCAAAGACCGATGACGGCATCAAGGCTGGAATCCGACGCATGCGCCAGCGCGGTGAGATAATCCTTCCCAAGCGAGGGGGGTAAGCGAAGGCTTCATTTACTGGCGCAAGCCTTCCGTCATCTGCATTGGGCTTCGCTCGTGCTGCATCTGGAACACCGAGACGCGGCGGGAATCCTCCCGCTACCTCTCGGGACCAGACGAAACGTGGAAGCTCTTCTCACGACCCCTGAAGTTGCAGGCCGTCTCGGGGTGGCGGAAATCACCCTGCGGAAATGGCGCATACATGGCACCGGCCCGCGCTTCATCCGGTGCGGGGCCAACGTGCGCTACCGGAACTCCGACATCGAAAGCTGGGTGTCCTCGCGGACGGTCGGCAGCACGAGTGAGGCGGCCTAATGACCCCTCAAAATGGAAACCCCGGCGCGGACGGCGCCGGGGCCTCGAAAGTGCGTTCGCCTAAGCAGCAGCAGAACGCCACGAAGGTAGCACAGCCCAAGCCGATGCTGAAGGTGCATCGCGCGTCCGACAACGCCAGCCTGACGTTCCATGGTCGCGAGGCGCAGACCTTGGACCTGCTCATCCAGTGCGGGGCCAACGGCCTCACCAGCGGCGAGGCTTCGCCCTTGGGATGGGCGCGGCGAACGTCGGCCTACGTCAAGAACCTGCGCGACGGCGGGGTGAACATCACCACAACCCGTGAACCGGCGTCGGGCGCGATGGTGGGGCGGTATCGGCTGCTGGACAGCTTCACCGTCGTCGCCTCGCACGGCTTGTGAGGTGCGCGCCATGTCCGACATGACATCCGCCGCCGTCGAGCTGGCGAACACCGGCCTTGCGGTCTTCCCCGTTCGGGCGGGCCGCAAGGAACCCGCGCTTCGAGACTGGCAGGCGCGCGCCACCACCGATCCGGCGGAGGTGATGCAGCTCTTCCGGGGTGGCGCCTACAACATCGGCGTGGCCACCGGCGGTCGCTCTGGCGGCTTCGTGCTCGACATCGACCGCAAGCAGGTGGACGGCCTGACAACCTTGGCCGAGTTGGAAGACCGCCACGGTGGCCTGCCCGAGACACGGACCGTGGAGACGCCTTCCGGCGGTCGTCACCTCTGGTTCGCATCGCCAATGGATCGCTGCATCCGCAATCGCGCTGGCTTCGCTCCCGCGCTCGACATCCGGGGCGATGGGGGCTTCGTGGTGGCTCCGCCATCGGTGGTCGGGGGTGGCCGCTATCGGTGGTCGATTGGACCTGCCCGTCAGGGACTCTCAGAAGCTCCACAGTGGCTTTTGGACCTTGCCGCACCCCAACGGCCTCCGCCCTCGCAAACCCGCTCCACGGGGCTCTCTGGGGCCGGGAGCGGTGGTCTTGCTCGCTATGTCGCCGCTGCGGTGGTGGGGGAAGTCCAGAAGGTCGAGGCTGCACCACCGGGGCGTCGTAATCAGACGCTCTTTCAGGCCGCCGCCAACCTTGGGGAGTTCGTGGGCGCGGGGGTGCTCCGCTCCGAGCTGGTCGAAATCTCGCTCTCGGTCGCGGCGGAGGCGTGTGGCTTGACGCACGATGACGGCCGCCAGGCCGTCACCAGCACCATCGCCAGCGGGATGCGGCGCGGCATGGCCAATCCGCGCGAGGTGACCTCGTGAGCGAAGCTGTGACGCGCCTCGCGGCCGTGGTTGCGGCCGACCTCGCACCTCCGCCGGAGTCTATCGACGCCGCGCGGTGGGCGCAGCCGTTCGTCTGGCGTGACCCGGCGACGCTGCCGCCTCGGCGTTGGCTCTACAAACCCCACCTCATCCGTGGGTTCGTCAGCCTGACGGTCTCTCCCGGTGGCGTCGGCAAATCCACGCTGACGCTATGCGAGGCATTGGCCTTGGCCAGCGGACGTTCGCTTTTGGGCGTCATGCCTGCCGAACGGACGCGGGTGTGGTGCTGGAACGGCGAAGACCCCACCGAGGAAATCGAACGTCGCATTCAGGCGGCGATGATGCATCACCAACTCCGGCCTGCGGACTTGGAGGGTTGGCTCTTCACAGGCTCGGGCCGGGATGCGGACCTCGTGGTCGCCGAACAGGATCGGTTCGGGGTGGCCGTTGCGGCGCCGGTGGTGGACGCCCTCATTCAGTTCATCGGCGACAACCAGATCGGCGCGGTGGTCATCGACCCCTTCGTGTCGTCGCACCGGGTTGCGGAGAACGACAACGGCGCCATCGACCGGGTGGCGAAGACATGGGCGCGCATCGCTAACGCGACCGGCTGCGCGGTCGAGCTGGTCCACCACACACGGAAGACGGGCGGCGCCGATGTCTCGGTTGAGGATGGGCGGGGCGCGAGCGCGTTGCTGGCGGCAGCGCGTCACGCCCGGACGCTGCGAACGATGAACGAGCAGGAGGCCGACAGCCTCGGGGTCGAGCGGATCGACCGGCCCGCCTATGTCCGCATCGACGGCGGCAAGGCGAACCTCTCACCACCGGCGACGGCGGCTGTCTGGTTTCGGCTGGCGAACGTCCACCTGCCCAACGGCGACTACGTTCAGGCCGCTTCCCATTGGACGCCGCCTGACCCGTTTGAAGGTGTGACCACCGCCGACCTGCTGCGCGTCCAGAACGCCATCAAGGCCGGTCGTGGGGAAGCGGGCGAGGGCTGGCGGGCCAACGTCCAGACCGGCGATGCATGGGTTGGTCACGCCATCGCTCTGGCTCTCGGCCTCGATGTCGGCCGCCCCCGTGAGGCCGCGCGTGTGCGCGAACTGCTGCGGACATGGCTCGTATCGGGCGCGCTGGTGAAGGCGGAGCGCAGCATCAACGCCAAGGGAAAGACGGCGCCCTTCGTGGAGGTCGGCCGTTGGGCGGAACTCTGACCCCCCACCTCGCCAAGGTAGGGGGTGGAGAGGTGGGGGAAGTGGGGGGTAGGCCAGTCCAAGAGCCACCCACCCCCACTACCTCAATAGGTAGGGGGTGCGGTGGTGGTGGGGGGTGCATCAGGCGGCGGGTTGCGGTGCGCTGCGCGCACGCGCGCGAGGGTTTCGGCAGCACTACGCGCGGGCGCGCGAGGCCGATGGCTAAAGTAGATTGAAATAGGCGGGTTACGCAGATGATTTCGGGAAATCTGACGGACGGCGGTGACTGATGGGCGGCTACGGATCAGGGCCGGGAGGCGGTCGCCCGACAGTCGAGGGCAGCTTGCGCTTGGAGCTGCCGCGCCTGCGCCGTGCGGGTTACCTAAAGCCCGGCTGTCGCGTGTCGGGTTCATGGTCATGGTCGCGCGGTGGTGACCCCAGCGGCAGCGTCTCGCTCGCCTGCACGGTGGACCCGGAAGGGACCTCGGAGATGGTCATCAGCTTTTCCCACAAGGGCGAGCCGGTCACGCAGCGCATCCGATTGGAGGGCGTGCCCATGAAGTTCGGTGGCTGGCGGTGGTATGCGCGCTGCCCCTTCAGCGGCCGACGCTGCACGACGCTGGTGCTCCCCAACGGCGGCCATCGGTTCGCGTCGGTGAAGGCGTGGCGCCTGCCGTATGCATCGCAGAACGAGGATGCCTTCGGCCGGGCGCATCGTCGGATTGCGAAAGCGAATGAACGCTTGGGCCGGATGTCCAAATATGCGCGCAAGCCGACGCGCCAGCGGCAGTGGGACCGAATCTGGGATGCTGAGGAATTGCTCGACTACGGGCTCGCGCTGGCGTGGCAACGCCTCAGCAAGTTGGAAGGTCGCCTCGAAGGGAAGTAGGCACCCGGCTGACGGCGCCTTGCGCTCTTCGCCTGCGGTCGTAGCTTGCCCGTGGGGGGAGCCATGGCAAACATCACGCTCGAAGTGCAGTCAGCGAAGCTGATATCAATGTTCGGCAGCGGCCCCGGCGGCGCGTCGCACGATGGGAAGTGGACAATCACCTCCGTCGTGAAGCTGAACTGGCCCGAACGCCTCGAACTTGGCACGGGCGAGGACATTGGCAGGCTCGGCAAGCCCGCCGAAATCGAAATGCACCTGACATTCCGGGCCACCAAGCCTGAGCTGGTCGAGTGGGCGACCGAGCGCACCAAAGGCGTCGATGACACCTTCAAGAGCGACGACGACGCAGTATGCGGGACGGCCAGCTACCACGCGGAATGGAACAGCCGCGACGGGCTCGACCACAGCCCGGCCTCCATCCTCTTCGACATCTACACGCCCTCCGACGTGATGGCTTCGTTGGTGCGCTTCGCTGAGAACGGTCGGTTCGTGAAGCAGGTCACCGTCGAGGTGCGCGGGATGGATTATGGCTATGCCCCGGACGGCCGCGAGAAGCGGTGGCCTGACAATGCCGACAACACGATGCTGCCCATCGTCAACGTCAGCTACGACCTCCCGCTCCTTGAACGGCCGGAGGACGAGCCCGAGCCGGGCGAGCCCGCAACGCCGGTCGGCGCCGACCTCGCGCCTGTCCTGAAGGAAACCCTGAAGTGGCTGAAGGGCGCCGTGTGGCTGCTGGCCGCGATTGCAGGCGCGGTGGTGCTTAAGGGATGCCGGTAGTAATTGGCCTGTCGACCTTTAGGGACGGTGTGCAAACAGGTTGCTCGCCACCTGATCCTGCCCGTTGTTCATCACGCAGTAGAAGATGTGTTCGCGGTCAGGCGAGGTGATGATGTGTCGGGTGAGAAGCCGCACGGCCTTATCCCGCCACGCTTGGATTGCACCGAAATTGGGCCGGTCGCGCTTGGCAAGGTTGCGAACAGATCCTCGGTGCAGCCGCTCGCCTGCGTGGCGGGTGTAAAGGTCTAGCAATTCGCGTTTTGTGAGAAAGCCGGAAGTTCGATGCACCCACGTCACAGCTCCGCCCGGAGCTTCAGCGGGTAAGTCGTCCTGCTCAAGCGGCGTCGGATAGAAGTCCGGGTGCAGCTTCTCCAACCCGTTCATGATCCAGTCCGCCTTGTATGACCTCAGCAGATCGGTCTTCTTCGCCGATACGTCGCCATGGATGAGCAGGCAGCCAATGGCGATGGACTCGCAGATCATGCGAAGTTGAAGATAACAAAGTTCTTCAGCGATGACGGCCCGCAGGGGAATGCTCGAAGCGAGAACCTTGTCGATGGCCTCGGTTCGATATTTCACCTCCTGCATGAGGCCTCGATACGATGTCATCGCCTGCTCGTTCACGGCAGCCCCATTTCACTTAAGGCGGTAAGGGAGCCACTGGCGGCGCCACTTGGCGGTGGCCTTGCTCTGGAAGCGAGGCTGGTCGAACTCCCAGCTCTCCCATTCCCATGTCCAGCTTTTCGCCTTGGTCACGAGCGCATCCTCGAAGAACACCCGGTCGAAGGCGATAGGCTCCAACTTGGCTTCGCCAGCCTCGACGCGGCGGAGGAACTCCCGGTCCTCCTTCATCTGCTCCATATGGTCGGTGCGCGCGGATTGCCCGAACTCCCGGTCCTGCGCGCAGTGCAGGTGGATGAAGTTGAAGCCGGAGGACACGGCCTGCTGCATGGCGTGCTGGAAGGCCCGCAGAACGTCGCCAGTCGGGTCGTTGATATGGACGTAGAGCAGATAGGCGCCGTCTTCTGCGGAGCGGTCGAAGTGAGCTGCGCCAAAGCGTTCGGGTTTGAAGTGGTCCTCGCCGAACGTCAGCTTCACCGGCACGAGCGGTTCTTCGGCTCCGTGGTCAGGAAACGTCGCGCTTCCATGCAGCAGGCCCAGCGCGACCGCCTCCACCGACGAATGAGCCCGAACCGGCCAGCTCTGGTGCATCGACAGCTTTGACAGCGCGAGGGTGAACCGGCCGTATCGGTAGAGCTGAGCATAGGGCAGTTCCGCAGCCCTCATGCAGAACCGCGATGACGAAACTTCCGCAGCTTTGGCCTTGCGTCCGAACATCCTGCCACCCCCGATGGCGACACTCCGTCAGCCATCAGCCTGCGGTCAAGCTGGCGTCCTCAAATATCCCTGAGTTCCGCTCTCTGGGTATCGATGTGGTATCGGAAGGCGGTTGCACCGTTGCGGCGTCACCTGCAGCCCTCCCTCAAGTCAATGATTTTGCTGAGGAAGGAATGGTGGATGCGACAGGGATTGAACCTGTGACCCCCTCGGTGTGAACGAGGTGCTCTCCCGCTGAGCTACGCATCCGCCGCAGGAAGGGTGCGCCTATAGCCGCTAGCTTTGCGCCGGGCAAGCGGTCAGAAGCCGAACACACGCTTTTGCCATCTGATCGTAGTGATCGACCAGGATGTCGGGGGCCAGTTCGACCGCCGGAATCTCGGTGTAGCCGAAGCTGACCAGGATCAGCGGAGCCTTGGCGGCGCGGGCGGCGCCGGCGTCCGTAGAGGCGTCGCCGACCATCACCGCGCGCTCGATGCGTCCGCCCGCCGCCTCGACGGCGAAGATCAGGTGGCGGGGATCCGGCTTGGGCGCCGGGGCCGAATCGGCCCCCACCACGGCGTCGAAGAATCGGGCGAGGTCGAGCTTTTCGAGAATCGGCGTCGACAGGCCGGTCAGCTTGTTGGTGCAGACCGCCAGCCTGGCGCCGGCCGCCTTCATCTCCGTCAGGCAATCGACCACGCCGGGGTAGGGGCGGGTCAGGTCGGCGCTGTGGTCGTTGTAATGGGCGATGAAGCGCTCGAAGAGCTCGGGGATGCGCTCGGCGGGCAGGGGGCGGCCCTGGGCGGCGAAGCCGCGCTCGATCAGCCGCCGCGCGCCGTGGCCGATGAAGGGGCGCGCCTCGTCCACCGGCAGGGGGGCGATCCCCTCCTGCTGCAGGACGACGTTGAGCGTCCCGATCAGGTCTGGGGCGGAGTCGACAAGCGTCCCGTCGAGGTCGAAGGCGATGGTCGCGCCGTCCAGCGCGCTGAGATCGGTCAAGGAAACGCTCCGTCGAAACCGCTCGCCGTTTCGGCTAAACGCCGCATGATTGCAACATCCGCACGACTCGTAAGGACCGATCCATGACCAGACGCGCCGCCGTGATTATGGCCGCCGGCCAGGGCACGCGCATGAAGTCGCCGACGCCGAAGGTGCTGCACAAGGTCGGCGGCCGCGCGATCCTCGACCGGGTGATCGACACGGTTCAGGCCAGCGGCTGCGAGCGGATCGTGGTGGTGGTCGGCAATCACAGTCCCGGCGTCCGGGCCCTGGTCGAGGCGCGCCTGGGCGCGGCTGCGGTGGCGGTGCAGGATCCGCCGCTGGGGACGGCCCACGCGGTGCTGGCCGCTCGCGAGGCGCTGGCCGATTTCGACGGCGACGTCCTGATCCTCAACGGCGATTGCCCGCTGCTCGAGGCTCACCACCTGGAGCCCCTGTTCGAACTGCGCGCCGCCGGCGTCGACATGGCGATGCTGGCGTTCGAGCCCGCCGACCCGCTGCTCTACGGCCGGGTGCTGCGCGGCGCCGACGGCCATGTCCTGCGCATCGTCGAGGCCAAGGAGGCCACGCCCGAGGAACTGGCGGTCAGGGTCTGCAACGCCGGCATGATGGTCGCCGATCGGGCCCGCATGTTCGGCTGGCTCGGTCAGGTCACCAACGACAACGCCAAGGGCGAATACTACCTGACTGACACCGTGAAGATCGCGGTCGCCGAAGGCGGGCTGGTCAAGGCCTCGATCGCGCCGGAGAGCGCGGTGATGGGCGCGGACACCGCCATGCAACTGTCGCAGGCCGAGGCGGTCTTCCAGCAGCGCCGCCGCGCGCACTTCCTGGCGCAGGGGGTGCAGATGCTGGCGCCGGAAACCGTCCACTTCAGCTGGGACACCCAGATCGCTGCGGCCGCCATGATCGAACAGTTCGTGGTCTTCGCGCCCGGCGTAAGCGTCGAGACCGGCGCGGTGATCCGCGCCTTCAGCCATCTCGAGGGCGCGGTGGTGAAGGCCGGGGCCCTGATCGGTCCCTACGCCCGCCTGCGTCCGGGGGCGGAGATCGGCGAGGAGGCGCACATCGGCAACTTCGTCGAGGTCAAGAAGGTCAAGGTCGGCGCCGGCGCCAAGGCCAACCACCTCAGCTATCTCGGCGACGGCACGGTGGGCGCGAAGGCCAACCTCGGGGCCGGGACGATCTTCTGCAACTACGACGGCTTCGACAAGTTCGAGACCCATGTGGGCGAGGGGGCCTTCGTGGGATCGAACTCGGCCCTGGTCGCTCCGGTCGTCATCGGGGCCGGCGCCTATACCGGCTCGGGCTCGGTGATCACCCGCGACGTCGCCCCCGACGCCCTGGCGCTGGAGCGCAGCGCCCAGGTCGAGAAGCCCGGCTGGGCCGCCCGTTTCCGCGCCGCCAAGCTGGCCAAGAAGGCGAAGAAATGACGTCGCGGCGCGTCTGCGCTTGGCCTATGTCACCGCCATGAACACAGCAGACGATCAGAAGCGGGCCGCCGGCGAGGCCGCCGCCACCCTTGTCGAGAACGGCATGACCGTCGGCCTGGGCACCGGCTCGACCGCCGCCTGGTTCGTCAAGGCGCTGGCTGCTCGGGAGCTGGACATCGTCGGGGTGCCGACCTCGCTGGCGACGGCGCAGCTGGCGCAAAGCCTGGGTATCCGGCTGGGCGATCTTGGCCAGTTGAAATCAATCGACCTGACCATCGACGGCGCCGACGAGATCGGCCCGGCCCTGTCGCTGATCAAGGGGGGCGGCGCGGCCCTGCTGCGCGAGAAGCTGGTCTGGGAGGCCTCCCGGCGCTGCGTGGTCATCGCCGACGCCGAAAAGCGCGTGGCCAAGCTGGGCAAGTTCCCGCTGCCGATCGAGGTCGTTGCCTTCGGGCACGAGACCACGGCCCTGCGGATCTGCGACGCCCTGGCCGAGTGCGACCTGGGGATCGCGCCGCGTTTGCGCATCAAGGACGGCGCCCCGGTGAAAACCGACGGCGGCAACCTCATCTATGATGCAGCTTGCGGGCGTATCGAGGACCCCGCCCAGCTCGCCGACGCGCTGAAGAGCGTGACCGGCGTGGTCGATCACGGCCTCTTTCTGGACCTCGCGGACATGGCCCTGGTGGGCACGCCGGACGGCGTCGTCACCCTCGAGCCGTAAGGAGTCATCTGTGGCGAAGTACGACTACGACCTCTTCGTGATCGGGGCCGGTTCGGGCGGGGTGCGGGCCGGGCGGCTCGCGGCGCTGTCGGGCGCCAAGGTCGGCATGGCCGAGGAGCACCGCGTCGGCGGCACCTGCGTGATTCGCGGCTGCGTGCCCAAGAAGTTCATGGTCTACGCCTCGGAGTTCGCCAACCAGGCCCAGGTCGCCGAAGGCTACGGCTGGAGCGTGGGCGAGGCGCAGTTCGACTGGAAGCGCTTCCTGGAGGCCAAGGATCGCGAGATCGCCCGCCTGTCGGGAATCTATGTTACCAATCTCAGCAACGCCGGGGTCGAGATCGTCCACGCCAAGGCCCGCCTGAAGGACGCCCACACCGTCGAACTGGTCGGCAAGGGCGAGGTCACCGCGGACAAGATCCTGATCGCCACCGGCGGGCGGCCCTGGACGCCGACCGATTTCGCCGGCGCCGAGCACATCATCACCTCGGAAGAAGCCTTCCACCTGCCTGAGCTGCCCAAGCGGATCATGGTCGCCGGGGGCGGCTACATCGCCGTCGAGTTCGCCGGCATCTTCGCGGGGCTGGGTGTCGACACCACCCTGGTCTATCGCGGCCCGAACATCCTGCGCGGCTTCGACGACGACATCCGCTCGCACGTCACCGAGGAGATGAAGAAGCGCGGCGTGAAGATCATGCTCGGCTGCCAGCACCAGAGCATCGAAAGGACGGCCAGCGGCCTGGTCAGCCACATGGACGGCTGCGGAGACATCGAGACCGACGTCGTGATGTTCGCCACCGGCCGCAAGCCGTACGTCGAGGGCCTGGGCCTGGAGACCGCGGGCGTGGCCCTCAACGAGGCCGGCGCTATCGTCGTCGACAAGTTCTCGAAGACCAACGTCGACAACATCTGGGCGGTCGGCGACGTCACCGACCGGATCAACCTGACCCCGGTGGCGATCCGCGAAGGCGCGGCCTTCGCCCAGACCGAGTTCTACGGCAATCCGACCAGCTTCGATCACGACATGGTCGCCTCGGCGGTGTTCTCGCAGCCGCCGGTCGGCTCGGTCGGCCTGTCCGAGGCCGACGCCCGCCATCTTCATGGCAAGGTCGACATCTACCTGTCCCGCTTCAGGCCGATGAAGACGACCTTCTACGGGGGCGACGAGCGTTGCATGATCAAGCTGGTGGTGGAGGCGGGCTCCGAGAAGATCCTCGGCTGTCACGTGGTCGGCCCGGACTCGCCGGAGATCATCCAGATGGCCGCCATCGCGCTGAAGATGGGCGTGACCAAGCCGCAGTGGGATTCGACGTGCGCCGTGCACCCGACCTTGGCCGAGGAACTGGTGACGATGCGCGACAAGTACGTGCCCCAGGGCGCGGCGGCGTGACGGCTGCGGAGGCGAGCGCCCCGATCCGGGAGGCCTCCTGGTACGGCTGGGTGCTGGCCTTCGCCTTCGTTCTGGCGCCGGTCGCCGGCTGGGTCGGGCCGCTGGCCTTCGCGCCGATCGTGGGCCTGAGCGGCCTGCTCAGCCTGGGCGCGCTGCGTATGGCCGAGCGGGACCGCCCGGCCGCCCTGGCGATCCTGGTGCTGTCGATCTGGGCGCTGGTTTCGATGGTCTGGAGCCCGTTCCATCCGACCAAGGCCGGGCAGGCCACGGCCATGAAGCTGATCCTACAGGGCGTCCTCTACTGGGCGCTGTTCCGGGCCGGGGCTGCGCTGCCCTCGGCCAGCCGCG
Organism: Phenylobacterium sp. NIBR 498073; assembly: GCF_027286305.1. Taxonomy (NCBI): domain Bacteria; kingdom Pseudomonadati; phylum Pseudomonadota; class Alphaproteobacteria; order Caulobacterales; family Caulobacteraceae; genus Phenylobacterium; species Phenylobacterium sp. NIBR 498073. The sequence goes on from NZ_CP114599.1 coordinate 2,060,875, forward strand.
TCCTGGTCCTGCGCATCTTCGCCTGGGGCATGGCCCTGCTCGGCGCGCTGCTGGCCATCGAGGCCCTGACCGGGGCCGGCGTCTACCAGGCGCTGCGCAATGCGATGGGCGACCCGATCCGGCCGGACCTGGCGGTCAAGAACGTCGCCCAGGGCGGCTTCGTCCTGGCCGTGCTGACCCCGGCCGCGGCCCTGGCGGGCTGGCGCGTCGGCGTCGGCGTCTGGCCAGGCCTGCTGATGGCTGCCGGCGTCCTGGGCGCGAGCTTCGGCCTCGACGCCGACGCGCCGGTGATCGCCCTGGTCCTCAGCGCCCTGGCCGTCTGGGCGGTGTGGCGCTGGCCGGCCTGGGCCCCGCGCGTGCTCGGGGCCGGGGCGGCGGTGTTGTTCCTGGCCGCCCCCGCGGTCGTCTGGGCCACGCGCCAACTCGGCTGGTTCCAGACGCTGGAGCGCGAGGTGCCGCTCTCCTGGTCGCTGCGGATGGGCTATTGGCGCCATGCGGCCGACTGGATCGGCGACCACCCGCTGCGCGGCTGGGGCATCGACGCCAGCCGCATGTTTGGTCCCGGCATCACCCTGCACCCGCACAACGGCCCGCTGCAGGTCTGGCTTGAGCTCGGCCTGATCGGCGCGGCCGCGGCGGCGGTGTTCTGGTTCGTGGCCATCGCCAGCCAGAGCCAGCCGCACCGCGACCTCGGCCGCGGCGCCGCCGTCGGCACGGCGGTCGCCTACCTGACCTTCTCGGCCGTCTCGTTCGGCGTCTGGCAGGAATGGTGGCTGGCGGTCGGCGGATTGGCGGCGGCCGGATGCATGGCGGTTCTGCGACAGGGCCGGCCGGAAAACGCCTAGCAGGGGGCTCAAGGCCTTCCTACGTCATCGACTGCGCAATCATTCTGGGTTTAGAAGCCCTCGGCCCGTTCGTCGTGCGGGCGCGGAGTTGAGCCATGACCGAACATTGGACGCCTGCCTCCTGGAGGAACAAGCCCGCCAAGCACGTGCCGACCGACTATCCGGATCTGGCCGAGGTGGCGAAGGTGGAGCAGGTCCTGCGCGGGATGCCGCCGCTGGTGTTCGCCGGTGAAGCCCGTCGCCTCAAGAGCCTGCTCGGCGATGTCGCTGAGGGCCGCGCCTTCCTGCTGCAGGGCGGCGACTGCGCCGAGAGCTTCAAGGAATTCCACGCCGACAACATCCGCGATACCTTCCGCCTGATCCTGCAGATGGCGGTGGTGCTGACCTTCGCCGGCGGCAAGCCGGTCGTGAAGGTCGGGCGCATGGCCGGCCAGTTCGCCAAGCCGCGCTCGTCTCCGGTCGAGACCGTGAACGGCGTCGAGCTGCCGTCCTATCGCGGCGACATCATCAACGGCATGGAGTTCGACGAGGCGTCCCGTCGCCCCGATCCGCAGCGCCTGCTGCAGGCCTACGGCCAGTCGGCCTCGACGCTCAACCTGCTGCGCGCCTTCGCCGGCGGCGGCTATGCCGATCTCTACAACATCCACCGCTGGACCCTGGGCTTCGTCGCCGACAGCCCGCAGGGCGCCAAGTACCGGGAGTTGTCCGAGAAGATCAGCGAGGCGCTGACCTTCATGGCCGCCATCGGCGTCACCCCGGAAAGCCAGCCCGACCTGCACCGCGTGGAGTTCTTCACCAGCCACGAGGCCCTGCTGCTGGGCTTCGAGGAGGCGATGACCCGCGTCGATTCCACCTCGGGCGAGTGGTACGACACCTCGGCCCACCTGGTCTGGATCGGCGAGCGCACCCGTCAGCTCGACGGCGCGCACATCGAGTTCTTCCGCGGCATCAAGAACCCGATCGGCGTGAAGTGCGGCCCGACCATGGAGCCGGACGATCTTCTGCGGCTCATCGACGTGCTGAACCCGAAGAACGAACCGGGCCGGCTGACGCTGTACGGCCGCTTCGGCCACGACAAGATCGCCGAGCGCCTGCCGCGCCTGCTGCAGGCGACCAAGAAGTCCGGCCGCTCGGTGGTCTGGGCCATCGACCCGATGCACGGCAACACCCTGACCGCGGCCAACGGCTACAAGACCCGGCCCTTCGACCGCATCCTGTCGGAGGTGAAGAGCTTCGTGCAGATCGCCGAATCCGAAGGCGTGCACCCGGGCGGCGTCCATCTGGAGATGACCGGCCAGAACGTCACCGAGTGCCTCGGCGGCGCGCGGGCGCTCTCCGAGGGCGACCTCGCCGACCGCTATCACACCCACTGCGACCCGCGCTTGAACGGCGAGCAGGCGTTGGAGCTGGCCTTCCTGGTGGCCGAGAAGCTCAAGGAAGAACGGCTGGAAGCGGCGCTGCGCGCAGCGATCTAGCCGGCGAAGCGCGGGCGCTTGGCGCTTCCGCGGCCGGTTCGGCGAGCGCCGGGGTGAGCGCTCGCTTGTGCCTTGGCGGGCGCCGGGCGCCTGGAAAACGAGCATGCCGGCCAAGCCGCCCCTTGCGGCTTGTGTTGCAACGCGTCACGTTCCGCGCCTTCTTTGAAAATCGGTGAGATCATGGCCGACCCGGCCCAGGCTGCTCTTCCCTTGGGAGAGCGCGAAATCGACGTTGTGCGCAAGGAAACCGCGGAGCTGTGGAAGCTCTCGTGGCCGGTCGTGCTGTCGCGCCTGGGCATCATGGTCATGGGCCTGTCGGACGCCATCGTCGTCGGCCGCTTTTCGGCGACCCAGCTCGGCTATCACGCCTTGGCCTGGGCTCCGACCAGCGTCGTGGTGACCATGTGCGTGGGGCTGCTCACCGGGGTGCAGGTGATGACGGCCCGGCGGATCGGGCAGGGGCGGCGCGAACTGACCGGCGCGGTGCTGCGCCGCGGCCTGTCGTACGGCTTCTGGATCGGCGTGGTGTCGATGGCGATCACCCTGGCGGCCGGCCCGACCTTCCTGCACGTCATCGGTCTGGACAAGGACCTGGCCGACGGCGCCGCCAAGGCGATGCTGATCTTCGCCCTGTCGCTGCCAGGCTACGCCTTCAGCGTGGCCGCCAGTTTCTGGCTCGAGGGGCTCGGCAAGCCCAAGCCCGGCGCGGTGATGATGTGGCTGGCCAACGGCGTGAACCTGGCCCTGCTGCTGGTCCTGGTGCCCGGCAATTTCGGCCTGCCGGCGCTGGGCGCGGTCGGCGGCGCGTGGGCGACGACCGGGGCGCGGACCTTCCTGGCCTTGGCGATGCTGGCCTATATCTGGCGTATGCCCGAGGCGCGGGCGCTCGGCGTGTTCAACAAGCCGGAGCGCGACAAGCCGGCCGAGGTCGAGCAGCGGCGTATCGGCTACGGCGCGGGCGCCTCCAACTTCTTCGAGGTCGCGGCCTTCGCCTCGATGAACATCTTCGCCGGCTGGATGGGCGGCCTGCACGTCGCGGCCTGGGCCGTCGTGCTCAATGTCGCCGCGCTGGTCTTCATGGTGCCGCTGGGCCTGTCGACCGGTACGGCGGTGATGGTCGGCCGCGCCTATGGCGCGCGAGACCCCCGCGGGGTGACCCGCGCCGGCCTGATCGGCTTCGGCATGACCGCCGTCTTCGGCCTGGTGATCTCGCTGGTGATCTGGCCGTCCGCAGGGCTGATCAGCCAGGCCTACACTTACGACAAGATGGTGCTGGCCATGGCCTCGGCCGCGCTGGTGCTGTCGTGCCTGTTCTTCCTGGTCGACGCCCTGCAGGTGGTCATCGCCCAGGCGCTGCGGGCGCGCGGCGATGTCTGGCTGCCGACCTTCACCCACCTGACCAGCTATGTGCTGGTGATGATGCCGCTGGCCTGGTTCCTGGCCATCCATCTGAAGATCGGGCTGAACGGCATCGTCTGGGCGGTGATCGCCGCCTCGTTCCTGTCGGCCGGTCTGCTCAGCGCGCGCTTCTGGATGCTGGCCCGCCGCGGGTTGTAGCGGAACTATTTTTCGCGCGGTGAACGGTCGATTCACGCTGATCTGCGAGGGTGCCGGCCATGGTTCTCTCGCCGAAGACCGCCGCCCGCTGCCTGCTTGTCGCCGCCGCCCTGGTGTGCGGGATCGGCATGGTCACGCCCGGCCTGCAGGGCGTGGAGAAGAACTTCGTGCCGGCCGACAAGGCCGCCCACTTCATCGCCTTCTATGGCCTGACCGTCCTGATGATGGCTGCGTTCCCCAAGAACCGCCGCCTGGAGATCACCCTGGCCGCGGTCATGCTGGGGGCCTCGATCGAGGTGGCGCAGATGCTCACCCATCGCGGGGTCAGCTTCAGCGATCTGGCCGCCGACGCGGCCGGCGCCTTTGCGGTCTGGGTTCCGATGTGGATCCAATCGCTGCGTAGCCCGCCGGTGGTCGAGCGCCGCCGCCGGGCCAGCGACCGGGTTCCTGAGGCCTCGTCGGTCTAGGTCACAAGGCCGGACAGGCCGGGCGCCACCGAGCTGCTTGCGTGAGGCAGCGCGAGCGCGACGCGCCGCATTGTCGGCGTTGGGAACCGTTTCGCGGCTTAGTGAAAACTCTCAGGCTAATCCGCGGCGGCCGCTTTAAGATGAAGGATCGGCCGTTTGCCCGGCGATGAATGGGACGTCGGCGTTAGGCGAGCCGGCTGGGCGTGACTGACGTAAGGGCGTCTCGGACGCCGAACGACTGAGATGAAGGACATTCGTGTTCCATTGTTTGCGGTGAAGTCTGCTCACGCTTGAAGCGTGTGGTTGTCGGTCAGCGATGAGGGGAATGCTTGAGGCCGCGCGGCCGAATTGCGACTGCTGAACGGCGCGGCGCACTCGTCGGCGGCGGAGCCGGGGCGACGAGGCGTTCTTGGCGGCAAGGGAGTCTGGACGTGGCCGCTCGTCCTGTAGGGGATCGCCTGGGCGCGATTAGAAACCCGCCCAGGCTTCCAACGCTTAGGCCGTCTGCAGTTGACCAGCGGACGTCTTACCGCTGCGCTGATCGCGTTCTAGCTCGTAGCCAAGCTTCTGGCCTTCGTTCAGGGAGGCCATGCCCGCTCGCTCGACCGCTGAAATGTGGACGAACACGTCCGGGCCGCCGTTGTCGGGTTGGATGAAGCCGAAGCCCTTGGCCGTGTTGAACCACTTAACTGTGCCGGTAGTCATGAGAAAATGTCTCCGAATAAGAGTTTTTGCGCGCTCGATATGAGGCGTAGCTTAAGTTTTTCGAGAGGGTTCAAGAGGGGCCGCGGTTTGACTCTAGAGTCAAAATATCTGTTCGGCCGAAATTAAATCGCAAATCGATTTTGAAAGCATCTCACGTATTTCAACTCGCTGCGAGCGAAAAATAAAAATGACTTTCCTGCAATGCGATATTGGGGCGCGAGCCGTTATCACCTCACGCTCAAAGAAGATTTGTGCTAAGTTTGTTAATGCAAAAGGAAATCGAACTCACGCGATTGATCGCCGATCTCCAGGCTCGATCAGTTGTCCACCATCACATCATCATGCAGTTGGTTCGCGATAACGCTCGGGAAGCAGGTGACCCGCGCGCCTATCTGTCCGGCCTTGCTGAAGATCTTACGCAGATTGTTGATCAGAGCCTACCTCTCGACGACGTGCGCACTGCGGCGATGAGCATGCGGCAATATTTCGACGAGTTTCTAGTCAACGTCGGAGCCGAACTGTTGATGAAGCAGCAATCCGACAAGTCCTAAGCGCGGCCTGACCGCGCCTGCGCGGCGCGGGAGCCCAAGCTGTGGCCGCTATTGCGGCGGGTTTTGGAGGCTGGCGGCCAGCGCGCTGGCCTACTGCCGCTGCCGCGACTTGGCTTCCTCGTCGCGATTGATTTGCGCCCGCTCATTTTGCCTCGCGCGCTGGTTCTTCTTTTTCAGGCGCAGAAACACTGCAAGTCCGCCTGCGAACCCGGCGACCATGAGCACCCCAAGACTTTCGAGGTTGTCGCGCAGGCGCCAAGCGTAGAAGCCCGAAATGATCGCGTCAGCGGCGAGAAGCAAACCGGCGCCTGCAACGCCGGCCATGAAGAGGCTGCCGGTGGGGCGCGGCGCGTATTCTTCCGCTCTGGAGGCGGCCATCTTGTCGCGTCTCTTCTCTTCCATAGGCGACTATATCACACGCATCGCTCAGGTGGGGTCACAATAAGCCATACTGAGCGACCGACGCCGGATTGGTTGGGGGGCCGAACCTAGGCCTCGACGCCCAGGATCCAGCCTTCCTCGGTTTCGGCGTCGACGATCACCTCGGCCGCGGAGCTCTTGGCCCCGAAGATCGCGCCCAGCTTGCCGGTCTCGTCCAGTCGCGCGAAGTGCTCGGCGGTGACGCGGACCTGAGCTTGGTCCTTGATCTCGCCAGGCTGCGGCTGGGCCTTGTAGAGCGAGGGGTAGACCTCGGCCACGACCACTTCCACGCCGGCTAGATCGGCTTCGGTCAGCGCCTTGAAGCCGCCCTCGAACGGCCAGACCTTCACGGCCTCGCCGCGGGCCAGCTTGAGGCGGCGGACGGCCGGAATGCCCAGGATCGCCTGACCGCCGACCGAGCCGTTATAGTAAAGCTTCCAGATGGAGGCCGCGCCCTTGGCGGCCAGATCCGCATGCCGGAACTCGGGCAGGTCGTCGGGGCCATGGGCCCGCGGGCGCTTGGGCTGCAGGGTGGTCAGCGCGTCCTTGGGCGGGCAGCCCCAGAACGGGAACGGGCCGCCGGTCAGCCGCCGGTTGATCTCCGAGCCGACGCCGAAGCGGTTGTTCGTGTTGTCGGCCTTGTCCTTGACCATCTTGTCGAGCTGGTCCCAGACCGCGCGCCACGGGAGGTCGCCGGGCAGGGCGAGCGCCTTGGCCAGGCCGCGCGGGAAGCCGAGCGGGAAGTCGAAGCCGACCAGCACGCGCTCGCCGCGCTTCTGGAAGTCGTCGAGGATCTCGCCGAGCTTCTTCTCGGCCTCGGCGCGGGTCGAAGGATTGAACGCCTCGAACGAAAGCCGGAAGCGCAGGTCGCGCTTCATCACCCCGATCCAGACGGAGTCAGGACCCGTGGCGGGCTTGGCCGCCGCGCTCCAGTCGACGATCACATAGGCGCTGAACAGGCGGGACACGGGAAACTCCGGCGGCGACTAACCCTTGGCTTGTAGCGGCTCGATCCCGAGCGGCCAACGCCCTCAGGTCAGCTTGACCAGCATCTTCCCGAAGTTCTCGCCGGAGAACAACTTGAGGAAGGCCTCGGGCGCGCGCTCGATGCCCTCGACCACGGTCTCGCGCCACTGCAGCTTGCCGGCGGCGTGCCACTCGGCCAGGTCGTGATGGAAGGCCTGCAGCAGGTCGTAGTGGCTGGAGACGATGAACCCCTCCATGCGGATCTGCTTGCCGACCGCCTGGGCGATGTTGCGTGGTCCCGGCGGCGGAGTGGTGGCGTTGTACATCGAGATCATCCCGCACAGCGCAAAGCGGGCGAAGGGCCGGGCCGAGTTGAGCGCTGCCTCCAGGTGGTCGCCGCCGACATTGTCGAAATAGACGTCGATCCCCTCCGGCGCGGCGACCTCCAGCGCCTTCATCAGGTCGGGCGCGGCCTTGTAGTCGATCACCTCGTCGACGCCGAGTTCGTCCTTCAGGAAGCGGACCTTCTCCGCCCCGCCGGCCGAGCCGATCACCTTGTGGCCCTTGAGCTTGGCGATCTGGCAGACCATCGAGCCGACCGCCCCGGAGGCGGCCGAGACGAAAACCACGTCGCCGTCCTTCAGGGCCGCGACCCGCAGCAGTCCGGCATAGGCGGTCATGCCGGGCATGCCGGCCGCGCCCAGGAACGCCTGCGGCGGCAGCCCCATGGTGTCGAGCTTCTGCACCATCGAGGCATGGGCGTTGAACGCCTCGCGCCAACCGTAGTTGGACTGCACCAGGTCGCCCGGCTTGAAGCCCTCGTCGGCGGAGGCGACCACCGTGCCGATCGCCCCGCCGTGCATGGCTTCGCCCAGCGCGAAGGGCGCGGCGTAGCTCTTGGCGTCGTTCATGCGGCCGCGCATGTAGGGATCGACGGTCATCCAGTCGTTGCGCACCTGAACCTCGCCGGCGGCGGGCGCGGGCAGGGTGATGGAGGCCAGTTCGAAGTTGTCGGCGCTCGGCGTGCCGACGGGGCGGCTCTTAAGCCGGACCTCGCGCGAGGTGGTCATTGCAGCGTCTCCCTTGCCCGCCTGTCGTTGTCAGCGGCCCATGTTGGCGCGCGGCGCAGGTGGCGTCGAGTGGGGCTTCCGTGTAAGGCGCGGCGCTAGAGTTGGTTGCGGAGCGAATCCATGGGCGAACCCCTGCGAGGCGGCGTGATCGGCGCCGGCGTGTTCGGCGGCCATCATGCGCGCAAGTATGCGGGCGCCAAAGGCGCGGTGCTGTCGGCGGTGCTCGACACCCATCACCCGGACCGCGCCGCGGCATTGGCCGTTCCGCTGGGCGGACGGGCGTTCCATAAGATCGACGAGTTTCTCGAGGCCTGCGACGTCGTCACCGTCGCATCGCCGGCCAGCGCCCATATCGAGGGCGCCCTGGCGGCCTTGAAGGCGGGCAAGCCGGTCTACATCGAAAAGCCCATCGCCATCAGCCTGGATGACGCCGACAAGATCATGGCCGAGGCCGCCCGGCAGAACCTTGTGGTCGCCTGCGGCCATCAGGAGCGGGTGGTGTTCGAGGCCATGGGACTGTTCGACATTCCCGAACAGCCGCTGAGCCTGGAGTCGATCCGCCACGGCACGCCGTCGGAGCGCAGCTTGGACGTCTCGGTAGTGCTCGACCTGATGATCCACGACCTGGACCTGGCGCTGTCGCTGTCGACCGCCCAGCCCATGGCGGTCGAGGGCGAGGGGACGGTCGACTTCTCCGGCGGCTGGGATCAGGCCCGGGCCGAGGTGACCTTCGACGACGGCTTCACCGCGGTGTTCGATTCCTCGCGCATGGCGCTGGAGCGCAAGCGCAGCATGAAGCTGGTCTATCCGTCCGGCGAGGTCGAGATCGACTTCATCAGCCGCAAGTTCCGCAACACCACGGGCTTTGCGCTGAATGAGGACTATGCCGAGGCCCCGGCCGTGAAGGACACCCTGGCCACCAGCGTCGAGGGGTTCCTGGCGGCGGTGCGCGGCGAGGCGCCTCGCCCGATCGTGACCGCCCAGGAAGCGGCCCGCGCGCTCGATCTGGCGCTGGCGGTCGAACGGGCGCTGGAGGATCGGCGCTAGCGGCGTTAGGCTTGCTCAACCCCATCGGTGGAGCACGGCCATGACCAAGTTCGCCTACGACTTCGAGTTCCACACCATCGGAGGCGGCCACCTGCCGCTTGAGACGTATCGGGACAAGGTCGTGTTGGTGGTGAACACGGCCTCGCAGTGCGGCCTGACCCCGCAGTATGAAGGCCTCGAGAAGCTCTACAGCGACTATCGCGACCAGGGGCTGGTGGTGCTGGGCGTGCCCTGCAACCAATTCGCGGGCCAGGAGCCGGGCACTGAGGCCGAGATCAAGGAATTCTGCGAGACCCGCTTCAACGTCGACTTCCCGCTGACCGGCAAGACCGACGTCAAGGGCGACACCGCGCACCCATTCTACAAGTGGGCCAAGGAAGTCCTCGGCGAGTCCGCCGAGCCGGTGTGGAACTTCCACAAGATCCTGGTCGGCAAGGACGGCAAGCTGATCCGCGCCTTCGGCCCGCGCACCGAGCCGCTGGATGACGAAGTCGTCGGCGCGATCAAGGCGGCGCTTTAGGCGCTCGCCCGTTTCGCCGCGGCGACACGGGGCGCGTCAATCAAGTCGGGGGTTCAATGCGTACGGTCGGACTGCTGGGCGGGATGAGCGCCGAGAGCACGACGCTTTACTATCAGGCCATGAACCGGCTGGTGCGCGAGCGGCTGGGCGGCCTGCACTCCATCCAGCTGCTGATGTGGTCGGTGGACTTCGCGCCGATCGCCCGGATGCAGGCCGACGGCGACTGGCAGGCCGCCGGCGAAGTGTTGGCCCAGGCCGCAGCGCGGCTGGAGCGGGCCGGCGCCGAGGCGATCATGATCGGGGCCAACACCATGCATCTCGTCGCCGACCAGGTGCAGGCGGCGGTGAGCGTGCCGCTCATCCACATCGCCGACGCCACCGCCGATGCGGTCAAGACGGCCGGCTGCTCGCGGCCGCTGCTGCTGGCCACCCGCTTCACCATGGAAAAGCCGTTCTATCGCGAGCGGCTGAAGGTCCAGGGAGTCGAGGCCAGCATCCCTAGCGACGCCGAACGCGAGCGGCTGCACGCGATCATCTATGACGAGCTGTGCCAGGGCGTGATTTCGCCCGCCTCGAAGACCGAGGTGCTGGCGATGATCGCCCGGGCCGCGGGCGCCGACTGCGTGATCTTCGGCTGCACCGAGGTCGGCCTGCTGCTGTCGCCGGACGATCTGGACCGGCCGGTGATCGACACCGCCCTGGTGCACGCCCGGGCTGGCGTCGACTTCGCCCTGGGCTAAGGCCTCACAGCAGCCGCTCGTCGCTGTCCAGCTGGAACGGGGGCTCCTCGTCGTCGTCTTGGGCGGCGTCGGGGGCGGGGCCCGGCATGGCGGCCGCGACGCGCGGGGCGATCGGACGGCGCAGGATCGCCTCGGCGCGCGCCAGCCAGCGGTTGGCCTCCTGCATGGCGTCGCTGGGCGAGGTCGCCCGCCGGCGCGCCTCATCGCCGGCCAGCCACAGGTCCAGGTCGAAGTCGGGATGGTGCGGGTCGTCGAAGATCAGCCGCAGCGTCACCCGCGCGGCGTGCTCCAGCGTCTGGTCGAGGGCGCGGCGGGGCTCGCCGCGATAGGCGCGCGCCACCACCTGGCCGTCGACGATCACCTCGGCGCCCATGAGCTCGTCCAGGCGGTAGATCAGCAGCCAGGCCCCGGCGTCCCAGGCCACGCCCATCAGCCCGGTCGAGGTGTTGAACCCCGCGCCCCGGCCGCGCCCGCGAGCGATGATCACGGCTTCGGCCGGTCCCTTCAGGACTCGCTTCAGCGCGCGCCGGATGCGCCGCTCCTCGTCCATCAGCCAGGCGGCCGCGCTGCCGAGCAGGGTCACGACCACGCCGGCCAGCGCCAACAGCAGGAAAAGCCTGGGCCATTCGTTCATGCCTGGACGCTAGCGCCGTTCGCAAAGGCCGAGAAGACCAGCCGCCAGCCAATGATTGAAGTGTCACGCAGCTGATGTCTCATATGGCGCGACGATCGTCGGATGACAGGAGCGCGACATGGGTCTGCTGGACAGCATTCTGGGCGGGGCGGGCGGCGATGGATCGCCGATCGGCGCCATCACCGATCTTCTTGGCCAACAGCAAGGCGGGCTGGGCGGCCTGCTCGGCGCTTTCGAACAAGGCGGTCTGGGCGAAATCGCCAAGTCGTGGGTCTCGACCGGGGGCAACCTGCCGATTTCGGCCGAGCAGATCCAGGCGGTGCTGTCCTCGGGCATGCTCGCCGACTTCGCAGCCAAGCTGGGCGTCGATCCGCAGGCGGCGGCCGGCACGCTGGCCCAGGTGCTGCCCCAGGTGATCGACCAACTCACTCCGAACGGTCAGGTCGCCGCTGGCGGCGGGCTGGGCGGCCTCGCCGACATCCTGGGCAAGCTCAGGGGCTAGGGTCGCTGGACCACCAGCGCTTCAGGCTCCGCAGGATGCGCCAGCTGACATAGATCACGCCGAGCGCGCAGAGCAGCAGGCCGACCGCCACCGCAATGGCGATGTGCGGCTGGCTGAGCACCAGCCACAGGCCGCCGGCGGTCATCACGTCCTCAAAGCCGCTGACAGCGACGTTGCTGACCGGTTCGGGGCTGGTGTTCACCGCCGCGCGGGCGCTGGCCTTGGCGCTGTGGCTGAGCAGCGCCGCGCCGCCGCCCAGCATGAACACCACCACCTGCCAGGCCGGGTCGGAAGCGTCGACAATGGCCAGGGCCAGCAGCGCTCCGCCCAGCGGGCCGACCAAGGTGTGCGCGCCGTCCCAGAGGGTGTCGAACCACATCACCTTGTCGGCGACCAGTTCGGCGACCGCGCCCAAGGCGGCGACGCCGATCACCCAGGGATTGGCGAGCGCGTCCAGGGCCTGGATCTTCTGCGGCAGGTCAATGACCCCGAACCGCATGGCCAGACCCACGGCGGCGATGCAGGCATAGAGCCGCCAGCCCGCCAGAAAGCTCAGGCTCGCGGCCACTCCGACCAGTTCGACCGCGCCCATGGCCCGATCTCCCAGCAGCTTCTCGCGGTGAGGCTAGCCCCGATCAACCGGGAGGTGAAGCTCAGCGCTGGAAGTTGAAAACGTAGGCTTCCTGCAACAGGTTGTTCTCGCGCATGAACTCGGCCATCGACTCGTAGGTCGCGGTGCGGACCGTGCCGTCCTGGTCGTCGGTGCGCAGCCGTTGGTCTGCGATCGGCCCGAACAGTCGCACCACGGCGTTGGTCTTCACGACCGTTGGCTCGTAATGGGCCTTCAGGTTGGCGGTGATCCGCTGCGGATCGTCCGTCTGCCAGATCGCCGCGCCGATGACGTTCAACATGAAGTTGTTGCAGTTCTGGTACTTGCGGGCCCACGGATTGGCGACCAGCGAGTAGGCCGGGTTGTGGACCTTCTGGTAGGTCGGGCTGTCGATCACGGCCAGGATGCGGCGCTGCATTTCCGGGCTCGGGATGATCACCGCCATGTCGTCGACGGTGGAGCCGCGGGTGAAGTCCAGCGGGAAGTCCTGGACCAGGCGGCTCTCGATCTTCGACCAGTCGGTCCCGTTGCCTGCATAGAGGTTGTAGACGGCGTACCCCTTCATCGTCCCGCCGTCGGCGGTCTTGATGTCGCGATAGACCCAGAACGCGCCGTGGGTATAGGCGATGCCCTCGGGCAGTTGATCGCGCATGCGTCCGGCGCGGAACACCATAGCCACCCGCGCGCCCTTGGCGGCGAGGTCGCGCTCGACCTGCTTTGAGAACGCGGCGGCCTGTTCGGCGCTCAGGTGCTGGGAGATCGCGCGGACGGAGCTGTCCTGCGCGCTCGCCGGCACGGCGGCGGCGCTCAGCGCCGCCGCGACCAGCGCGGCTTGAAGGGCTTTCATCAGGGGGTCGGCTTCTGGGCGTTGTAGGGCACTGCGGGCATGGCGTCGGGCGAGACGACCACCTTGTCGTCGACCTTCAGCGGGCCGGAGGCGAAGTCGGCCGAGGCTCCAGCCGCTTCGGACAGGCCGCCGCCGACCGCGGCCGAGCCTGCGCCGACGCTCACGGCCGCGGATCCCGCGGCCCCCGAACCGGCCGCCGCGACGCTGACGGGTACGGCGGCGACGCCCACCACGGCCTGCACGCCCGCAGCAGCGAGGTGACCGACCGCCTCGGACGAGGCGCCGCTGGCGGCCGAGGCGTTGGCGGCGCTGTCCTGGGCCAGGGCCGGCGCGGCGCCTGCGCCAAGGGCGAGCGCCGCAATCATGAGAACGCGCATGTGAACACCTCCGATGAGTTCATGGTGCAGCTAGGATCGGGCCGGAATTGCGGCAAACGCTTTGCGACGAACTAGACTTCCAGTTCGACGACCAGGGGCACGTGGTCGGACGGCTTGTCCCAACCGCGAACGTCCTTGTGGATGACGCAGCCGCGCAGCAGGTCCGCCGCCTGGGGCGAGAGCAGGGCGTGGTCGATCCGGATGCCGTTGTTCCGCTGCCAGGCGCCGGCCTGATAGTCCCAGAAAGTGTAGGCGCCCGGCGAGCCGTCGGCGGTCATGAAGGCTTCGGTCAGCCCCAGCCATTGCAGGGCCCGGAACGCTTCGCGGCTCTGCGGCTGGAAGAGGGCGTCGCCCAGCCAGTTCTCGGGATGGGCCGCGTCGCGCGCCTCGGGGATGACGTTGTAGTCGCCGACCAGGGCCAGCGGCTCCTCGTAGCTCAGCAGTTCGCGTGCGTGGGCGTTGAGTCGCGCCATCCAGTTCAGCTTATAGTCGAACTTCTCGGTTCCGATCGGATTGCCGTTGGGCAGGTAGATCGAAGCGACGCGGACCGGGCGAGGGCCGCTGATCACCGCCTCGAGGTAGCGCGCCTGCTCGTCGGCGTCGTCGCCGGGCAGGCCCCTGCGGACGTCCTCCAGCGGGGCCTTTGAGAGGATCGCCACGCCGTTGTAGGTCTTCTGGCCGTGAACGGCGACGTTGTAGCCCAGGCGCTCGAAGGCCTCGGCTGGGAACTTCTCGTCGACGCACTTGATTTCCTGCAGGCAGGCGACGTCCGGGGCGGCCTCCTCGAACCAACGCAGCACCGTTTCGAGGCGTGCGTTGACAGAATTTACGTTCCAGGTCGCGATGCGCATCGACTGCTCCAGCTAGGGGTGGGGACGCTAGTGGCGCCGACTGCGTGGCTCAAGCCCCGCGAACGCACGTGACCTTGTCGCAATGATAGTCTAGCTACCTGCGACCAATTGTCATTGCACGGGGGTATTCATGTCGCGTTTTGCAAAGCTGGCCATGGTCGGCGCAGCGGTGCTGACTGCGGCGCCGGTCGGTGCGTTCGCCCAGGGCCGTCCGGCCAAGGCGTCCAACGCTCAGAAGATGCAGGAAGCCGCGTCGGCCGAGGTGCCGCGTTGCACCCGCAAGCTCGGCACGCTTTCCATCACCAACGGCGACGATCCGCGCGGCTGGAACCAGTACAACCTTGCGCCGCCGGCCAAGCTTCTGCGCTCGATCGTTCAACGCTCGGGCTGCTTCAACCTGGTGGACCGTGGTGCGGGCCTCAACGCCGCCCAAGCCGAACGCGACATCGGCGCGGGCCTGGGCATGCAGCGCGGCTCGAATGTCGGCCAAGGTCAGATCAAGGCTGCGGACTACGTCCTGGTGGCAGAAGTGCAGGCCGCCGACGGCAATGCTGGCGGCTCGGCCCTGGCCGGCATCGCCGGCGGCCTGATCGGCGGCACGGCCGGCGCGCTGGTCGGCGGCATCAAGACCCGCAAGCTGGAGGCCAACACCGTGCTGTCGCTGACCAACGTCCGCACCACCGAAACGGTGTCGGTGACCGACGGCTACGCGGTGAAGAACGACATCGGTTGGAGCGCCGGCGGCGGCGGCTTTGGGACGACCGGCTTCGGCGGCGCCGTCGGCGGCGGCTACGAAGACACCGAGACCGGCCGCATCGTCACCCTGGCCTTCATCCAGGCCTATTCGAAGATGGTCAACGAACTCGGCCTGGTCTCGGCCTCGCCGGGCGCGGCCCAGGCCTCGCCGGCCAAGACCTTCACCGCCACGGCGCCGGTGAACATGCGCCGCACGCCGGACGCCAAGGGCGCCCTGGTCCGTGCGCTGAACCCGGGGGCGATCCTCTATCCGACCGGCCAGAAGAACGGCCTGTGGTGGGAAGTCGCCGACGAGAACGACAATGTCGGCTGGGTGCTGAACACCAAGCTCGAACCCTCCCGCTAGGGTTCGAAACAGGGGCGGGGGCCGCGGCTCCCGCCCTTTTTGATTCGCGCTAGATCGAGAAGCTGACGCCGCAGCCGCAGCTGGACTTGGCGTTGGGGTTGCGGACCTTGAACTCGGCGCCGGCCAGTTCGTCGACGAAGTCGATCTCCGAGCCTTTCAGCAGCACCAGCGACATCTCGTCGACCAGGGCCGCGGCGCCGTCGCGCTCGATCTTCAGGTCGTCGGGCTGGGCGGCGTCCACCAGGTCGAACTGGTACTGGAAGCCGGAGCAGCCGCCGCCCTCGACCGCGATGCGCAGCATGATCGGCTTGCCTTCGGCGGCGCCGATTTCGTGCAGCCGCTTGGCGGCGGCGGGCGAGAGTGTGAGTTCGGTCGTAGTCATACTGCGGAAAACCTCTGCCTGGACTATATGAGATCGCCAAGCCCTTCGTCCAAGAGGGCGTCGTCAAACTGAGACCCGATGATCCTTCCGCCCCGCGCGCCCTACGCCGAAGATCCCACCAAATCCTTGGGCCGTAAGGTGTCCGAGCCGGAGAGCCGCACCCGCACGCCCTTCGCGCGCGATCGCGACCGGATCATCCACGCGACGGCGTTCCGGCGACTCAAGGAAAAGACCCAGGTGTTCGTGGCGCACGAGGGCGACCATTTCCGCACCCGGCTGACCCATTCGCTGGAAGTGGCGCAGATCGCGCGCTCGGTCGCCACGGCCCTCGGTTTCGAGCCGGATCTGGCCGAGACCATCGCCCTGGCCCACGATCTCGGCCACCCGCCGTTCGGTCACGCCGGCGAGGACGAGTTGCAGATCCAGATGGAGAAGTACGGCGGCTTCGACCACAACGTGCAGACCTTCCGGGTCGTCACCAAGCTGGAGCGCCGCTATCCCGGCTGGGACGGCCTGAACCTGACCTGGGAAACCCTGGAAGGGATCATCAAGCACAACGGCCCGGTGGCCGATAAGCTGGACCGCCCGTCCTGGAATTCGATCGCCGAATTCGACACGGGCTACGACCTGCGCCTGTCGACCTGGGCCTCGGCGGAGGCCCAGGTGGCCGCCCTGGCCGACGACATCGCCTACAACAATCACGACGTGGACGACGGCGTCGCCGCCGGCCTGTTCACCCTCGACGACCTGCTGGACGTGCCGCTGATCGGGCCGATCCTGGCTGGCGTCTACAAGGACTATCCGGGCGTCGATCCGGTGATCACGCGACTGGAGGCTGTCCGGCGGATGATCGGGGCGATGGTCGACGACGTTCTGGCTGAGACCCATCGTCGCGCCCTCGAGGCCAAGGTCGCCACGCCCGAGGACGTGCGCAACATGGACCACGCGCTCGTCTCCTTTTCACGGGACATGCTTGAGGACCTGTCGCGGCTGCGCGAGTTCCTGATGAACCGCATGTACCGCTACTGGAAGGTCAATCGAACCCGCAGCCAGGCCCGCCGCATTCTTGCCGAGATGTTCCAGTTGTTCATGGCTGAACCCGACGTTCTGCCGACGGAGTGGTTCGCTCGCTCGCAGAACCGCGACGAGGCCGGGCGGGCGCGAGTGGTGTGCGACTACATCGCCGGCATGACCGACCGGTTCGCCATCGAAGAGCACCGCCGACTTTTCCACCTCGACGTCTGGAATTAGGCGTAGGGCTGGCTTCGAAGCCTCGGTCCCCTTCGGTAAACTCACCGAAACGCTGCGCGCGATTCGCGCTGCGGCCACCGAGTCCTTTTCGGAGCCTTCCATGTCCGACCCCGATCGCGGCGCCTATACGCCCCCGACCGATGCGCCGCTGTCCTTCGATGCGCGCCAGCCGGTGCGCGGGGGTGGTCCTGCGCCCGTCATGCTGATCCTGAGCGCCCTGGTCCTCATCGCGCTCGTGGTCGCCATCATCATGTTCTACCGTTCCGGCGTGCGCGAGGCTGGCGATGCGCCGCGCACCGTCGGCACGCCGGTGGCCGAGATGAAGGCCCCGCCGCCGGCCGAGGCCCAGCCCGCCGATCCGGCCGCCGGCCTGCAGATCTATCATTCCGAGGACGGCTCCGAAGCGCCGGCCGCGCCGAACTTCACCGCGCCGCCGGAGCAGCCCCAGGCGCGTCCCGCCCCGGTGACCGTGCCGCCGCCGCCGCGTCCGGCCCCGACCTCGCCGGTCTCGGCCGCGCCGATCGCCCCGACCACCGCGGGCGGTCTGCGTCCGGCTGTGGCCCCGCCGGCCGCGCCGGTGACCAGGGTCACGCCGCCGGCGGCTCCCGCCCCCAAGTCGATCGACGCCGCGCTCGCTCAGGCGCCGGCCCCCAAGCCCGCCGCCGCGGGGGGGCCGGCCGCGGTGCAGATCGGCGCCTTCTCGTCGCAGGCGCTGGCGGATTCGGAGTGGAGCAAGGCTGTCGCGGGCGCGCCCGGCAAAGGCAAGAAGGTCGAGGCGGTCCAGAAGGGGACCTCGACCCTCTACCGCACCCAGGTCACCGGCTTCGCCAGCCGCGCCGAGGCTTCGGCCTTCTGCGACAAGCTGAAGGCGGCCGGCAAGAACTGCTTCGTAAAGTGACCCGTGCGGCGATCCTCGGCTGTTCGGGCCTGAGCCTCTCGCGGGAGGAGGAAGCCTTCTTCCGCGACGTTCAGCCGTGGGGGTTCATCCTCTTCGCCCGCAATGTCGAGGCTCCGGACCAGGTGCGCCGGCTGGTCGATCAGCTGCGCGTCGCCGTCGACCGCCCCGACGCGCCGGTGCTGATCGACCAGGAAGGCGGCCGGGTCCAGCGCCTGGGACCGCCGCACTGGCGGCGCTACCCGCCCGGCCGCGCCTATGGCGAGCTGGCCTCCAACGACCCGCTGCTGCGGCGGGAGATCACCCGCCTGGGCGCGCGCCTGCTGGCTCATGACCTCGCCGCGCTGGGCATCAATGTCGACTGCGTGCCGGTGCTCGACGTGCCGGTGGCCGGCGCGCACGACGTCATCGGCGACCGCGCCTACGCCAAGACCCCGGACGGGGTGGCGCTGCTCGGCCGCGCCGCGTGCGAGGGGCTGATCGCCGGCGGGGTGCTGCCGGTCATCAAGCACATCCCCGGCCACGGCCGGGCCATGGCCGACAGCCACCACGACCTGCCGGTGGTCGATACCGCCTATGACGAGCTCGACGCCTGGGACTTCGCGCCGTTCAAGATGCTGTCGGATATGCCGATGGCGATGACCGCCCACGTCGTCTACTCGGCCGTCGACGCCAAGCGGCCGGCGACGACCTCGAAGAAGGCGATGCGCCAGGTGATCCGCGGGGCGATCGGCTTCGACGGCCTGGTGATGAGCGACGACCTGTCGATGAAGGCGCTCGGCGGCGAGTTCGCCGACCGGGCCCGCGACTCGCTGGCCGCCGGTTGCGACGTGGTCCTGCACTGCAATGGCGACATGGCCGAGATGAAAGCCGTGCTGGCCGGGACCAAGGCGCTGTCGGGCCAGGCTCTGCGCCGGGCCAAGGCCGCGCTTGGCCGGTTGGCCAAGGTTCCCGAGCCCTTCGACCTCGACGAGGCCCGGGCCCGGTTCGACGCCGCCTTTGACGGCAGGTGGGCCGCTTGAGCGGCTTCCAGCCCACGCTCGACTTCGAAGCGGCCAATACGGCGGCCGAAGACGGCGATGCGCTGGTCATCGACATCGACGGCTACGAAGGCCCGCTGCATGTCCTGCTGGCCCTGGCCCGGAACCAGAAGGTCGACCTGCTGCAGCTGTCGATCACCAAGCTGGCCGACCAGTACCTGTCTTTCGTCCAGCAGGCTCGGCGCGTGCGCTTCTCGCTGGCGGCGGACTACCTGGTCATGGCCGCCTGGCTGACCTACTTGAAGTCGCGGCTGCTGCTGCCCAAGCCCGAGCGCCCCAAGGCCGAGGAGCTTCCGGCCGAGGAGATGGCCGCCCAGCTCGCCTTCCGCCTGGCCAAGCTCGACGCCATGCGCAAGGCCGCTGACGCTCTGCGCGACGGGCCCCAGCTCGGCCGCGAGGTGTTCGTCCGCGGCGACCCCGAAGCGATCAAGGTCATTCCTTCGACCCGTCTCGAAGGCGACCTCTATGGCCTGATGAGCGCCTACATCGAACAGCGCCGCAAGGAGCAGGGCCGCCACTACACCCCGCGCGTGCAGCAGGCCTATCCGCTGGAGGACGCCCGCGATCGGCTGCGCCACATGCTGCCTGACCTGGGGCGCTGGACCCCGCTGACCGGGGTCGCGCCGCTGCGGCCGGCCGGCGAGGGACCGAGCCAGGCCTCCTATGTCGCCTCGACCCTGTCGGCCAGCCTGGAGCTGGTGAAGGAGGGGGCGCTTGAGACCCGCCAGCTTGAGGCCTTTGCAGACATCTATCTACGGGCCCGCAAGGAGTTGCGGCCATGAGCGACACCGAACGCCAGATCGAAGCGCTGCTGTTCGCCGCCGCCGGGCCGCTCAGCCTGGATGACCTCGCCAAGCGGCTGCCGGCCAATGCGGATGTGCCGGCGGCGATCACGGCGCTGCAGACGACCTACGAGGGCAGGGGAGTGGAGCTGGCCTGCATCGCCGGCCGTTGGCGCTTCCAGACCGCCCAGGACCTGGCCTTCCTGATGACCGAGGAGCGCGAGGAGCCGCGCCGGCTGTCGAAGGCCGCGCAGGAAACCCTTGCCATCATCGCCTACCACCAGCCCGTCACCCGCGCCGAGATCGAGTCAGTGCGCGGCGTCCAGGCCAGCAAAGGGACCCTCGACGTGCTGCTGGAGTTGGGACTGGTGCGGATGCGCGGCCGTCGCCGCACGCCGGGCCGGCCGGTGACCTACGGCACCACCGACGCCTTTCTCGAGCACTATGGCCTGGCGCACCTCAGCGACCTGCCCGGGGTAGCCGAGATGAAGGCGGCGGGGCTGCTCAGCCTCGACCTGCCGCCCGACTTCAACGTTCCCAATCCCGCCGGCCTCGGAATGCCGGAAGAAGACCCGCTGGGAGACGACGAGGCGCCCGAATTCCACACCGATTTCCTGGGCGAGGACGATCCAGCGCACTAGGACGCGTGGCGTCTTGCAGCGTGACCGACTATATTCCGTTCTCAATAGTGGCGGGCGCGCGGCCGAGGGCGGCCGCCGACGTTAAGGAGTTTGGCCTGATGGGCTCATTTTCGATTTGGCACTGGCTGATCGTTCTGGTCGTCGTGGCGCTGCTGTTCGGCGGCCGCGGCAAGCTTTCGGGCATCATGGGCGACGCCGCCAAGGGCATCCGCGCCTTCCGTGACGGCCTGAAGGACGAGCCGACCTCCGCGGAAAGCAAACCGCTGCCGAACACCGAGCGGGAAAAGGACGAAGCGCGCGGCTAGCCGCGCCCGTCTCATCGAAGATTCGTCCGCGCCGGTTCCGATCGGCGCGGGCTCTTACGTCTAGGCTGCCTTACGAATGCTTCCCGAAATCGGCGGGCTTGAACTCCTGGTGATCGCGGCGGTCGCTCTGATCGTCGTAGGCCCTAAGGACCTGCCCGTGATGCTGCGCAAGCTTGGCCAGTTCACGGCCAAGATCCGCGGCATGGCCAACGAGTTCCGCGCCAGTTTCGACGAGATGGCGCGCCAGTCCGAGCTGGACGAGCTGCGCAAGGAAGTCGAGGCGATGCGCCGCGGCCAGCTGGCCGACACGGCCGCGGCCGACGCCTCCAAGGCTCAGGTCGACCAGGTCTTTAAGGAGATCGGCGACAGCCTGCAGGGCTCGGACGTGCGGTTCCCGCCCTCGGCGAGCCAGAGTTACGAGCCGCCGGCTCCGGAGCCGGCGGCGCCTGAGCCCGCGCCCATCGTCGAGGAAGCCAAGCCGCGCGCCCGCCGGACGGCGAAGCCGAAGGCGGAGACCGACGCCAAGCCGAAGGCCGCGAAACCGAAGGCCGCCGCCAAATCCAAGGCCGGAGCCAAGGCGTGAGCAGCCCCTATGACCATGACGAGGCCGAGATAGAGGCCTCGCGTGCGCCGCTGTTGGACCATCTGGTCGAGCTGCGTTCGCGCCTGATCGTCTGCGTGCTGGCGATGGCGATCGGGTTCGCCATCTGCTTCGGCTTCTCCAAGCAGATCTACATGTTCCTGCTGCATCCGTTCGCGATCGCCGCCCAGCTGCTGGCGGCCGAGCAGGCGGCGCACGCCCAGCAGGCAGGCGGCTTCGACATCCTGAAGTTCCTGTCCGGGACCAAGGACCTGTTCCTGGCCCTGATCGGCGCGCGCGAGGTGCCCGATGCGGCCGGCGCCGAGAAGCTGAAGCTGGTCTTCACCGCCCCGCTCGAATTCTTCTTCACCAAGCTGAAGCTGGCCGGCTTCGGCGCGGTGGTGCTGACCTTCCCGGTGCTCGCCTGGCAGATCTACGGCTTCGTTGCGCCGGGCCTCTACAAGCGCGAGCGCAAGGCGTTCCTGCCGTTCCTGGTGGCTTCGCCGAGCCTGTTCCTGATGGGCGCGGCGCTGGTCTACTACGTGATCCTGCCGTTCGTGCTGTGGTTCTCTCTGTCCCAGCAGATCGTCGGCGACGCCGGGGTGACGGTCGAGCTGTTGCCCAAGGTCTCGGACTATCTGAGCCTGGTGACCACCCTGCTGCTGGCCTTCGGTCTCTGCTTCCAGCTGCCGGTGGTGCTGACCCTGCTCGGCATGGCCGGTCTGATCTCGTCCAAGGCGCTGTCGAGCGGCCGCCGCTACGCCATCGTTGGCGTCTTCGTGGTCGCCGCCGTGGTCACTCCGCCAGATCCGATCAGCCAGACCATGCTCGCCGTGCCGATCATCCTGCTCTACGAGATCTCGATCTGGTGCGTGAAGCTGATCGAGATCCGCCGCAAGCGCGAAGAGGACGAGGCCGGCACGGACGTGGCGGTGGTCTAGGGCGCTGTCGGATTGGCCGCGATCCAGCCGCTGAGGCCTGTCCTGGCGCGGTTCAGCACCGCGGCGATGTCCGCAGGTTTGTCGCCGTCATTGTAGACGTTGTAGCTCAGGACGTGCCCCTTGATCGACGTGATCGCGACCGCCACGACGGACGTGTGGGCCTGCTCGCCCACCTGCATCTTCAGCACGCCGGCGAGATAGTATCCGGATGGGTCGCGATCGACCGGCTGGATGTTGCTTTTGATTTCCCCCTCCAGCCCCAGCACCTCGTTGAGGCTCTTGTTGGCGCTGGCGTCGATCGTGTCCCCGTCAAGGACGGCCGCCAGCTCTGATGGGGGAATCGCGCCCATCATCTCAAGCAGTTCCGGGCGTTCGACCCTCACGCGCAGGCTGGTCCTGGGCGCCTTGATCAGGATGTAGTTGGCGGAACTCTCGCCTCGATCCATCGCTGCGCAGTCGTACAGGGTCATGAAGGTGAGGTTCTGTTCGTCGCCCGCAGCCAGCATCTGCGCCAAGGCGACGTACCGATCGCGGACTTCGCACAGACCGTCTGGGATCGGCGTGCGGATGTCGTCGCCCATGACGTTGAAGGTCACGAACCGCTCGCTCGGCGCTGCGGCCGCGGCCGCGCTCGTCAGCATCGCGCCCACGGCGGCCAACGCCGCCGTCCTGATCCGCCAGTTCATCGATCGCTCCATGCCAGACACAACCATTGTCAGGCGGTCGAGCTTAGCAATGACGGGGAAAGGTCGTCGAGACGCCCGGCGCTTGCCCTTGGCGCCCCTATCAACGCGCTCTAGAGAAGTCCGCTCACTCCCACCTGCGGCGGACCCATGCACGATATTCGAGCCATTCGCGAAACCCCGGAGCTTTACGAGAAAGCGTGGGCTGCGAAGGGCCGTTCCGGCGCCGCCGCCCAGGCGATCGAACTGGACGCCAGGCTGCGCGCCGCCAAGCTGGCCCTTGAGACCGCCCAGAGCCGCCGCAACGAAGCCTCCAAGCTGATCGGCCAGGCCAAGGCGAAGAAGGACGAAGCCGAGGCCCAGCGCCTGATGGCCGAGGTCGAGCAGGTCAAGGGCGTGCTGGCCGAGCAGGCCGAGGTCGAGCGCGCGGTCTCCGCCGAGCTTCAGAACCTCTTGGCCTCGCTGCCGAATTTGCCGATGCCGGAGGTCCCGGAGGGGGCGGACGAGCACGACAATGTCGAGGTCCGTCGCTGGGGCGAGCCGAACACCATCGCCGCTCCGAAGGATCACGTCGATCTGGGCGAAGGCCTGGACCTCATGGACTTCGAGGCGGCCGCTCGCATGAGCGGCGCGCGCTTCACGGTGCTGCGCGGGCAGCTCGCCCGGCTGGAGCGGGCCATCGGCCAGTTCATGCTCGACATGCAGACGCTGGAGCACGGCTACACCGAGGTCTCGCCGCCGCTGATGGTTCGCACCAAGGCGATGTTCGGGACCGGCCAGCTGCCCAAGTTCGCCGACGACCAATTCGTGGCCTTCCCGGGCGCCCAGGCGGCCCAGACGCTGGACCTCGACCGGCTGGACGAAACCGACGCCCGCTGGCTGATCCCGACGGCAGAGGTCTCGCTGACCAATCTGGTGCGCGAGCAGATCGTCGCCGAGGAGGAGTTGCCGCTTCGCTTCACGGCCCTGACGCCCAGCTTCCGCGCCGAGGCCGGCGCCTCCGGCCGCGACACCCGCGGCATGATCCGCCAGCACCAGTTCTACAAGGTCGAGCTGGTCTCGATCACCGCCCCGGACAAGTCCGAGGAGGAGCACGAGCGAATGGTCGGCTGCGCCGAGGCGGTGCTGAAGGCGCTGGAACTGCCGTTCCGCACCATGCTGCTCTGCACCGGCGACATGGGCTTCGGCGCGCGTAAGACCTACGACCTCGAGGTCTGGCTCCCCTCCGAGGGGCGCTATCGCGAAATCAGCTCCTGCTCGAACTGCGGCGACTTCCAGGCCCGGCGGATGGACGCGCGGACCAAGAAGGCCGGCGAGAAGGGCGCTCGCTTCGTCCACAGCCTGAACGGCTCGGGGCTGGCCGTCGGTCGCACGCTTGTCGCGGTGATGGAGAACTATCAGGACGAGAAGGGCCGCATTGCGATTCCGCAGGCGCTGCACCGCTATCTTCCGGGCCTGACGCATATCGGTGGCGAATGAGAATCCTCCTGACCAACGACGACGGCATCCATGCTGAAGGCCTCGTCGCTCTGGAGAACATCGCCCGGGCCCTGACCGACGACGTCTGGATCTGCGCGCCCGAGTACGAACAGTCGGGCGCCAGCCGCGCCCTGACCCTGGCCGATCCGGTGCGGGTGCGGAAGCTGGACGACCGCCGCTTCGCCACCACCGGCACGCCGACCGACTGCGTGATGCTGGCGGTCACTGAGCTGATGGGCGGCCTGACGCCCGACCTGGTGCTGTCGGGCGTCAACCGCGGCGCCAACCTGGCCGAGGACGTGACGCTGTCGGGCACCGTCGCCGGCGCCATCGAGGGCATGGCCATGGGCATCCCGTCGATCGCCCTGTCGCAGACCGGCTGGCCGCTGGTCGACGGCCAGGACATGTTCGCCCCGGCCGAGCGTTTCGGCCCCGGCATCGTCAAGCGGCTGGTCGAGATCGGCTGGCCCAAGGACGTAGTGATGAACGTCAACTTCCCCTCGCGGGCGCCCGACGACATCACCGAGGTCGAGGTCACCCGCCAGACCTTCCGCGACGTGGCCGTGCGTCACGCCGAGAAGCGCACCGACCTGCGCAACCGCGACTACTACTGGATGGGCTTCCGCCACGAAATGTCGCAGCCGGCTGACGGCACCGACCTTCGGGCCATCTACGACGGTAAGATTTCCGTCACCCCCTTGCATATCGACCTGACTCACGCCGAAACCGTCTTTCGCCTGAAGGGCGTGCTCGGGGGCGCGCCGCCGAAGGCTTGAGGCGGATATGGGCAAGCAAGACGACAACGGCGAAGAGGGGCGGGACGTCCAACTCGCACGACTGGTGCTGTCGCTGCGCGCCCAGGGCGTCAGCGACCCGGCCGTGCTGGCGGCGCTCGAATCGACCCCGCGCGAGCTGTTCACCCCGGACCTTTTCAAGGAAAGGGCTTTCGAGGATTCGGCCCTGCCGATCGCCTGCGGCCAGACGATCAGCCAACCGTTCATCGTCGGCCTGATGAGCCAGGCGCTTCAGGTCGAGCCACGTTCGCGGGTGCTCGAGATCGGCACCGGCTCGGGCTACCAGACCACCATCCTCTCCAAGATTTCGCGGCTGGTCTACACGGTCGAGCGCTACCGCACCCTGCTGGGCGAGGCCGAGGCTCGATTTAAGCAACTGGGCCTGACCAACATCGTCACCCGTTTCGGCGACGGCGGGCGGGGCTGGCCCGAGCAGGCGCCTTTTGACCGCATTTTGGTCACAGCGGCGGCGCCGGATGAGCCCAAGGCCCTGCTTTCGCAACTGAAGCCCTCCGGCATTCTGGTCGCGCCTGTGGGCAGGGGGCCGGTGCAAAAGCTGATCCGTTATCTCGGCGACGGGGCGGGCGGCTTCCGGGCCGAACACATGACCGACGTCCGCTTCGTTCCTCTGCTCGACGGCGTCGCCAAGGAGCCGTGAGGTACGACTAATTGGGTGGCCTGGGCGTCGGCCGTAACCCATCATTAACCCTGACGCCTCGACTGATTCCGATCCAATGTTCTCCGGAGCGGCGATGACGCTTTCTCTCTCGCGTACGGTTTTGTTCCTTCTGGCCGGCACGGCGCTGACCGCCTGCACCACGGTCGAGCCCGTGCGCCCGAACTTCCCGACCAGGCCCAATCCCGCGCCGAGTCAGCCGCCGCCCGCGCCGCCGCCTGTCGTGCGTCCGTCCGAGCCGGCGCCCGAGGCGCGGCCCACGCCGCCGGTCTCGTCCACGCCGCTGCCCAGCATTCAGCCGGCTCGTCCGCTGCCGCCTGCGCCGACCTCGCCGCCGCCAACGACCCAGGCCCTGCCGCCGGCGCCTCCGGTCATGCAGACCGTGACCCGTACGACGGTCGCCGGCCGGGTGGTCGACACCGCCGGCCCGGCCAAGGACTATACGGTCAAGAAGGGCGACAATCTCGACGCCATCGCCCGCACGCTCGGCACCGACCGCAAGCAGCTCGCCGAGGACAACGATCTCAAGGCGCCCTACGCCCTGCGGCCCGGCCAGGTGCTGAAGGGCCCGCGCACGGCCAACAGCAAGGCCTATGTGGTCGAATCCGGGGACACCCTGTTTGCGATCGCCCGCCGCTTCAGCGTCACCGCCGCGGCGATCGCCGAGGCCAACGAGCGCGACATCGACGCGCCGCTGTCGCCCGGCCAGCGGCTGATCCTGCCGGACGGCTACAAGGACAAGGGCCCGACCGTCGTCCGCACCCAAGTCCCGGTGGCATCCAGCGGCTATGAGCCGCCGCCGCCCGACGCGACCCCGCCCTATACGCCGCCCTACACCCCGCCGCGGGTCACGCCGCCCGCGACGCCGCCGTCCGTCGTCGACGAGCCGGCGACCACGGTGCGCATGCGCGTCACCGGCAAGGTGGTGGACACCGTCGGCAAGCCGAAGACCTATACGGTCAAGAAGGGCGACAATCTCGACGCCATCGCCCGCAGCCTCGACACCACCCGCAAGGATCTGGCTGACGACAACAAGCTGAAGGCGCCCTATGCGCTGCAGCCGGGTCAGGTGCTCAAGGGCCCGGCGACCAAGGCCAAGGCCTATGTGGCGGGGCAGGGCGACACCATGGCCCTGATCGCTCGCCGCTTCGGCGTCACTCAGAAGGCGCTGGCCGAGGCCAACGGCCTGCGCGTCGGCGCCGCGATCAAGGCCGGCCGGCAGGTGATCCTGCCTTCGGGCTATCGCGATCGGGGGCCGATCCGAGAGGAGGTCGCCGCGCCGCGACCGGCGCCGGCTCCGACTCCGGCCCCGCCGCCGCCCTACACGCCGCCTGCGACGACTACGCCGTCGACGCCGTACCAACCGCCGGCGACCACCACGCCGACGCCGCCTGCGCCGGTGCGTCCTGCGCCGCCGCCGCCGAAGCCTTCGACCCCGGCCCCGACGCCGAGTTCTCCGGCCCCGACCAGCGGCACGCCGACCGACGCGCAGATTTCCAGCTTCGGGCGCGGCCGTTTCGTCTGGCCGGTTCGCGGCGACATCGTTTCGGACTACGGGCCCAAGGGCACCGGCCAGCGCAACGACGGCGTCAACATCCGCGCGTCGCAGGGCGAGACGGTCCGCGCCGCCGCAGCCGGCGACGTCGTCTATGCCGGCGACCAGGTGCCGGGCTTCGGCAATCTCGTGCTGATCAAGCACACGGACGGCTGGGTCACCGCCTATGGTCACCTGGCGCGCGTCGACGTGAAGATGCAGCAGAAGGTCGTGCAGGGGCAGCAGGTCGGCCAGGTCGGCTCGACCGGCGGCGTCTCAGAGCCGCAGCTGCACTTCGAGGTGCGCTACGCCCCGACGCCGCAGGAACGCGCCCGCCCGATCGATCCCAAGCTGGTGCTGCCGAAGTAAATTTCCCTCCCCTTTATGGGGAGGGACAGATCGCGAAGCGATCAGGGTGGGGCAGGCGTCGAGAACCCCACCCGCATGGCGGGTTGCGCCGCGCCAACCTCCTCATGAACGAGGGGAGGGGAAGTCGCCTTACAGCGGCAGGTGCTTGCCCTGCTCGCCGGCCAGGTCGCGGATGAACTGATAGGCGACCCGGCCGGAGCGCGAGCCGCGCAGCTGCGCCCACTGCAGGGCCCGGCGGTCGAGTTCCGGATCGGTCAGCCCGTAGCGTTCGGCATAAGCGTTGATCGCCGCCAGATAGGTCGCCTGATCCATCGGCGGGAAGCCGATCCACAGGCCGAAGCGGTCGGAGACGCTGACCTCTTCCTCGGCGTCCTCGGCCGAGGCGACCAAGCCGCGGTCTTCGGTGTTGGTCCGCGGCATCAGGTGGCGGCGGTTGGAGGTCGCCACGAACAGCACGTTGCTCGGCGGACCCGAGACGCCACCTTCCAGCGCCGATTTCAGCGCCTTGGCGGCGGCCGCGCCCTCCTCGAACGAGAGATCGTCGCACAGCACCACGAAGCGTTCGGCCCGGCCGCGCAGCTCGTCGAACAGCGACGGCAGCTCGGTGACCTGATCGCGATCGACCTCGACCAGCTTGAGGTCGGGCGCGTCCTGCGAGACCTGCATGAACGCGGCCTTGGAGATCGAGCTCTTGCCGGTCCCGCGCACGCCCCACAGCAGGACGTGGTTGCTCGGCAGGCCCTTGGCGAAGCGCTGCAGGTTTTCCAGGAACCGGTCTTTCTGCCGTTCGATGCCCAGCAGGGATTCGAGCGGCAGCGGATAGTCCGGCGCGGGATGGAACGCTCCGGTCACGGGATCGTGGCGGAACAGGCGCGCGCCGTCGAACGAGGGCGCTACATTGGCCGCCGGGGCCAGTCGTTCAAGGGCTTCGGCGATGCGGACGAGAACAGGCTTCAACGCGTCTTCCATAGCGAAGGTGCTTAGCCGCACGGCGCTTCCATTGCAAAACGAAGACGCAGCGCATAGCTTCCGCCGACCTGAAAAACCGGGCCGCAACGCGCCCGATTATTGAGCTTCGGAGCGCCATGTTCGCCACGCCCGCCTTCGCCCAGACCGCCGCCGGCGCCCCTACGGGCGGCCCGCAGGATCTGCTGATCCAGTTCCTGCCGCTGGTCGGCCTGGTCGTTCTCTTCTACTTCCTGATGATCCGGCCGCAGCAGCGCCGGATGAAGCAGCACCAGCAGATGATCACCAACCTGAAGCGCAACGACACCGTCGTGCTGAACTCGGGCGTGGTCGGCAAGGTGGTCCGGGTCGAGGACAAGGAAATCGGCCTCGAAATCGCCCAAGGCGTCACCGTCAAGGTGGTGAAGGGCATGATCGCCGAGGTCCGGGTGCGCGGCGAGCCGGCCCCCGCCAATGATTCCAAGGCCTAAGGGCTCGACTTACACATGATCAATCTCTCGCGCTGGAAGGTGATCGCCGTGGTTTTCGCGGCGATCTTCGGCGTGGTGTTCACCTTGCCGAACGTGCTGCCCGCCGATGTGCGCGACAGCCTGCCGGGCTTCATGCCCAAGCAGACCCTCAATCTCGGCCTGGACCTGCAGGGGGGCTCGCACCTCCTGCTGGAGGTAGACACCGCCGCGCTCAAGCAGGAGCGTCTCACCAACCTGCTGGAAGACGTGCGCACCCAGCTGCGCGAGGCCAATATCCAGTTCGCCGAGCTGCGCCTGGTCAATGATCAGGTCAGCGTCCTGATCAACGATCCGGCCCAGGCGAACACAGCGGTCAACAAGCTGCGCAGCACTGTGGCCGCGGCCAGCGCCGCGACGCCGGGCGGCAGCGGCATTTCGGTGTCCTCGGCCGGCGGCGGGCGCATCGTCCTGTCGCTGTCTCAGGACGCGATGAACGCCGAGGCCGGCCGCGCGGTCGACCAGTCGATCGAAATCCTGCGCCGCCGGATCGACGAACTGGGCACCAAGGAACCGACCATCGTCCGTCAGGGCGTCAACCGGATCGTCGTCCAGGCGCCGGGCGAAAGCGATCCGCAACGCCTGCGCGACGTCATCGGCCAGACCGCCAAGCTGACCTTCCAAATGGTCGACGACAGCGTCACGCCGGAAGACATGGCCGCCGGCCGGGTGCCGCCGGGCTCCCAGGTCTATCCGGCCGACGACGGATTCTCGCAGTCGTACATTCTGAAGAAGCGCGCGCTGGTGACCGGCGAGATGCTGACCGACGCCCAGCAGCAGTTCGACCAGCAAAGCGGCCAGCCCGTCGTGTCGTTCCGCTTCAACGGCCAGGGCGCGCGCCGCTTCGCCGATGCGACGTCCCAGAACCTCGGCAAGCGTTTCGCCATCGTCCTCGACGGCAAGGTGATCTCCGCTCCGGTGATCCAGAGCGCCATCACCGGCGGCAACGGCCAGATCAGCGGCAGCTTCACGCCGCAGAGCGCCAACGACCTGGCGATCCTGCTGCGCGCCGGCGCCCTGCCGGCGCCGCTGAAGGTCGAGCAGCAATCGACGGTCGGCGCCGAGCTCGGGGCTGACGCCGTGAAGGCGGGGATCATCTCGCTGGCCATCGGCGGCGTGGCGATCATCGTCTTCATCATCCTGGCCTACGGCCTGTTCGGCGTGTTCTCGGCGATCGCTCTGATCGTCAACGTGCTGCTGATCTTGGGGATCATGTCGTTCACTCAGGCGACGCTGACCTTCCCGGGCATCGCCGGCCTCATCCTGACCCTGGCGGTCGCGGTCGACGCCAACGTGCTGATCTATGAACGGATACGGGACGAGGCCCACGCCGGCAGGTCGCCGATCGCGGCCCTGGAGCACGGCTATTCCCTGGCCCTGGTCTCGATCATGGACGCCAACATCACCAGCGCCATTTCCGCGCTGATCATGTTCCAGTTCGGCTCCGGCCCGATCCGCGGCTTCGCCTGGACGCTGCTCATCGGGGTCATCACCTCGGTGTTCACCGCCGTCGTCATCACTCAAGTGCTTATCGGTCTGTGGTTCCGCGCCACCCGGCCGAAGGCGCTGCCGATCGTCTAGGATTCGAGAACATGTGGCCTCTGATCCGTCTCCTTCCGCGCGAGTTCCACTTCAACTTCGTGCGCCTGGCGCCCTATGCGGCGATCTTTTCGGCGATCCTCATCGCGCTCTCGGGCGTGTCGTTCTTCACCAAGGGCCTGAACCTGGGCATCGACTTCATCGGCGGGTCGATGATCGAGGTGCAGACCCCGGGGCCGGCCGACATCGGCAAGCTGCGTCAGACCATGATGCGGGTCGGCGGCGAAGACGCCCAGGTCCAGCAGATGGGCTCGCCCAACAGCGCGATGCTGCGCTTCCGGACCGCCGAGGGCGTCAATCCCGTCGACGGCGCTGAAGCGATCAAGACCGAGCTGACCAAGGCTTTCCCGGGCATCACCTTCAAGAAGGTGGAGGTCGTGGGGCCGAAGGTTTCGGGCGAGCTGATGACCGGCGGCTTCATGGCCCTGGGCGTCGCGGTGCTGCTGATGCTGCTCTACATCTGGTTCCGTTTCCAGCTGCAGTTCGGCCTCGGCGCCGTGGTGGGCGTGTTCCACGACGTGCTGCTGACGATGGGCATGCTGTCGCTGACCCATCTCGAGTTCTCGATGACCTCGATCGCGGCGCTGCTGACCGTCATCGGCTACTCGATGAACGAAAAGGTCATCACCTTCGACCGTCTTCGCGAGAACCTGCGCAAGTACAAGACCGCGCCGCTGGCCGACATCATCAACAAGTCCGAGAACGAGCGTCTGTCGCGGACCCTGATCACCGGCTCCACGGCGATCCTGGCCCTGTCGGGCGCAGTGTTCTTCGGCGGCCCGGTGCTGCTGCCGCTGGTCGTGACCATGGTGTTCGGCGTCGTCGTCGGCACCTACTCGTCGATCTACGTGGCCCTGCCGATCATCCTGCTCTGGGGCGTGAAGCGCGGCGACGAGCCGGCCGAGCCGCTCAAGCCCATGGCCGCCCGCTAGGCGCGCCATGGCCCGGGACGCCCCCCAGATCGACGCCTACGGAGACGGCGGCTTCCGCCTCTCCACCGGCCGCCACGAGGGCTCCCTGCTAATCGTGCGCGACGAGGCCAGGGCCTGGCCCGTCCGCACGATGGGCGAGCTGTCGCCCGACCACTTCGCCGAGATCATCGCCGCCGGCCGCGGCGAGGTGGAGTTCGTGCTGCTGGGGGCGGGGATGCACAACGCCCTGCCGCCGCGCGCCGTGCGCGAGGCCCTGCAGCGGGCCGGCATCGGCCTCGAATTCATGGACACCCCGGCCGCCTGCCGGCTCTACAACATCCTGACGGCCGAAGGCCGCAAGCTCGCGGCCGCGCTCATCGCGGTTTAAGCTTGGCTTTTCGCCTGCTGCGAAGCGCCCTATATCCGGTCCTTAGGGCTGGAAACAAAAGGGGCATCGACAATGCAGGGACTGCTGTCCAATTTCCGCAACACCATGATCGTGAGCTTCCTGCTCGCCGTGATCATGGTCGTTGGTTACATGAGCCATTACGGCTCGGCTGACTCGATCTTCTGGCAGGCGGTGTTCCGCTGGCTGCACACCTTCTTCGGGATCCTCTGGATCGGCCTGCTGTACTACTTCAACTTTGTCCAGATCCGGAAAATGCCGGACATCCCGGCCGAGCTGAAGCCTGCCGTCTCCAAGTACATCGCGCCCGAGGCGCTGTTCTGGTTCCGCTATGCAGCGCTGGCCACCTGGATCATGGGCGTGATCCTCGCTTTCAACCGCGGCTACCTGTTCCAGGCCTTTACCCTGGGCGCCCTGGACGGCTTCTCGGTGCCGCAGCACACCTTCATCGGCGTCGGCATGTGGCTGGCGACGATCATGTTCTTCAACGTCTGGGTCTTCATCTGGCCGAACCAGAAGATCGCCCTGGGCCTCGTTGACGGCGACGCCGACGCCAAGGCCAAGGCCGGCAAGGTGGCCATGCTGTTCTCGCGCACCAACACGCTGCTGTCGTTGCCGATGCTGGTCACCATGACCATGAACCAGACTATCTTCGGCTAATCCCCGAACACGTCTAGGATCGGAAGGCCCGCCCCACCCGGCGGGCCTTTTGCTTGTGTGTGATGTCCGAAACCCAACCCGCCGCCGACCTCGACGACCAGGCCCGCCGCCTCGACCCTGAACGCTGGCTGTCCAGCCGCTTCATCGCCGACCCCGCCGCCCGTGCGGACGCCATGGCCGTCTACGCCTTCGACTATGAACTGGCCCGCGCGCCCAAGGTCGCGTCCAACGCCCTGATGGGCGAGATCCGCCTGACCTGGTGGCGCGAGGTGCTGGACGAGGTGTTCGAGGGGCGGTCCGTGCGCCAGCACCCGACCGCCCAGGCGCTGGCCGCGGCCATCGGCCGCCACGGCCTGCCGCGCGGCCCGCTGGAGGCGATGATCGACGCCCGCTACCGCGAACTCGATCCCGCGCCGATGAACCTGGCCGACGCGCTCGAATGGGCCCGGGGATCGGCGGGCGGGGCGGCTCGCGCCGTCGCGCTGATCCTCGACCCGCAGGCCGACCTGGACCGGGCCGAGCGCGCGGGCGAGGCCTGGGCGATCGGCATGCTGATGGGCACCGCCGGCATGGAAGGCGAGGCCGCCCAGGCGGCGCTGGCCGAGGCGCTGGCGGCCGGGCAGGGGATGTCGGTGGCCGCATTCCCGGCCGTCGCCCATGCGACCCTGGCGCGGGTCAGGGCGCGGGGACGGCGAGCCTCCGATCTGGAAGCCCGCCTGCGGCTGTTCTGGGCCAGCGCCCGCGGTCGGCTCTAGCTACTCCGCCGCCAGCGCCGGCGCGCCGGCGACCCAGGCGTCGAGGTCGGCCAGGGCGCGTTCGCCCATCGCCAGCTTCTTGTTGCGGCCGCGCTCCTTGGCGCCGATGCGGCTGCCGTCTTCGCGCCGCTTCGGGCCGGCCGCGTCTAGCGGCGGCAGCAGGCCGTAGTTGATGTTCATCGGCTGGAACGAGCCCTTGCCCGCGTCGATGTGGCCGCCGGTGATGTGGCCGATCAGGGCCCCCAGGGCCGTGGTGGCCGGCGGCGGCGCGATCGGCCGGCCCAGGCGCTCGGCGGCGGCGAAGCGGCCGGCCAGCAGGCCGACGGCGGCGCTCTCGACATAGCCCTCGACCCCGGTCACCTGCCCGGCGAAGCGCAGCCGCGGCTGGGTCTTCATCCGCAGCTGGGCGTCCAGCAGCTTGGGGCTGTTCAGGAAGGTGTTGCGATGCAGGCCGCCGAGCCGCGCGAACACCGCCTTTTCCAGCCCCGGAATAGTGCGGAAGATTTCGGTCTGGGCGCCGTGCTTCAGCTTGGTCTGGAACCCGACCATGTTCCACAGCGTGCCGAGCGCGTTGTCCTGGCGCAGCTGGACGATGGCGTAGGCCTTAACCTCGGGATTGTGGGCGTTGGTCAGGCCGACCGGTTTCATCGGGCCGTGACGCAGGGTCTCGCGGCCGCGCTCGGCCATCACCTCGATCGGCAGGCAGCCGTCGAAGTAGGGAACGTTCTCCCAGTCCTTGAACTCGGACTTCGGACCAGCCAGCAGGGCGTCGATGAACGCCTCGTACTGCGCCTTGTCCATCGGGCAGTTGATGTAGGCGGCGGTGTCGCCGGCCGGGCCGGCCTTGTCGTAGCGCGACTGGCGCCAGCAGACGTCCATGTCGATCGAGTCGAAGTTCACGATCGGGGCGATGGCGTCGAAGAACGCCAGCTCGCCTTCGCCGGTCAGCTGCAGGATCGCCTCGGACAGCGCCGGCGAGGTGAGCGGTCCGGTAGAGACGATCACGTTGTCCCACTCGGCCGGCGGCAGGCCGGCGACTTCTTCGCGTTCGATGGTGACCAGCGGGTGGGCTTCGAGGCGCGCGGTGACCGCCTGCGAGAAGCCGTCGCGGTCGACGGCCAGGGCGCCGCCGGCCGGCACCTGGTTGGCGTCGCCGCAGCTCATGATGATCGAGCCGAGTTTGCGCATCTCGGCGTGCAGCAGCCCGACGGCGTTGCCGGTCCAGTCGTCGGCGCGGAACGAGTTGGAGCAGACCAACTCGGCCAGGCCGTCGGTCTGGTGCGCGTCGGTCTTCCGGACCGGACGCATCTCATGCAGGACGACCGGAACTCCGGCCTCAGCGACTTGCCAAGCGGCTTCGGAACCGGCCAGGCCCCCGCCGACGATATGAACTGGTTGGATCGACATGCGTGACTAACTAGCAACGATCGTAACACTTCGCGAGCGGGGCCTTGCGAAGGTTGAACCCGCCCACCAGAATCCGCAGCCAAACAGCGGCCGACTCGTTATTAGCGACGGCTTGGCCAGAGGATTGAGATGAGCGCGTTTTCGGCGACTGACGCCGCTTTCGAGGGTTTCCGACTGACGCGCGAACGCCCGAGGACGGTTCTCGTCTGGGCGACGCTGTGCTTCCTGGTCAGCATCTGTAGCGCGATCTACCTGACCACTGTCGGGCGCGAGGCCAGCGCCCTGCTCGAGGCCGGCCCCGCCGACACGCCCGATGCCGCTGCGCTGGGTGAGATGCTCGCCGTGCTGTTTCCGATGATGATCATGGGGCTGCTATTCCAGTGCCTGATGGCCGCGGCGGTCTATCGCGTCACCCTGCGTCCGGAAGATCGCGGTTTCGCCTATCTGAAATTCAGCATGGACGAGGTCCGGCTCATCCTCTTGTCCTTGGTCTACTTCGTCCTGGTGCTCGGGGCGTTGATCGGCGCGGTCCTGGCGGCGGGAATCGTCGCCGGCCTGGTGATGTTGCTGGCCGGGCAGGGCGCGGGCGCGTTGATGGGCGTGGTCATCGAGTTCTTCATCCTCGGCGTCCTGTTCTACACCGCCGTGCGGCTGTCGCTGGCGCCGGCGATCACCTTCGCCGAGCATCGGCTGGCGATCTTCGATTCCTGGCGGCTGACCAAGGGCCAGTTCTGGAAGCTGGCCGGCGCCTACGTCCTGGCGATCTGCGGCATCATCGCCATGTCGCTGCTGGTGCTGGTGATCTTTGCGGCCGCGGTGGCGATCGCCAAGGGCGGCGACCTGCAGGCGGCCGGCCGGATGTTCAGTCCCGACAGCACCTCCGTGCAGTCATACTTCACCCTGACCACGGTGCTTTACCTGGTGGTCTCGGGCTGGTTGACGGCGATCTATTACGCCGTGGTGATCGCCCCCGCCGCCGTGGCGTATCGGGGGCTCACCAAGGCGGCCGACGCCTAGGCGTCGGCGCTCGGCCGGGCCTTCACGCGCTCGCGCCAGGCCTTCAGGTTGGTGAACTCGTCCTCGACCGGCAGGCCGATCCACTCGGCGAAGTCGACGGTCGAGAGCAGGCAGATGTCGGCCATGGTGTAGCTGTCGCCGACCAGGAACTCGCGGCCCTCCAGCTCGCGGTCGACGTACTTCTGCGCCCCGCGATAGGTTTCCTTGTTGGACTCGCCGAAGTCCTTGAACTGGGTCAGCAGCGCCGCGGTGAACGGGTGCGCGTGGCGCCAGAAGTTGCCCACCGGCATCATCACCGCGAACTCGACGCGGCGGATCCACTGGTCGACCAGCGCCTTCTCGACGGCGGTGCGGCCGAACATCGGCGGCTCGGGGTGGGTCTCCTCGAAGTAGCGGCAGATGGCGACGGTCTCGGCGATGCAGGTGCCGTCGTCCAGTTCGAGCGCCGGCAGCTGGCCCATCGAGTTCTTGGCTCGGAACTCGGCCGACTTGTGCTCACGCTTCCTCATGTCCACCGGCGTCTCGGGCAGGTCGAGGCCTTTCTCGGCCAGGAAGATGCGGACGCGGCGGGGGTTCGGCGCCGGCATCGGCGCGCCGTAAAGTTTCATTGGATCGCTTCCTAATGTTCTTAAGTATGGAACGAGGTTATTTCGAACGCGCGTTTGAATGCAAGCGCCGTTCCGTAGCGTCAGGAGCCGTCATGTGTGGGGCCGAAAGCCGCCAGCGCGCGGTGCCCAGCGGTGCTAGGATCACGGCATGATCGAGGGTTTCGCCCTGTTCGACACCGCCATCGGCCTCTGCGGCGTCGCATGGAACGCGCAGGGGCTCACGGGCGTCATGCTGCCGCTCAGCGAGGGCGGCGATCCGCGTGCGCGGATGACGCGCCGCCATCCGGGGGCGGAGGAGGGGGCGCCGCCCGCCGCCGTCGCCGAGGCGATCGCCGGCATGCAGGCGCTGCTGCGCGGCGACAAGCGCGACCTGCTGGAAGTGGCGCTCGACGACGGCCACGTCGCGCCGCTGGCGGCCCAGGTCTACGCCATCGCCCGCGCCATCCCGCCCGGACAGACCTTGACCTATGGCGACATCGCCCGCCGGCTCGGCGACGTCAGCCTGTCGCGCGCCGTGGGCCAGGCGCTAGGCGCCAATCCCTGGCCGATCGTGGTGCCGTGCCATCGCATCCTGGCGGCGGGCGGCCGCAAGGGCGGCTTCTCGGCCCCCGGCGGGGCCGACACCAAGCTGCGGATGCTGGAGATCGAAGGCGCGCTGGCCCCCGACACCCTGCCGCTGTTCGGCGGCCGCTAAGCCCGAAGCTTGGCCCGCCGCTCGTTGCGGCGCTTGTCGTGCTTTTCGAGGATCTCGGCCAGGTAGCGGCCGGTCCAGCTCTTGGGGCTGGCGGCGACCTGTTCCGGGGAGCCTTGGGCCACGATCTCGCCGCCGCCGTCGCCGCCCTCTGGGCCGAAGTCGACGATCCAGTCGGCGGTCTTCACGACATCGAGGTTGTGTTCGATGACCACCATGGTGTTGCCCTGGTCGGCCAGCTCGTGCAGCACCTCGAGCAGCTTCTTGACGTCCTCGAAGTGCAGGCCGGTCGTCGGCTCGTCGAGGATGTACAGCGTCTTGCCGGTGGCCCGCCGCGACAGCTCCTTGCTGAGCTTCACCCGCTGGGCCTCGCCGCCCGACAGCGTCGTCGCCGACTGCCCGACTTGGACATAGCCTAGGCCGACGCGCTTCAGCGTCTCCATCTTGTCGCGCACCGGCGGCACGGCCTTGAAGAAGTCGGCGGCCTCCTCGACGGTCATGTCCAGCACGTCGGAGATCGACTTGCCCTTGAACAGCACCTCGAGCGTCTCGCGGTTGTAGCGCTTGCCGTGGCAGACGTCGCAGGTGACGTAGACGTCGGGCAGGAAGTGCATCTCGATCTTGATCAGCCCGTCGCCCTGGCAGGCCTCGCAACGGCCGCCCTTGACGTTGAAGCTGAACCGGCCAGGACCATAGCCGCGAGCCTTGGCCTCAGGCAGGCCGGCGAACCAGTCGCGGATCGGCTGGAAAGCGCCGGTATAGGTCGCCGGGTTCGAGCGCGGCGTGCGCCCGATCGGCGACTGGTCGATGTCGATGACCTTGTCGAAGTTCTCCAGGCCCTCGATCTTGGCGTGCGGGGCTGGGGCGTCCGAGGCGTTGTGCAGCCGCCGGGCGGCCGCCTTGTACAGGGTCTCGATGGTGAAGGTCGACTTGCCGCCGCCGGAGACGCCGGTGATGCAGGTGAAGGTGCCGACCGGGATCTCGGCCGTCACGTTCTTCAGGTTGTTGCCGGTGGCCCCGACGACGCGCAGCACCTTCTTCTTCGAGATCGGCCGGCGGTCCTCGGGGATCTCGATCTCACGGGCGCCGGACAGGTACTGGCCGGTGATGCTCTTGGGATTGTCCATGACCTGCTGGGGCGTGCCCTCGGCCACGACCTCGCCGCCATGGACGCCGGCGGCCGGGCCCATGTCGATGACGTAGTCGGCGGTCATGATCGCCTCCTCGTCATGTTCGACCACCAGCACCGAATTGCCGAGGTCGCGCAGGCCCTTGAGGCTTTCCAGCAACCGGGTGTTGTCGCGCTGGTGCAGGCCGATCGACGGCTCGTCCAGCACGTAGAGCACGCCGGTCAGGCCCGAGCCGATCTGGCTGGCGAGCCGGATGCGCTGGCTCTCGCCGCCCGACAGCGTGCCCGAGGCGCGGCTCATGTTCAGGTAGTCGAGCCCGACATTGACCAGGAACCGCAGGCGGTCGTTGATTTCCTTCAGGATCCGCCGGGCGATCTCCATCTGCTTGTCGGTCAGATGGTTGTCGAGGTCGGTGAACCACTCGCCGGCATGCTTGATCGAGAGCCGGCTGATCTCGCCGATGTGCTTGCCGTCGATCTTTACGGCCAGGGCTTCGGGCTTCAGGCGGTAACCTTCGCAGGCCTCGCAGGGCGTCTCGGACTGGTAGCGGCCCAGTTCCTCGCGCACCCAGGACGAATCCGTCTCCCGCCAGCGGCGCTCAAGGTTCGGCAGCACGCCTTCGAAGGTCTTGTTGACCTCGTACTTCCGGGCGTTGTCGTCATAGACGAACTTGATCTTCTCGCTGCCCGATCCGTACAGCACCACCAGCTTGGCGCCCTCGGGCAGCTTCCACCACGGCATGTCCATCGAGAAGCCGTAGTGCGCGGCCAGCGCCTGCAGGGTCTGGGTGTAGAGCGGCGAAGGCCCCTTCGCCCACGGCGCGATCGCGCCCTTGTGCAGGGTCTTGTCCTTGTCCGGCACCACCATGTCGGCGTCGAAGGCGAGCTTGGCCCCCAGGCCGTCGCAGACCGGACAGGCGCCGTAGGGATTGTTGAATGAGAACAGCCGCGGCTCGATCTCGCTGATCGTGAAGCCGGAGACCGGGCAGGCGAACTTCTCCGAGAAGATCAGCCGGCGCGGTTCGTCCTCGCCCTCGGCTTTGTCGGCCCACTCGGCGGTGGCGATGCCCTCGGCCAGCCGCAGCGCGGTCTCCAGGCTGTCGGCGTAGCGGCTCTCCAGGCCGGCCTTGGTGACCAGCCGGTCCACGACCACGTCGATGTCGTGCTTGAACTTCTTGTCGAGCGCCGGGGCGTCCTCGATCGGATAGAACTCACCGTCGATCTTCAGCCGCTGGAAGCCGGCCTTCTGCCACTCGGCGATCTCCTTGCGGTATTCGCCCTTGCGGCCGCGCACCACCGGCGCCAGCAGATAGATCCGCTCGCCGTCGGGCAGGGCGGTCAGCTTGTCGACCATCTGGCTGACGGTCTGGCTTTCGATCGGCAGGCCGGTCGCGGGCGAGTAGGGAACCCCGACCCGCGCCCACAGCAGGCGCATGTAGTCGTGGATTTCGGTCACCGTGCCGACCGTCGAGCGCGGGTTGCGGCTGGTGGTCTTCTGCTCGATCGAGATGGCCGGCGACAGGCCCTCGATCAGGTCGACGTCCGGCTTGCTCATCAGTTCGAGGAACTGGCGCGCATAGGCCGAAAGGCTCTCGACATAGCGGCGCTGGCCCTCGGCGTAGATCGTGTCGAACGCCAGCGAGCTCTTGCCCGAGCCGGACAGGCCGGTCAGCACCACGAGTTCGCCGCGCGGAATATCGACGCTGACGTCCTTCAGATTGTGCTCGCGGGCGCCGCGAACGCGGATGAAATTAAGCTGTTCGGCCATGCTTTTCCGGAAAACGCTTGCAGCCGCCGATGCCCTCGGCGGCTCCCGTCCAATGTAGTTCCGAGACTCACCGATAACACGGGAACATTGGGGGAACAAACCCGCTGCGGCGATATCACCGGCAGGTTCTAGCCCATCGCTTGCACAAACCTGTCAGCAGCGTTGTCAGCAGGCCTACGAGCCGGCGCCCTTGACGGTCCGATTTACGCGTGTAATCCATTGGTGAACTACAAGTGTAAATCGGAGGAAGCGATGCAGACGACGGTCATCCCGCAACCGGACCCCATGAGCCCCGTCATCGTGCCGGAGTTCGAACGGCTGAACTTCGCGCAGGTGTTTCTCGACGCCTCGCGCCTGAACCAGGGCGTCATGCTGATCCTGATGCTCATGGCGGCGGCTGCGGTCGTGCTCTGGGCCCTGGGCATCGGGAGGTCGCTATCGGCCCAGCCGAGCCGCTCGGTCGCCGGTCTGCGTTATCTCAAGGGCATGTGGGTCGGGGCGCTGCTGCTTGGCCTGTCCGGCGCCTCCTACACTCTGCTGGCGAGCTTCATCGGCCTGGCCAACGTCCGTCCGACGCCGTCGCTGGCGATCATGGCGCCGGGGTTCGCCGAGATCATGGCGCAGGTCACCCTCGGGCTGGCGGCGGCGACCCTGGCGGTGATCTGCCACCAGGACCTGGACGCGCGCCTGCGCCGGCTCGCGGCGTGATCGCCATCACCGAGGCCGAGCGCCACGTGATGGAGGCGCTGTGGGCCGGCGAGCCGCTGAGCCCGGACGAACTGGTCCGGGCGGTGGCCCCCGCCCAGGGCTGGGGGGAGGCGACGGTCAAGACCCTGGTCAACCGGCTGCTGAAGAAGGGGGCGATCGCCTCGCGGCGCGCGGACGGCCGCACCCTGTACGCGCCGCTGGTGGCCCGCGACGAGTACGTGACCGCCGAAAGCCAGGGCCTGCTCGACCGGTTGTTCGGCGGCGAGCTGGCCCCGATGGTCGCGCACTTCGCCCGCCGCCGGGCGCTGTCGGACGAGGAGAAGGCGCGCCTGCGCCGGCTGCTGGACGAGCTGGACCGCGAGTAGCCCGCTAGCTCTCCCGCCGCTCGTAGCGCGGCGGGCGCTTTTCCAGGAAGGCGGCGACGCCCTCGCCGAAATCGCCATCCAGGCTGGCGAGGATCTGGTTGCGGTCTTCCATGGCGATGGTCGCCTCCAGGCCTTGGGCGTCGATGGCGTGGTTCAGCGCCTCTTTGGTCAGGCGCAGGCCCAGCGGCGTGGCATGCAGCATGTCGGCGGCGAAGCTCTGCGCCTCGGCCGTGATGGCGTCCGGCGCGACGACCCGGCTGACCAGGCCCAGCTGATAGGCGCGCTCGGCGTCGATGAAGCGGCCGGTCAGCATGTATTCCGCCGCCACCGACGAGCCGACCATCCGCGGCAGGAAATAGCTGACCCCGATGTCGCAAGCCGAGAGTCCGATGCGGATGAAGGCGGCGTTCATGCGGGTCGTCGGCGTGGCGATCCGCACGTCCGAAGCCAGGGCAAGCGCGAAGCCGCCGCCGCTGGCGGCGCCGTCGACGCAGGCGATGATCGGCTGCGGGCAGCGGCGCATGGCGATGACGATCTCGCTGATCTGCCGCTGGCCGGTCAGGCTGGCGCCGACCGAGCGTCCGCCCGGCGCGGCGGTGTTGCGCTCCTTGAGGTCCAGCCCGGCGCAGAACGCCCCGCCGGCCCCGCACAGCACCACCACCCGCACGTCGCGCCGCCAGTAGAGCCCGACGAAGAAGTCGCGCAGCTCCTCGACCAGCTTGCGGTTCAGGGCGTTCAGCCGCTCGGGCCGGTTCATCGTGGCCCAGACGACGTCGCCGTCCTGGCGCAGGTCGAGGTGTTCGTACATC
The DNA here is from genome assembly GCF_027286305.1 of Phenylobacterium sp. NIBR 498073. Taxonomy (NCBI): domain Bacteria; kingdom Pseudomonadati; phylum Pseudomonadota; class Alphaproteobacteria; order Caulobacterales; family Caulobacteraceae; genus Phenylobacterium; species Phenylobacterium sp. NIBR 498073. Next base: position 2,102,818 of record NZ_CP114599.1, read on the forward strand.
GCAGGCCCTCCGAGGTTTCGAAGGAGCCTGCGCCCGCCGCCGCCGCGTCAGGCAAGCGGCGGCTATTTCGCCTTCAGCTCGTCGGCCTGCCGGAGCACCCGCAGGGCGTTGCCGCCCCAGAAGCCGGCCAGGTCTTCCTTGCTCCATCCGGCCGCGACCAGCCGTTCGGTCAGGGCCGGGAAGTAGGTGATGTCGTCGAAGCCCTCGATGCCGCCGCCGCCGTCGAAGTCGCCGGAGACGCCGACATGGGCCTTACCGGCGACCTGGGCCGCGTGCTGGATGTGCTTCATCAGGTCGTCCATGTTGGCCCGCGCGATCGGGTGCTTGGCCTCGATGGCGTTGCGGGCGGCGCGATAGGCCTCGCGCTTGTCGGCCGGGATGTCGCGCGGCGAGCCATAGGTCTTGAACAGTTCGGCCAGCGCCGCCTTGCGCTCCGGGATCTCCGGCATGTCCTTCATGTAGCCGGAGAAGGCGTTGATCTGGATGACGCCGCCCTTGGCCGCCAGCTTGCGCAGCAGGTCGTCGGGAACGTTGCGCGGGTGGTTGTAGATCGCCTTGGCGCCGGAGTGCGACAGGATGATCGGCGCCTTCGACAGGTCGAGCATCTGGTCCAGCACCAAGTCGGAGGCGTGGCTGGCGTCGAGCAGGATCCCCAGGCGGTTGGCCTCGGCGACGAACTGCTTGCCGAGCGGCGACAGGCCGCCGTGGATCGGGCCCTTGGGGTCGGTGGCGCTGTCGGCCAGGTCGTTGTTGGCGAAGTGGACGGGCGACATCATCCGCACGCCCATGTCGTATAAGGTCTTCATCAGCGTCAGGTCGCCGGCGACCGGCGAGCCGTTCTCCATGCTGATGTAGACGAAGCGCTTGCCGCTCTGGCTGATGGTCTCGGCCTCGTCGGCCTTGGTGGCCAGGGCGAAGATGTCGTGGTTCTTGGCGACCATCTCGTGGATCACCATGGTCCGCAGCAGGGCATGGTCGCGCGCGGCGATATTGCCCTCCTTGGTGTTGGCGCCCTGCGGGGTGAACACCACGAAGAAACCGCCGTCGACGCCGCCGTCGACCATGCGCGGATAGTCGACCTGGCTGCCGTCCTCGACCTTGTTGCGGGCGCGGATGTCGAAGCTGGGGTTCGCCTCGTTCGCCGGGGTGTCGAAGTGGGTGTCTAGCACGATCAGGTTCTCGTGCAGAATCCGGGTCTCCGGCTTCACCTTGGGAGCCTGAGCCAGGACCGGCGAGGCGCTGGCGAGCAGAACCGCGAGCGGAAGACCAAACTTGAACACGAACGCCACTCCCCGAAACTTGAATGGCGCGAACCTTCAGCATTCCGGAGAGTCTGCGCAAGCCTCAGTTGCGGTCGATCCGCGCGGCGAAGCAGCCGCGGCCTGCATTATGGGCATGCAGGTAGGCGACCTGCGGATCGGCGAGCAGTCTTTCGATCACCGCCGCCAGATCCGCACCCGGGGAAAGCTCGGCGGCGGTCATCATGCCGGCGGCGTCGAACGCCCGAAGCGAGATTTGCGGCCGAACCGCCAGGCATTGGGGCAGGGAGTCGACCGCCACCGCGGTCTCCTGGGCGGCTTCGCTCACGAAGATGGCGTGCGAGGAACGATAGGGCGTGTCGGCGCTCTGGTGCTGGTAGTTCAGCAGCAGCAGGGTCTGACCCACGGCGGCGTCGCGCAGGGTGATGCGGCAGGGGAAGCCGATCGGCGTCGTGGCCGTGTAGCGGACGGCGCCTAGGGCGGCGAGCTCGGCGTCGCCGAGGCCGAACAACGGGCGAAACTCATCGACCGGCAGGCCGGTGATCCTGAAGGACATGACTAGCTCCCGAGGTTCAGGCGGCGTCGTGGAAGATGACGCCCAGGGTGTGGCGTTGGCCGCTGTGCAGCTGGCTGACGCCGTGGCGCATGGTGACCCGGTAGCTGCCGCGGGTTCCGCGCACCGGGCGATGGTGGACGGCGAAGATCAGGCCGTCGCCCTGGCGCAGCGGCGCGACCTCGGCCCGCGACTGCATGCGCGGCCGCTGTTCGGTCAGCACGAACTCGCCGCCGGTGAAGTCGCGGCCGGGCTCCGACAGCAGCACCGCGACCTGCAGCGGAAACACGTGCTCGCCGTAAAGGTCCTGGTGCAGGCAGTTGTAGTCGCCAGGCCCGTACTGCAGCAGCAGCGGCGTCGGCCTCTGCTGCCCGGCCTCGTGGCACCGCTCCAGGAACGCCGCGTGCTCGGCCGGATAGCGCACGGCGATTCCCATGGCCTCGTTCCAGCGGTTGGCGATTGGAACCAGGCGCGGATAGAGCCGGGTCCGCAGGCCGCCGATCAGGGCGGGCAGGGGATAGGCGAAGTACTTGTACTCGCCGCGACCGAAGCCGTGCCGGCTCATCACCACCCGACTGCGGAAGCCGTCCTCGCGGGGATAGAGGCCGGCGATCGCGGCGCATTCCTCGGGCGTCAGCAGGCCCGGCAGCAGGGCGTTGCCCTGGGCGTCCAGTTCGCTTTCGACTTGGCGCCAGTCGAAGGACGCCAGGCGTCCTTCTCCGGCTGCCGGCTGGAGGACCGCGGCGCTCATGCCGCGGCCTCGCGGTCCAGCAGGGCGCGCTTGCGCTCGACGCCCCAGCGATAGCCCGACAGCGCCCCGTCGTTGCGCACCACCCGGTGACACGGGATCGCCACGGCCAGGGCGTTGGCGGCGCAGGCCTGGGCCACCGCGCGCACCGCCGAAGGCTTGCCGATCTGCTCGGCGACCTGGGCGTAGCTGGCGGTCTGGCCGGCCGGGATTTCCCGCAGCGCCTGCCAGACTCGCTGCTGGAACGCCGTGCCGCGCACGTCGAGCGGCAGGTCGAGGCCGAGCCGCGGCTGCTCGACGAAGCCGACGACCTGGGCGACCAGGGCCTCGAACGCCGCGTCGCCGCCGATAAGCTCGGCCTTGTCGAAGCGGTCCTGCAGGTCGCGGACCAGGCGGTCTGGATCGTCGCCGAACAGGATGGCGCAGACGCCCTTGTCGGTCGTCGCCACCAGAATCGAGCCCAGCGAGCACTCGCCGACCGCAAAGCGGATCTGCTGGGCCTCGCCGCCGGCCCGGAAGCGGGTCGGGGTCATGCCCAGAACCCTTTCCGACTGCTCGTAGAAGCGGCCGCCCGAGTTGAAGCCGGCGTCGTAGATCGCCTCGGTGATGGTGCCGGCTTCCCCCAGCGTCTGGCGGACCCGCTCGGCGCGGCGGGCGTCGGCATAGGCCTTGGGCGTCAGGCCGGTGACCGATTTGAAGATCCGGTGGAAGTGGAACGGGCTCATGCGCGCCTCCGCGGCCAGGACCTCGAGCCCGGGCGCCTCCTCGGCGGCCTCGATCAGCCGGCACGCGGCGGCGACCGCGGCGGCGTTGCGCTGCGCCAGCGGCGCCTGGTCAGGCTTGCAGCGCTTGCAGGGGCGAAAGCCCGCGGCCTCGGCCTCGGCCGTGGTGGCGTGGAAGGCGACGTTCTCGGGCCGCGCCGGCCGCGCCGCGCAGGAGGGGCGGCAGTACACCCCGGTCGTGCGCACGGAATAGAAGAACGCGCCGTCGGCGGCGGCGTCGCGGGCGGCCAGCGCGGCCCGGCGGGCGCTATCGGTCTCGAATGCGATCTGCATCTCAAATGCTCCATCGATCTGGTGAGCGATGGGATAGGCCCGTGATCGGGCGCTGAAACTCCGGCTCTTGCTTTCAAATCCGCATGTCGGGCCCGCATCGCAAGCGCGGCCACGGCGCGAGGTCCGAAATCCGCGATTTGCGAACCCATGCGCCGCCCCCTATATCGGTCGCTCACCGCAGGGAGACCGCAGCACCATGGACATCGCGACGACCAGCCAACTCGTCCCGAACGTCAATCTGTCCATGGTTTCGCATGTCCGCCTTCCTCACGCTCGACGGCCTTTCGTACAAAACGCCTGACGGCCACCCGCTTTTCGACGACCTGACCCTCGCCTTCGGGGCCGAACGCACCGGCCTCGTGGGGCGCAACGGCGTGGGCAAGACCACCCTGATCCGGCTGATGCTGGGCGAGATCGCGCCTGCGGCCGGGACGGTCGTCGTGCGCGGCCGCGTCGGCGTGCTGCGCCAGGCCCTGGCCCCGCCGCCGGGCGCCAGCGTGGCCGACATCCTGGGGCTCGCCGGCGAGCTGGCCCGCCTGGAGCGGATCGAGGCCGGCGCCGGGAGCGAGGACGATTTCGCCGACGCCGACTGGAGCCTGCTCTCGCGCCTGGAGGCGGGGCTGGCCCAGGTTGGGCTGGCGGGGCTCGACCCCATGCGCCCGGCCGCCGAGCTCAGCGGCGGGCAGGCGACCCGCGCCTCGCTGGCCGGGCTGCTGGCCCGCGAGCCGGACCTGCTGCTGCTGGACGAGCCGACCAACAATCTCGACGCCGAGGCGCGCGACCTGATCGCCCAGGTGCTGGCCGCGTGGAAGGGCGGGGCGGTGGTGGTCAGTCACGACCGCGCCCTGCTGCGCCTGATGGACCGGACGGTCGAGCTGACCAGCCTGGGGGCCAGGGTCTATGGCGGCGGCTACGACCTCTATGCCGAGCGCAAGGCCCAGGAGGAGGCGGCCGCCGTCCGTGAGCTGGCCGACGCCGAGCGGACGGTGGCCCGCGTCGAGCGCGAGACCCAGGTCGCGCGCGAGCGCAAGGACCGCCGGGACGCGGCCGGGCGCAAGTTCGCGGCCAAGCGCAGCGAGCCCAAGATCCTGCTCGGCGGCATGGCCGAACGGGCGGAGAACTCAGGGGCGCGTGAGGGGCAGGTGGCCGCTCGGCTGCGCGAACAGGCCGCTGGCGACCTGGCCGAGGCGCAGGGGCGCGTGGAGCGTCTGCGGCGCCTGGCGTTCGAGCTGCCGCCTTCGGGACTGGCGGCCGGCAAGACGGTGCTGGCCCTCGACGAGGCCGCCTTCGCCTATCCGGGGGGGCGGCCCGTGCTCAGCGGCCTGTCGTTGCGGATCGCAGGCCCCGAGCGAGTGGCGGTGACCGGCCGTAACGGCGCGGGCAAGTCGACCCTGATCGGGCTGGTCACCGGCGACCTGACGCCCACCGCTGGGCGCGTCACGCACGGCGCACGCTTCGCCTTGCTTGACCAGCAGACCGCCATGCTGGCGCCCGACGAGACCCTGGTCGACGCCTTCCAGCGGCTGAACCTCGGCGCCACCCGCAACGACGCCCACGCGGCGCTCGCCCGGTTCCTGTTCCGCAACACCGCCGCGGAAAAGCCGGTCGCCGCGCTCAGCGGCGGCGAGCGCCTGCGCGCGGCCATGGCCTGCGTGCTGATGTCGGCGACGCCGCCCCAGCTGCTCGTCCTCGACGAGCCGACCAACCACCTGGACCTCGACTCGATCGCGGCGGTCGAGGCGGCGCTGCGCGGCTATGACGGAGCGATTCTGGTGGTCAGCCACGACCGCGATTTTCTGAACGCGATCTCCGTGGATCGGGAAGTGCGGCTAGGCGACGACTAGGCCTGGCTGGAGTCCAGGGTCACCGCCGCGACCAGGCCGTCGGGGACCAGGTCGCGGATGATGCTGGCCAGGCCGATGCGCACCGCCAGCTCGCCGCCGTCCTTGACCAGCAGGGTGGTGGCGACCTGGCTCGGCTGGCCGCCCTGCAGCACGGCTTCCAGCGCCGCGGTCAGGTCGGCGCGGTCGCGCGGCCGGGCGATGTCGGGCAGGCGGCAGGAAACCAGTTCGTCGGCCGAGAAGCCAAGCAGCTTGGCGAACCCCGGATCGATGGTGGCCAGAACTCCGCGGACATTGAGCCGCAGAACCATCACCTGCGGCAGCATCGACAGCGCCGCGTCCAGGGCGCGCGCTTCGTTCAGCTGCGCCTGCATCTCGCGCTCGGCGGTGCGGTTTTGGATCAGCACCGCCACGCCGCCTGGATAGGGAAAGGCGCGGAAGCCGTAGTGGCGCACGCCGGGCGCGTCGCCAGGCGCCTCGAACTCCAGCGTCTCGCCGCTCCGCAGCGCGCGCTTGAGCTGCTCGCCCATCAGCGAGCGGGCGGTCGCCGGAAACAGGTCTTCCCAGAACCGGCCGACCAGCTGCGAGGCGCTATGGCCCACCAGCGCTTCGAACACGTGGTTCACGGCGGTGATGTGCAACTGGGAGTTCACGGCCATGAACGCCTCGGTCACATGATCGAGGATTGCGTGCTGGCTGGTCTCGAAGAACGGTTCGTTGTCTTCGCGCGGGTGGAAGGAATGGTCTTCCTTCGATGCTGAGTAGTAGTCGGCCGATACCAATACTACCCGTGGTCGCCCGTGGTGGGTAACGATGACCGGACCGCCCAATGCTCGATCCTGCCACTGTCCGAAATTCCGGCTGATCTCGCCGGCGGTAACGACGGAAGGCTCCCCGTGGCCATTGTTCATCGCACTTCCAAGCTTCGCGTGAATTCCGCGGACTGCGCAATTCCCGGAAGGCTCGCCCCCAAGGCCCAGCTACGCTTAACCAAACGCTAGCGTTGCTTCGTGGCAGAGCGCAACTCGAAATATGTCGCCTGCGCTGAAGGATTGTCGTCCGCAAAAGATGCGTAAAATGCGTACTTTATGCGCTTACTCTACGCAAAGGTGAGAGGTCGCCAACCTGCTCGCGAGGGAGCGGCCCCGGACCGACACGCCCGAGGCCGCCCGACGTCGCGGCGGAGCTAGGCCGCGGCCTTGCGCACCACGCGGAAGGTGCCGTTGGCCCGCGCGCAGGGCTCACCGTCGGCGGTGACGAAGGCCTGGGCGAAGGCCAGGGTGGAGCCCGGCTTCACGAACACGGTGTCGAACTCCAGCCACTGGCCGATCTTCGCCGCGCCCAGGAAGTCGAGCGCGAGGTTGACGGTCACCAGGCTGGCGTCCGGCCCCAGCCGGTGCGCGCAGGAGAGGCCCATGGCGTTGTCGGCCAGGGCGCTGATCAGCCCCCCGTGCACCATGCCGCGGCTGTTGGTGTGCGCGGCCTCGGCCACCAGCCCCAGCACCACCGCGCTGTCGGTGCGGCGGCTGTAGATCGGCTCCCAGGGGTCGGTCAGCGGACTTTGCCGGAAGTGCCGCTGGAAGCCGAGCGGGATGGCGAGGGTCTCCTGCATCATCCCATGCCTCACGCCGCCGCGGCGAGCTTGGCCAGGCTGGCGATGGTCTTGGCCACGGCCTGGGCCGCCTCCGCGCCCTTGGTCAGGAAGTGCTCGCGGAAGAAGGTCTGGTGGACGTCGTGCTCATGGAAATGGTGCGGCGTCAGCACCACCGAGAACACCGGCACCTCGGTCGAGAGCTGCACCTGCATCAGGCCGCTGATCACCGTCGAGGCCACGAAATCGTGGCGATAGATGCCGCCGTCGACCACGAAGCCGGCGGCGACGATGGCGGCGTACTTGCCGGTCTTGGCCAGGGTTTGGGCGTGCAGCGGGATTTCAAAGGCGCCGGGCACCTCGAACCGGTCGATGGCGCTCTCCGAAAAGCCGAGGCCGCCGATCTCCTTCAGGAAGCCCTGATAGGCGTTGTCGACGATCTCGCTGTGCCAGCCGGACTGGACGAAGGCGATGCGGGCCAGACGGAAGGCGCCGTTGGCGGTGGGGACTTCGAAGTGGGTGACAGTCATGGTCAGATCCCTGAGATGGATTGAAACCACGACTCAGGGAGACGCTAGGCCCCGGCCAGGGAATCCCGCACGCAGGCGTGCAAGGACTGGCCGTCGCCAGCGGTTCTCATAACCGGACTCTAACCGTCGGCTCCGGAATCGCACCGGAATCTGCTGTCCCCGACGACCTATCGACCGCCAGGCGCCCGCGGGCTCGTGCGGCCGAAGCCGCCATTACCGCCGGTGGGGACTTTCACCCCGCCCTGAGAACGCGGTCGCCGGAACAGCCCGACGACAGCGGCAAGGGTAGGCCCATGACCCAACGTCAAACAAGTGTTTAATTTCTGAGGCGGGGCCCCAGAGGGGCTGACAGCCCGTCTACGCTCGCTTGTTCAGCGTGATCGAGGTGGCCGAGGCGGCCGGCGCGGCGACCCCGCCGCGGCCGTAGCCCGAACCAGTGTTGCGCTTGGAGGCCACTTCCTCGGCGATCGCCCGAACCAGGCCCTCGGTGACCGTCTTGGCGGCGTCCAGGGCGCGGCCTTGGCGAGCCAGCACGGCGTCGAACGCCTCGGTGGCGCGGATCAGCCGCGTGCGCTGGACCAGCGGCGCGCCGGCCACCAGGTTCGGGTTGGCGCGCACGCGGGCCGACTCGTGACGATAGACGTTGGCCAGCTTCGAGGTTTCCTCGATGTGCAGCGCTGCGTCCTGGGGCCGGCGCTCCTCGAACGCCAGCGCCTCGTGCGCGATGAGCTCGGTCAGGCGCTCGGTCAGAACGATCAGTTGTTCGACGCGGTCGGTCGCGTCCGTGGCGGAGATCGCCATGCCAAACTCTCCTAACTCAGACCTTGAAGCTTCAACATTTCCTGGGCGACCCGATCGGACAGGCCGACGCCGCCGGCCTTGCCGACCTGCTTGGCCATGGCGTCGCTCAGGAACGACTTGAACGCCGCCTCGCCATGGCCGCCGTTGAACGGCGCCTCGGCCCCGACGTCCTTGAACATCTGGCTCAGCATCACCGACAGGAACGAGGCCTCGAAGTCCTTGGCGGTCTTCTCGATCTGGCCGCGCTTGGCCAGTTGCTCGGCGGTGAGCTGCGGCGTCGCCGCCGTCGGAACGCTGAAGGTGCTGGAGGTCAGGTCCATCACATCACCTCGATGTCGGCTTGCAGCGCGCCGGCCGCCTTGATGGTCTGCAGGATCGAGATCATGTCTCGCGGCGTGACGCCCAGCGCGTTCAGCCCGGCGACCAGGCTGGCCAGCGAGGCTCCGTCGCGCAGGGTGATGAACTTCTTGCCCTTCTCCTCGTCCACCTGGACGTCGGACTGCGGGACCACCGCGGTCTGGCCGCGGCTGAACGGGGCCGGTTGGCTGACCGCCGGGCTCTCGCGCACGGTGATGGTCAGGTTGCCCTGGGCGATGGCGACCGTGGAGACGCGGACGTTCTCGCCCATCACGATCACGCCGGCGACCTCGTCGATCACCACCTTGGCCGGGCTGTCGGTCTCGACGCTCAGGTTCTCGACTTGCGACATGAACGAGACCATGTCCTGGCCGCCCGGCGAGCGGATCGTGACGATGGTCGGGTTGTCGGCGCGCGCGGCGCCGGGGAAGCGGGTGTTGACCGCATCGGCGATCTTGCGGGCGGTCGAGAAGTCGGGATTGCGCAGGGTCATGCGCAACTCGCCCATGCTCGCCATCTGGAAGCCGATCTCGCGCTCGACGATGGCCCCGCCGGCGATCCGGCCGGCCGTCGGAACGCCCTTGGACACTGACGAGCCCGAGGCGCCGCCGGCCGAGATCGAGCCGGTCTGCACCGTGCCCTGGCTGACCGCGTAGGCCTGGCCGTCGGCGCCCAGCAGCGGGGTGACCAGCAGCGTGCCGCCCTGCAGGCTCTTGGCGTCGCCCATGGCCGACACGGTCGCGTCGATCGGCGCGCCGGCGGCGACGAAGGCGGGGAGGCGGGCCGTCACCATCACGGCGGCGACGTTCTTGGTGTTGAGGTTGGTGTCGCGGGTGTTGACCCCCAGCCGCTCGAGCATGGCCTCCAGGCTCTGGCGGGTGAACGGGGCGTTGCGCAGGCTGTCGCCGGTGCCGTTCAGGCCGACCACCAGGCCGTAGCCGACCAGCATGTTGTCGCGCACGCCCTCGAACTCGACGATGTCCTTGATCCGCGACTTCGCGAAGGCCGGCCCCGAAACCAGGGCGGCGGCGACGAAAGCGGCGCTGAAGAGGCGGAAAGTTCGACGCATGGGACCTCGACGCAATACGGACGGCAAAGAGCTTGCTGGTCCCTTGCGACGGGCGTGCCAGTTCAAAAAGTGAGCAAAATCAATGGTGAAGGTTTGCGCGGCGCCGCATCGGAGGCGCCTGGCGGCAGAAATTGCCCGGCATTAACCATACCATAAGCTTGCCCCGAGAGATTTGGGACGAAGCATGGTAGAGGGCCTTTCATGAAGGTCAGCGGAACAAGCGGCGTTGGATCGGCCGCCGGGCCGGGCAAGGCTAAGTCGGCCGGCGGCGAAGGCTTCCAGATCGCCCAACCCACAGCGGCTGCAGGCGCAGCTCAGGTCGCGCGCGCCGGCGGGGTCGGCGGGGTGATGAGCGTCGATGCGATCCTCGCCCTGCAGGAGATCGGCGGGCCGCTGGAACGCCGCCGCCGCGCCGTTGGGCGCGCAGGCAAGATTCTCGACGTTCTCGAAGACGTGAAGATCGCGCTCCTTTCGGGCGACGTGTCGGTGGACGATCTAGATCGCCTGAAGCGGGCGGTCGCCGAGGAGCGGCAAGGCTCGGACGACGAACGCCTAGAAGGTGTATTGAACGAGATTGAAACCCGTGCTGCCGTGGAGCTCGCTAAACTCGAGCGCGCGAATCGTGCGGCGTAATGGCCTGCGGAGAGCGAGGTTCGTTGAAAGCGGATTTCTATTTGGTATAAGCGGCCCGCGTTTCGTCGGGTTGATGTACCGAGGGGGCTTGAGGCGTCTATGAGCACGGCCACGATGTTGGCGGAAAAGCCTGAATATCGTCCTTCCGAGGACGAGGAATTCATGAATGAGCGGCAGCTTGAGTACTTCAAACAAAAGCTGCTGAACTGGAAAGAGGACATCCTTCGCGAGTCCCGGGAAACTCTCGCTCATCTTCAGACTGAGACCGAGAACCATCCCGACTTGGCGGACAGGGCGACGTCGGAAACTGACCGAGCCCTCGAACTCCGCACTCGCGATCGCCAGCGCAAGTTGATCTCCAAGATCGACGAGGCGTTGCGGCGGATCGAGGATGGATCGTACGGCTACTGCGAAGACACCGGCGAGCCGATCGGCGTCGCCCGCCTCGAAGCCCGTCCGATCGCGACCTTGAGCCTGGAGGCCCAGGAGCGGCACGAACGCCGCGAACGGGTCCATCGGGACGACTGAGATTGAGAAGGGCGATCCTCCGGGGTCGCCCTTCTTCATATGGCCATGAGACTGTCGCGCAGCATTCACGCGGCTGAACTCGTGTCGTCATGCGCAAGGGCTAGCAGCCTCCCAGTTGTTTCGGGGGATTGCTATGCGCCTAATGACCACCACGGCTGCCGCCGTACTCGCCTTCGCCATCGCCCAACCGGCCTTCGCCGAGGCGGACACGACCGACACGCAAGTTGAGGACGTCATCGTCACCGGCACCCGCCGCGTGGACCGCACGGCGTTCGAGTCCGCCGCCCCGGTGGATGTCATCTCGGAGTCGGTGCTGGAAAGCACGGTTTCCGACGAACTCATGGAAAAGCTGGTCGCGGCGGTGCCGTCCTTCAATGTCCAGCGGCTGCCAGCCGCGGACGGTCAGGCCTTCGTGCGTCCCGCCACCTTGCGCGGCCTTTCCCCCGACCAGACCCTGGTGCTGATCAACGGCAAGCGCCGGCATCGGTCGGCCTTGCTGGGCGGTCGCGGCGCCCAGGGCGTCGATCTCGGCCAGATCCCCAGCTTCGCCATCAAGCGGATCGAGGTGCTGCGCGACGGCGCCTCGGCCCAGTACGGCTCGGACGCTATAGCCGGCGTCATCAACCTGATCCTGAACGATCAGCCGGGTGTCAGCGCCTTCGCCCAGGCCTCGCAGTATTACGAGGGCGACGGCCGAGTGCTTGAGGGCGGCATCCGCGCCGGTTGGGCCATCGGCGACGGCGGGCATCTCGTCGCCACCCTGACCTACACCGACAGCGAAGCGACTTCGCGCACCCGTCAGCGTCCGGACGCCATCGCCTTCCAAGCCGCCAATCCCACGCTGACGGTCCCCAATCCGGTGCAGCGTTGGGGCCAGCCGGATCGCGACGCCACCCGCTTCGTCGTCGACGCCTCCATCCCGCTGAACGAGGCGGTCGAGCTCTACGGCTTCGCCACCTACACAGACTCCAGCGGCGTGACCGACTTCAACTGGCGCAACCCCTCGACCGACACCGCCTATCGCAACAGCGCCGCGTTTCCGGGCTGGAATCTACGCCAAATCTATCCGGTCGGCTTCTCGCCGAAGTTCGGCCAGGACGAGACGGACTACGCGGTCAACGCCGGCCTGCGCGGCGAGTTAGACAGTGGATTGTCTTGGGATTTCAACGCCTCGCTGGGCGAGGACAAGATCGACTACTTCATCAACGAGACGATCAACGCCTCATTCGGCCCGCAATCGCCGACCGCCTTCCGCGCCGGTGTCCTGACCCAGCGCGAGCAGAACCTCAACCTCGACTTCACCAAGCCGGTGGAACTGAGCTTCCTGGCGGAGACCGCCAATCTGGCCTTCGGGGCCGAGCGGCGGGTGGAGACCTACAAGATCGGCGCAGGCGATCCGATGTCCTATCAGGTCGGCCCCGGCGCCCCGGCCGGTCTGCCCTCTGGCTCCAACGGTTTCCCGGGCTACAGTTCTTCGCAGGCCGGGTCGTGGGACCAGACCAGCTACGCGGGCTATGTCGACCTCGACCTTTCCTGGACCGACGCCTTCTCCACCGACATCGCCATCCGTTACGAGGACTTCTCCGAGTTCGGCTCGACCACCGACGGCAAGATCGCCGCCCGCTATCAGATTTCGCCGAACTGGGCCGTTCGCGCCGCGGCCTCAACCGGCTTCCGCGCTCCGACGCCTGGGCAGTTGAACAGCACCCGCACGTCCCAGGGCCTGGACACCACGACGCTGCAGCTGTTCACCGCCGGCCGTCTTTCGCCGGCCAACCCGGTTGCGCAGTTCTTCGGCGCCAAGCCGCTTGAGCCGGAAACCTCGAAGAACGTCTCGGTGGGCCTGGTCTATCGCAACGCCGACAACGGTCTGACAGCTTCGCTGGACTACTACCGGGTCGAGGTCGACGACCGCTTCGCCACCTCGCCGAACTTCACCGTGACCCCGGCGATTCGCGCCCAGCTGGTGCGCTTGGGCGTGCCCGGAGCCGATTCGCTGACCTCGGTCAGCTACTTCACCAACTCGTTCAACACCCGCACGCAGGGGATCGACGCCGTCGGCTCCTGGAAGACCGTGGTGGGGGAGGGAACCCTGACGCTGACCGCCGCCTACAATTGGAACGACACCAAGGTCACGCGCTCCAAGCTCAGCGAGGTCTCCAACCTAGCCCGCATCAACATCGAGGACGGCCTGCCTGAGCACACAGGCAACGTCACGGCGTTCTACGCCTGGGGCATGTTCGAGGGCATGGCCCGGGTCCGCTATTTCGGCGACTGGACCGACGCCCAGTTCCAATCGTCCGCCGACCTCGTCCAGGCCTTCGGCGCGCGGACCTTCGTCGACGTGTCGCTCAGCGCCCAGGTCACCGACCAGGTGAAGATCACCGTCGGTGCGGAGAACCTCTTCGACACCTACCCGGACGAGGCGACCTTCCAGGCCTCGCGCGGCCTGATCTATTCGCGCAACGCGGTCTACGACACCGACGGCGGGCTCTACTACGTCCGCGTCGGCGCGAAGTTCTGAGGGCGCGATGGGCGACATCACGCGGCGCGGCCTGGCGGGCCTGGCCCTGGCGGCCGTCCCGGCGGGCGCCGGTGCGGCCGACGCCCTGGCCGCGCTGAACATCACCGAGAACCCGTTCGGCCCCAGCGCCGCCGCCCGCGCGGCGCTGGCCAAGGCTGTGACCCACGTCGAGCACTATCCCCACGCCGAGGAAGCGGCGCTGGTGGCCGTGATCGCCAAGGCCAACGGCGTCACTCCGGCCCATGTGGCGATCTCCACCGGCGCTCTGGAGCCGCTGGCCATGATGTCGTCCTTCTGGACCAAGGGCGGCGTTCAGCTCGCACCGGCCCTGACCTACGACACCCACATCAGTTACGCCGCGCGGGTGGGCCAGCAGGCCCGCCGTGTGGCGATGGCGCCAGACCAGCAGATCGACTTCGCCGCCATGGCGCGGTCGCTGGGGCCGGACGTGCAGTTGTCCTACGTCTGCAACCCCAACAATCCGACCGGCCTGCTCGCCGATCGGACGGCGTTGCGCAGCTTCTGCATCCACGCCGCCAGATTCGCCCCGGTGATCGTCGACGAAGCCTTCATCGACATGAGCCTGGATCCGGCGAGAGCGTCGTCGACCTGGTGCGTGAAGGCCACGACGTGATCGTCGTCGGCACCTTTTCCAAGAGCTACGCGCTGGCCGCGGTGCGCATCGGCTACTGCATCGCCCAGCCTGAAAGGGCGCGGGCGATCCGCATGCTGCTGGCGCCCTCGCGCAACGGGCCGGGTTTGTCGGCGGCGGCCGTCAGCTACCGCGACACGGACTATCTGGCCGCCTCCAACAGGGCGATGGAGCAGGGGCGTCAGGTCCTCTACCGCGCCTGCGACACGGTCAAGATTCCCTATCTCCGCTCACATGGCAGCTATGTCTGGGCCAATTTCGGCACGGCCCGGACGATCAAGCGGCTGGAGGCCGAGGGCGTGATGCTGCGCCTGTTCGCTGGCGCCGCCCCCGGCTGGGCGCGAGCTGCGGTCGCCGACCCGACCGCCATGGCCCACTTCGCGCGCGTCTTGCCGAAGGTAATGGCCGCCTAGCTCTGGCCCCCGGCGAATGGCGAGGCTACATGGGATTCATGTCCACGCGCCTCGTCATCGCCGCTATCCAAGCCAATCCGACCGTGGGCGCCATCGCCCATAACGAGGCGCTGGCGCGCGAGCGCCTGGCCCAGGCCAAGGCGGCCGGCGCGGACATCGCGATCTTCTCGGAACTCTTCATCAACGGCTATCCGCCCGAGGACCTGGCGCTGAAGCCGGCCTTCTGGGCCGCCGGCAAGGCCGCAGTCGAGCGGCTGGCGCTGGAGACCAAGGACGGCCCGGCCGCCCTGGTCGGCGTGATCTGGCCCAACGCCAAGCCCGGCGGGCGTCCGCACAACGCCCTGGCCTTCCTCGCCGAGGGCGAGATCAAGGGCCTGGCGATCAAGGGCGACCTGCCGAACTACGGCGTCTTCGATGAAAAGCGCGTGTTCGAGGCCGGCGCCTCGGCCAGCGTCTTCGAATGGAAGGGTGTGAAGCTCGGCGCGCCGATCTGCGAGGACATCTGGTCGGATGCCATCTGCGCCGATCTGAAGGCCAAGGGCGCCGAGATCCTGCTGGTCCCCAACGGCTCGCCGTTCCGCCGCACCGCCGATCATGAGCGGATGGGGGTGGCCAAGGCCCGTGTGGCTGAAACCGGCCTGCCGATGCTCTACGTCAACGAGGTCGGCGGCCAGGACGAGCTGGTCTTCGACGGCGGCTCGTTCGCGTTGTCGGCCCAGGGCGAGGTGGTCATGCGCCTGCCGATGTTCGAGGAAGCCTTCGCCCTGACCGTCTGGGAAAAGGGGCAGGGCGGCTGGGCCTGCGTCGAGGCGCCGATGGCGGATTGGGTCTCGGGCCCTGAGGAAGTCTACCGCGCCATGGTGCTGGGCCTGCGCGACTATGTGAACAAGTCCGGTTTCCCGGGCGTGCTGCTCGGCCTCTCGGGCGGCGTGGATTCGGCGATCAGCGCCGTGGTCGCCGCCGACGCGCTCGGCCCCGACCGGGTCCGCTGCTTCATGCTGCCCTCGCGCTACACCAGCCAGGACAGCCTCGACGACGCCGAGGACTGCGCCAAGCGGCTTCGGATCCGTCTCGACGAGATCTCGATCGTCCCGGCCATCGACGCCTTCGCCCAGATGCTGACTCCGCATTTCGAGGGCAAGGCGCCCGACCTGACCGAGGAGAACATCCAGGCCCGCGCCCGCGGCGTCTCGCTGATGGCGCTCTCCAACAAGCTCGGCCTGATGCTGATGACCACCGGCAACAAGTCGGAGATGGCGGTCGGCTACGCCACGCTCTACGGCGACATGTGCGGCGGCTACAACGTCCTGAAGGACATCTATAAAACCGAGGTCTACGCGGTCTGCGACTGGCGCAACGCCAACGATCCCTACGGCGTCGCCGCCGATCCGATCCCCGAGCGCATCCTGACCAAAGCTCCGTCGGCCGAACTGCGCCCCGACCAGAAGGACCAGGACAGCCTGCCGGAGTACGCCGAACTCGACGCGATCTTGCATGGGTTGGTGGAGGAAGAGGCGACCCTCGACGAGATCGTCGCTCGCGGCCATGCGCCCGAGACCGTCGAGCGCATCCAGCGGCTGCTCTACAATTCGGAGTACAAGCGCCGCCAGGCCGCGCCGGGCGTGAAGGTCGGGGCCCGCGCCTTCGGCCGCGACCGCCGCTATCCGATCGTCAACGGCTTCCGCGACGTGGTGTCGGGGAGGTGAGCCGCGCGCCCGTCATCGAGACCGAGCGCCTGCTTCTGCGCGGCCAGTCGCGGACCGACTTCGAGGCCTTTGCCGCAATGTGGGGCGATCCTGAGGTCACCCGCTTCATCGGGGGCAAGCCCTCCACCCGCGAGGAGGCCTGGAACCGCCTGCTACGCAACATCGGCCACTGGGAAGAGATGGGCTTTGGCCCCTGGATGGTCTGCGAAAAGGACAACGGCCGCCTGGTCGGCGACATCGGCTTTGCAAACTTCCAGCGTACGCTGGAGCCGACCCTCGGCGAGACGCCGGAAATCGGCTGGGTCATGTCTCCGGCCGCCCACGGCAAGGGCTATGCGAGCGAGGCGGTCGCCGCGGCCCTGGCCTGGGGCGACGCGAACTTCGAGGAGCCGCGCACGGTCTGCATCATCGCCCCAGGCAACGCCGCTTCGCTTCGGGTCGCCGAGAAGAACGGCTTCCGCGAATACGCCCGCGCCGACTATCACGGCGAGATCGTGCTGCTGGAGCGGCTGCGGCCCTAGGTTAGTTGGGCGACGTCCGGCGCGGCGTCCGGTCCGGTCGGCACGCCGCGGCGCAGGGCCGGGATGATCTCGTCGATGGCGTCGACCGCGACCCAGCTCGCCATGAAGCTGGGCGGGGTCAGGTGCTGGTCGACCGTGTGCTGGAACAGGTGGAACAGCGGTTCCCAGAAGCCGTCCGGATTGTAGAACACCACCGGCTTTCCGTGCAGGTCCAGGCGTCGCCACGACAGCAGCTCGACCACTTCCTCCAGCGTGCCGATGCCGCCCGGCAGCACGACGAAGCCGTCCGAGCGCTCGAACATCATCATCTTGCGCTCGTGCATGGACTCCACGACGACGGTCTCGACCACGTCCAGGCGGCGTTCGCGTTCCTTCAGGAAGGCCGGGATGATGCCCAGCACCTTGCCGCCGGCCTCGTGCGCGGCGACCGCACAGGCGCCCATCAGCCCGACCCCGCCGCCGCCATAGATCATCGTCAGCTCCTCCGCCGCCAGCCCGCGGCCCAGTTCGGCGGCGCTGGCCAGCAGGGCCGGATCGGCCGCATCGGACGAGCCGCAGAAGACGCAGACGGAGTCGAGGCGGTCGGGCGCGTCGCCCATTTGATGAAGCTCCTGGAGAATCAACGCGGCGCGCTTGCAGAGGCGCCGGGAAAGACCGATTAGCTAGGCCGAGAACCAGGGAGTTTCAAGCTGCGCCGAGTCCCGCTTCATCCGCCGCTGCTGGCGGCGCTCGCCCTCGGCCTGGCCGCTTGCGGCCAGGACCCTGCGCCCAGCGCCGCGCCGGCCGCCAAGGGGGCGCCGGCCCAGGCTGACGTCGGCTACCTCGCGCCGCCGCAGGTCAGCGAGGTGCGGCTCGACGGCGACAGCCTACGGATCAGCGGCTCGGCCCCGGGCTCCTCGCGGGTGCGTCTGGCGACGCCGCAGGGCCAGGCTCTGTTCGTCGACGCCGACTCAAAGGGCGTCTGGCGCTTGGCGGCGCCGCGCGGGACCCAGCCCCAGATCTACGGCCTGTCGGCGACCGGCGGCGGGCGCACGGTGCAGAGCGAAGGCTATCTGCTGCTGACCCCTGACGGAGAGGCGGCGCTGCTGCGGGCCGGGACCGGCGCGTTGCGTGTCGGCCGCACCGGCAAGAATGATCTCGACGCCGTCGACTTCGATCGCGAGGGCGGGGCGGTGGTGTCGGGCCGCGCCCCGGCCGGCGCCGCGCTCAGCGTCCATATCGACGGCCGCAAGTTCGCCGAAGGGCGGGCCGACGGCCGCGGCCGCTATGTCCTGGCCCTGACCCAGCCGCTGGAGCCGGGCCGCCGGC
The DNA here is from genome assembly GCF_027286305.1 of Phenylobacterium sp. NIBR 498073. Lineage (NCBI taxonomy): Bacteria > Pseudomonadati > Pseudomonadota > Alphaproteobacteria > Caulobacterales > Caulobacteraceae > Phenylobacterium > Phenylobacterium sp. NIBR 498073. Next base: position 2,120,907 of record NZ_CP114599.1, read on the forward strand.
AGATCGACGTCTTCGGCGACGCCACCGAGAACCCGGTGGAGGTCGATGCGACCCCCGCGCCGGCGCTGGCCAGCGGGCCTTTCCGGGCCGCCGCCGTAGCCGGGGGCCTTCGCGTCGACTGGATGACCCCGGGCGGCGGGGTCCAATCGACCATCCTGCTGAAGTGAGCCGCTGATGACCCCTGCCATGGCCGCCCGCCGTCAGGCGGTTCCCGACGCCATCGCCCCGGCGTCGGTGAAATTCGACTTCTGGCGCTCGATGCGCGACCTGGCCGCCCTGGTCATGCGCTCGGGCGCGCCCGGCCTGCGCTGGCGCGTGGCCGCATCCCTGGCCCTGGTGTTCGCCGGCAAGGCGGCTGGGGTGGCCGCGCCGGTGGCTCTGGGCGATGCGATCAACCGCCTGGCGCCGGGCGCCGGCCAGGCCGCCCAGCTCGGTTTCGACTTCCTGCTGCTGGCCCTGGCGTTTGCGGGCCTGCGGTTGGTCGCGGCCTGCGCGCCCAACCTGCGCGACATGATCTTCACCGTGGTCGCCCAGTCGACCATGGCCAAGGCCGCCACTGAGACCTTCGCCCACACCCTGGCGCTCGGGCTCGACTATCACCAGGGCAAGCAGACCGGCAGCTTGGCGCGGGTTATCGACCGCGGCGCGCGCTCCACCGACTTCCTGATGCGCAGCGTGGTGTTCAACCTCGGCCCGACGGCGATCGAGCTGGTGCTGGCCATGGCGGTGATGGCCATGCGGCTGGACTGGCGTTTCGCCGCGACCGCCTTCGTCACCATCGTCCTCTACGCGATGCTGACCTTCAAGATCACCGACTGGCGGCTGAGCCACCGGCGCGAGTTGAACGAGGCCGACAGCCGCAGCGCCGGCCTCTCGGTCGACGCCCTGCTGAACTACGAGACGGTCAAGACCTTCGGCTCTGAGGATCGCACCGTCGACCGTTACGAAGCGGCGATGGCCGACTATGTCCGCGCCGGGGTGCGGGCCAACGCCTCGCTGGCCATGCTCAATGCGGTGCAGGCCCTGGTCCTCAATCTCGGCCTGGCGCTGATGACGGTGATGGCCGGCTACGAGGTCATGAACGGCCGCATGCGGATCGGCGACGTGACCATGGCTATCCTGTTGCTGATCGGCATCTACGGCCCGCTCAACATGCTGGGCTTCAACTACCGCGAGATCCGTCAGGCCTTCATCGACATGGAGCAGATGGTCCAACTGCGGGCGGTGAAGCCCGACATCGTCGACGCCCCTGACGCCCGGCCTCTGCCGCCGGCCAGCGGCCGCGGGGCCGAGATCGTGTTCGAGGACGTCGAGTTCCGCCATGACGCCCGCTCGACCGGCCTGATCGACGTCAGCTTCCGCGCGGCGCCCGGCGCGACGGTGGCCCTGGTCGGGCCGTCCGGGGCGGGCAAGACCACCGCCATCCGCCTGGCCCTGCGGCTGATCGATCCGCAGAGCGGCAAGATCACCCTCGACGGCGTCGACCTGCGCCAGGTTCGGCAGAGCTCGCTGCGTCAGGCGATCGCCCTGGTGCCGCAGGACGTGGCGCTGTTCAACGACACCATGGCCGCCAACATCGCCTTTGCGCGGCCCGCCGCCAGCACGGCCGAGATCCGCGCCGCGGCCGAGGCGGCCGAACTGGGCGGCTTCATCGACAGCCTGCCGAACGGTCTGGCCACCCTGGTGGGCGAGCGCGGCCTGAAGCTGTCCGGCGGCGAGCGCCAGCGCGTCGGCATCGCCCGCGCCCTGCTGGCAGATCCACGCCTGCTGATCCTCGACGAGGCCACCAGCGCGTTGGACGGCCCGACCGAGGCGGCCATCCAGGAGACCCTGCGCAAGGTCCGCGCCGGCCGCACCACCCTGGTCATCGCCCACCGCCTGTCCACCATCGTCGACGCCGACCTGATCCTGGTGCTGCGCCGCGGCCGCATCGTCGAGCGCGGCCGCCATGCCGAACTGCTCGAAAAGGGCGGCGAGTATGCGGCTCTTTGGCGTCGCCAGACCCGCGAGGCGTGACGGCGGCTGTAGACTGGGTCTAGGCTCTGGCGCTCAAGTCTCCGAAGGCGCGCCGATGTTCAATCCCAATCCCTGGCTGAAGCTGTCGATCGACGCCTTCTGGCTCGGGGCCGAGTCCAGCCAGGTGGTGGCGCTGCGCATGATGAAGCTGGCCGGCGGCGGGGCAGGGGCGGCGGCCGAAGCCCAGCGCATGGTGGCCGAGAAGGTCTCGGCGGCGATGGCGGCCCAGACCGAACTTGCGCTCGGAGCCATGAGCGGCTCGCCGCACGCCGGGGCGACCAAGGCCATGGCGCTCTACCGCCGTCGGGTGCGCGCCAACCGTCGGCGGCTGGCGCGCGAGGTCTGAGGACCTACTCGGCGGCCTTGGCGATTTCGCTCTCGCCGCCGGCGACGATCTCGTCGCTGCGCCGCTTGCGCTTACGCAGCCCCAGCCGCTCGCCCAGCCAGCCGAACCGCCGGCCGTAGACCTTCGGGGCGGCCAGCATCACCGGCGTCAGGATCAGCGTCAGCAGGGTGGCGAAGGACAGGCCCCAGACCACCGCTCCGGACAGCTGCACCCACCACTCGGAGCCGGGCGCCTTGTACTCCAGGTGCATGCCGTGGAAGTTCGGGTGCAGCTGGAACATCAGGGGCAGCAGGCCGACCACCGTCACCAACGTGGTCAGCATGACCGGCCGGAACCGCTGGGTGGCCGCGCGCACAGCCGCCTCGTCGGCGGGGAAGCCGGCGCGGCGCAGCTGGTAGTAGGTGTCGACCAGCACGATGTTGTGGCCGACCACGACCCCGGCCAGCGCCACGACCCCGGTCCCCAGCATGATCACCGAGATGTAGTCGAAGGTGTGGGCGATATTCACGACCACCCCCAGCAGCACGCCGACGGTCGACAGCGCCACCGCCGACAGCGTGACCAGCACGCCGTAGAACGAGTTGAACTGCCAGAGCAGGATGACGCCCATCAGGAACAGCGAGACCGCCATGGCGGCGACGAAGAAGCGCGCCGCCTCCTGGCCTTCCTCGTCGGCGCCCGTGAACTTCCATCGCACGTTGGGGTCCAGGTTGGCTTTCTCCAGCCAGGGGCGCAGCTCGGCGATCTTGTGGCTGGCCGCCACCCCCTCGATGGCGTTGGCCTGGATGACCGCCAGCCGCTGTCCGTCGCGGCGCTGGATCGTCGTCACCTGCTGGGCCGGGGCGAGCTTGATGAAGTAGCTGGCCGGCACCGGCCCGAACTGGGTCGGGATTTTCAGGCTGTCGAAGGCCGCGACGTTGCGGCTCTCGGGCGGGAAGCGGACGCGGATGTCCAGCTCGTCGTCGGCGTCGTCAGGGCGGAAACGCCCGACCAGGACCCCGCCGGTCACGAACTGGATCGCCTGGCCGACGGTCAGCACGTCGACGCCGTAGCGGCCGGCGGCCTCGCGGTCGACAGTCATGTTCCACTCGATGCCGGGCGAGGTGCGGTTGTCCTCCAGCTCGTGTAGCTGCCGGTCGGCGGCCAGCTTGGCCTTGACGATGTCGGCCGCCTTGTTGAGCGCCGCGGGGTCCTGGCTGCGCAGCTCGACCTGCACGTCCTTGCCGACCGGCGGACCGCCCTGCGGCTCGCGCACCTCGACCTCGACGCCGGGAATGCCGGCCACGCGCTTGCGAACCTCGTTGGCGATGTCCTTGCCGACCAGACCCAGCTCCAGCCGGTCCTCGTAGTCGACGAAGTCCACGTTGATGCGGCCGATGGTGTCGTTGGGGATCGAGTTCGGGCCGCCGCCGGGGCTGGCCGTGCCCGATCGCACGAAAATCGAGTTGATGCCCTTCTGCCCGATCAGCCGGCTCTCGACCTGGCGCACGATGACGTCCTGGGCTTGCGGCGACAGGTTGCCCCGCGCCTTGACGTAGACGGCCACGTATTCCGGGTCCTGCTGCAGGAAGAACTCGGTCGGCTTGTTCTCGGCGCGGAAGGCGATGACCACCACCACGATGACCGCCAGGGTCGCGAACATGGTCGTGGTCGGGTGATGGCCCAGGCTGTCGATGGTGCGTGCGTACCAGCCCATGAAGCCGGTCATCTCGCGCGGGTCGCCCCGTTCGGACTTCTCGATCTCGGCCAGGTGCGCCTCGTCCACCGCCGCCTTGCGTCCGAAGATCGAGCCCAGGGCCGGGGTGAAGATCAGGGCGATGAAGATCGACGCGCCCAGCACGTAGAACAGGGTCATGGGCAGGAAGCTCATGAACTTGCCGGGGATCGAGTTCCAGAACAGGAACGGCAGGAAGGCGCAGAGCGTCGTCAGGGTGCCGTTCAGCACCGGCCAGAACATCCGCTTGCCGGCCGCGGCGAAGGCTTCCTCCTTGGACATGCCCTCGGCCATCTTCCGGTCGGCGTACTCGACCACCACGATGCCGCCATCGACCAGGATGCCGACCGCCAGCACCAGCCCGAACATCACCATCTGGTTCAGGGTCACGCCGGTGGCGTTGAGCATCAGGAAGGCCAGCATGAAGCAGGCCGGGATCGCCGCGCCGACCATCAGTCCCTGGCGGATGCCCAGCGTCGCCACGATGATCAGCATGACCAGGATGGTGGCGATCAGCAGGCCGCTCTCCAGCACCACCAGGGTACGGCCGATGAAGTCGCTTTCATCGAAGATGTACGAGACCTTGACCGTCTCGGGCCAGCGCTTCTGCTCCTCGGCGACGACCTTGCGGACTTCCTTGACGGTGTCGAGGACGTTGGCCCCCGACCGCTTGGCCACGTCCACCGAGAAGGCCGGCTGGCCGTTGAAGCGGGTGATGTAGTTGGCTTCCTTGAAGGTCCGCCGGACGTCGCCGATGTCGCCGACCGTGATCAGCCGGTCGCCGTTCTTCTTGATCGGCAGGGCCAGGATGTCGGCGGGCTGGTTGACCACCCCGGGGACCTTGACCGCGAACTTGCCGGCGCCGGATTCCAGGTTGCCGGCCGGGACCAGCTGGTTGTTGCGGCCGATCACCTGCGCCAGCTCGCCCGGCGAGACGTTGGCCGCCTCCATGCGCACCGGGTCGATGGTGACTTCCAGCAGCTCCTCGCGGCCGCCGTTCAGATAGACCTCCAGCACCCCGGGGGTGCTTTCCAGCCGGTCCTGCAGGTTGCGCGAAATGTGGAACAGGGTGCGTTCCGGGGCCGCGCCCGACAGCACGATGCCGATGATCGGCTCGCCGGAGGCGTTGGCCTCCTCGATGATCGGCTCCTCGGCGTCGGGCGGGAACTTGCCGCGGGCCAGGTCGACCTTGGCGCGGACCTCGCCCAGGGCCTTGTCCTTGTCGAAGTCGGCTTCGAACTCCAGGTTCACGATCGCCATGCTCTGGCGGGCGACCGCGTTCATCTCCTTGACGCCCTCGATCGTCTGGAGCTCGGTCTCCAGCGGCCGCACGAGCAGCCGCTCGGCGTCCTCGGGACTGACGCCGGGGTAGGGCACCACCACGGTGAGGAACGGGAAATCGATGTTCGGGTTGGATTCCCGCGGCATCGACAGGTACGCGAAGAACCCGAACAGGCTGGCGATCAGGGTGACAGCCAGCACCACCTTGCGCCGTTTGATCGCGCCATCGATCAGAGGTCCGATCATAGCCTCGTCTCCTGATGAGCAGGGGCGCGCCTAGCGCGCCGCGGCCACTCGAACCTTCTGACCTTCGGCCACGTACGACTGGCCGACCGTGATCACCCGGACCGGGCCCTTCAGGCCGGTCACCCAGATGCCCTGCGCCGTCTCCTCCAGCACCTTGATCGGCGCGAAGGCGACCTTGTCGTCGGCCAGCACGTAGCGCACGCCCTGGCGCCCGCCCGCATCCAGCACCAGCGAGGACAGCGGCACCAGGTGCGCGGGGCCCGACCCGGCGTTGATCCGCACCGCCGCCGACAGGCCCGAACGGGTCATCTGCGGGTTCGCGGTGGTGATCTCGATGCGATAGGTGCGGGTCTGCGCGTCGGCCTCGCGCGCGGCGTAGCGGACCTTGCCGGCCAGGGTCTCGCCGGAGGTCAGCTGGGCGCTGGCGCTCGAGCCGACCTTGACCTTCGAAGCCTCGGTCTCAGGCAGGTCGCCGACGATCAGCAGCGGATTGAGCTCGATCATCGTGCCGCAGGGCTGACCGGGGGCCAGATAGGCGCCGACCTCGGCGTCGCGCTTGTCGAACACGCCGTCGAACGGGGCGCGGATGCTCATCTGCTCGACGCCCAGCTCGGCCTGGCGGACCGTGGCCGCGGCGCTGTCGAGATTGGCCTGGTCCTGCAGCACCTGGGTCTGCGAGCGATAGCCCTTGGCCGCCAGCTCGGCCGACGCCTTCTGCTGCAACTGGCGCGAGCGCAGGTTGGCGCGGGCCTGGTCCAGCGTCGCCTGGCGAGCGTCGACGTTCAGCCGGCACAGCACCGTGCCCTTGCGTACGAACGAGCCTTCGACCGCCGGGGTGGCGGCGACGACGCCGGCTGTCTCCGAACGCACCACGACGCTGCGCGCCGCCTCGGTGCGGCCGCGGATCGCCACGGCGTATTCATGAGTGGATTCCGGGGTCAGCACCGCCTGCACGGTGGGCAAGGCGTCCGCGCCGGCGGTCTTGGCCTCGGCCTTTCCAGACTTGTTCGCCCGGCTGACAATGGTGCCGATGGCGAAAGCCAGGACCAGCACGGCCACGACGGCGATCACAAACAGGTACTGTGACTTGACTCGCATTCAGCCGTTTCCCCCCGGGCAGCAACGAAGTCGCGACCGCTCTTGGAATCGCAGTCGTACGCCCGGGCCGCAGAAAATAGGTTTTAGCGTCTTCTGATGCCGCTGTTCTACGACTGCAAATGAATTCGCGGGCAGACGACGCAAAGGGCCGATAATGTGCCCCGGGCGCCGCATGATTGCAGCATGGCCTTGCTTGCTCTTTAACGCCGCGGGCGCTCCAATATCCGCCGCCTGCAAGGAAAGTACGCCGCCGTGAAATACCTGCACACCATGGTTCGGGTGACCGACCTCGACGTTTCTCTGGACTTCTACTGCAACAAGCTGGGCTTGGTCGAAGTCTCCCGCACCGAGAACCAGGGGGGACGATTCACCCTGGTGTTCCTCTGCGCCCCCGCCGACCGCGAGGCGGCCCTGGCCGCCAAGGCCCCGATGGTCGAGCTGACCTACAATTGGGATCCGGAGGACTATCAGGGCGGTCGCAACTTCGGCCACCTGGCCTACGCCGTCGACGACATCTACGCGACCTGCCAGCGCCTGGCCGACGGCGGGGTGACCATCAACCGCCCGCCGCGCGACGGCCACATGGCCTTCGTGCGTTCCCCCGACGGCATTTCGATCGAGCTGCTGCAAGCCGGTCCGCGCAAGGAGCCGGCCGAGCCGTGGGCCTCGATGCCGAACACGGGGTCGTGGTGAGCGGCCGCCTTTCCGGGCGCTCGGCGCTCGTCACCGGCGCGGCCGGGGGCATCGGCCTGGGCTGCGCCCGGGCCTTTGCCGCCGAGGGTTGCGACCTCGTGCTGCTCGACCTCGACGAGGCGCGGGTCGTGGCTGCGGCGCAGGACCTGGCCCGCGACAGCGGGCGGCAAGTTCACGCCCTGGCCTGCGACCTCGCCGACGCCGAGGCCGCGCGCATGGCGGTGATCCGGGCCGCGGCGCTGCTGGGCAAGATCGACGTGCTGGTCAACAACGCCGGCATGCTGGTCGCTGGCGACATCCTCGACGCCGAGCTGGAGGACTTCGACCGGGTTATGGCGGTGAACCTGCGCGCCCCGTTCGTGGTCGGCCAGACCGTGGCCCGCCACATGGTCGACGCCAAGATCAGGGGCTCGATCATCAACATGTCCTCGATCAACGCAGTGCTCGCTATCCCCAACCAGATCGCCTACGTCACCTCCAAGGGCGGCCTGGCGCAGCTGACCAAGGCCATGGCCCTGGGCCTGGCGCCGCATGGCGTGCGGGTGAACGCGATCGGGCCGGGCACCATCGTCACCGACATCCTGAAGGGGGTGATGCAGGACGATGAGGCTCGCCGCCGGGTGCTGCAGCGCACGCCGCTCGGCCGCTTCGGCGAGGCCGACGAGATCGGCCGCGTCGCCGTCTTCCTGGCCAGCGACGACAGCTCCTACATCACCGGTCAGACCATCTATCCCGACGGCGGCCGGCTGGCCCTGAACTACACGGTGCCGGTCGCGGACTAGAGACCGAGCGTCATCCCGGAAAGCCTGCAGGGTTTGTCCGGGATCCATTCGCGCCGACGCGCCGCGCGGAGCGAGGCGTTCCGAGTCAGGGTGTTTATGGATCCCGGCCTTCAGCTGCGCTGAAGGCGGGATGACATCGATAGGCATCCCCGCGCTTCCTTCCCTCCCTAGACCGGCTAAAAGCCCCGAATGCTGCGACTGACCGAAATCAAGCTGCCTCTCGGCCACCCGGAAGAGGACCTGCGCGCCGCCGTGCTGGCCAAGCTGGCCGGCCCCGAATCCGAGCTCGTCTCGTTCGAGATCTTTCGCCGCGCCAACGACGCGCGGCGCAAGTCGGCGATCCTGATGGTCTACACAGTCGACGTGGTGGTGCAGGACGAGGCGGCCGTGCTCGCTCGCCACGCCGGCGATCGCAACGTCCAGCCGACGCCGGACATGGCCTATCGCCACGTCGCCCAGGCGCCCGCGAATCTGGCCAAGCGTCCGGTGGTGATCGGGGCCGGCCCCTGCGGCCTGTTCGCCGGCCTGATCCTGGCCGAGATGGGCTTCAAGCCGATCATCGTCGATCGCGGCAAGGTCGTGCGGCAGCGCACCAAGGACACCTGGGACCTCTGGCGGCGCAGCAAGCTGCACCCCGAGTCCAACGTCCAGTTCGGCGAGGGCGGGGCCGGCACCTTCTCCGACGGCAAGCTCTACAGCCAGATCAAGGACCCGCGCTTCCTCAGCCGCAAGGTGCTGACCGAGTTCGTCGCCGCCGGCGCCCCGCCCGAGATCCTGACCGAGGCCCACCCCCACGTCGGCACCTTCCGGCTGGTGACCATGGTCGAGGCTATGCGCGAGAAGGTCGAGGCGCTCGGCGGCGAATACCGCTTCGAGCACAAGGTCGAGGACTTCGACATCGCGCTGGAGGGCGGCCAGCGCCGGCTCGTCGGTCTGCACCTGCAGGGCGGCGGCTACATCGAGGCCGACCACGTCGTCCTCGCCCTCGGCCACAGCGCCCGCGACACCTTCCATGCGCTCTACGACCGCGGCGTCCACATCGAGGCCAAGCCGTTCTCGCTCGGCTTCCGTATCGAACACCCGCAGTCCTGGATCGATCGCGCCCGGTTCGGGACCAACGCCGGGCACAAGGACCTGGGCGCGGCTGCCTACAGCCTCTCGCACCACTGCTCGAACGGGCGGACGGTCTACAGCTTCTGCATGTGCCCGGGCGGCACGGTGGTCGCCGCGGCCTCCGAGCCGGGCCGCGTCGTCACCAACGGCATGAGTCAGTATTCCCGCAACGAGCGGAACGCCAACGCCGGCATCGTCGTCGGCATCGAGCCCGAACGCGACTATCCGGGCCATCCGTTGGCCGGGATCGAACTCCAGCGCCACTGGGAATCCCAGGCCTTCGTGGCCGGCGGCGAAACCTATGCCGCGCCCGCCCAGCGGGTCGGCGACTTCCTGGCCGGCAAGCCGTCGACCGACCTCGGCGAGGTGGCGCCGTCCTACCGCCCTGGCGTCACCCCGACCGACCTGTCGACCTGCCTGCCGGACTTCGCCATCGCCGCGATCCGCGAAGCGCTGCCGGCCTTCGCCCGCCAGATCCCCGGCTTCGACCACGCCGACGCGGTGCTGACGGGCGTGGAGACCCGCACCTCGTCTCCGGTCCGCATCACTCGCGGCAAGGACTTCCAGAGCCTCAACACCGTCGGCCTCTATCCGGCCGGCGAGGGCGCGGGCTACGCCGGCGGCATCCTCTCGGCCTCGATCGACGGCATCAAGGTCGCCGAGGCGGTGGCGCGCAGCATCGTGGACGGCCGGCCGGCCGCTACGGCTTGATCCCGGCCGCGTCTCGCCGGCCTCAAGCAGGACCTCTAGGGGCGTCGTCCTGCAGACCCCGCTGGGCGAACCAGGCGATGATCAGGCCGAAGGCCAGCATGGCCAGGCCGTTCTTGATCAGGCCCTCGGGGCTGAACGTCGGAACCCTGCCGACCGCCGACAGCGGCATGACCACGTAGTTCATGACCCCGTAGATGACGACGCCGTAGGCCAGGCCGGCGGCGATCCACGCCCGGCGCAGCACCGGTGCGGCCAGGCTGGCCGACACGAAGACCGCGGCGATGATCAGCCCCATCGCTTCCTGCAGCGCCGCGCCCAGGACCGCGGTGGCGGTCCCGCCGTCGAACGCCGCCTTGCCGATCAGGCCGCTGGCGATGAACTGCAGGATGGTGGTCAGGCCGGCGCCGCTGATCAGCATGGCCGCGCCGATGTCGAGCGTGGCCGCGACCACTCCGCCGAGGACGATGGCCGTGAGGATTGAGCGTTTCGAAGCCACGAGTTGCGTTCCCCGACCAGCCTTGGCAGGGGACGCTAGTTCAGGATCGGCGTTCGCTCAATCTTGGCGCTTCGGGGGGTAGGCATGGCTGACCCCGTTCGGATCCTCGACGCTGGTCTCGCCGACATAGTTGGGGCCGACCGGGACCTTGCCGTGCCCGCCGGGGATATCGAGCACGTAGGTCGGCTGGCAGAGGCCCGAAAAACGCCCGCGCAGGGCCCGCATCACCGCGCGGCCCTCCGCGATGCTGGTCCGCTGGTGGCTGGTGCCCGGCGCCAGGTCGCCCTGGTGCAGGTAATAGGGCCTGATCCGGTTCTCGACGAAGCTGCGCATCAGCGCGCCCAGCGTCTCAGGATCGTCGTTGACGCCCTTCAGCAGCACGGTCTGGCTCAGCATCGGCAGGCCGGCGTCGATGATCCTGGCGCAGGCGGCGCGGGCGGCGGGGGTCAGCTCGCGCGAGTGATTGGCGTGCAGGGCGACATAGACCGCCTTGCCTTCGCAGGTGATCGCCGTGACCAGCTCGTGGGTGACGGCGCCCGGATCCACGACCGGCACGCGGGTGTGATAGCGCACCACTTTCACGTGTTCGATGGCCGCCAGCCGGGTCGAGATGTCGGCCAGCCGCCGCGGCGACAGCACGAACGGGTCGCCGCCGGTGACGATGACCTCCCAGATCTCCGGTCGCTCGGCGATATAGGCGAACGCGGCGTCCAGCTGGGCGGCGGTGAGGTTCGACAGCCCCTCGGGCCCGACCATTTCGCGCCGGAAGCAGAACCGGCAGTAGACCGCGCAGGTGTGGGTCGGCTTCAGCAGGACGCGGTCGCGATAGCGGTGGACGATCCCCTCGACCGGGCTGTGGGTGAAGTCGCCGATCGGGTCGGCGTCCTCCTCGGGCGTCGCCTCCAGTTCGGCCGCGTCCGGCATCAGTTGGCGGGCGATCGGGTCGGCCGGGTCGGCCGGGTCGATGAGCTCGGCCATGTCCGGGGTGATCGCTAGCGCATAGCGGGCGGCCACGCGCTCAAGCTCCGGCAGCCGCTCCAGCGGCGCCAGCCCGGCGGCGACCAGGTCGCCCGGTTTGCGAAGCGTGCTCATCCCGCGCGCATATGGCTCATGCGGGGCCTGGGGGCAAATGCGGCCTAGCGCGCGACATCGGCCACCGGCGTCCAGACCACCTGCTCGATGCGGGCCGCGCCGGTCGCCAGCATCACCAGCCGGTCGAAGCCGAGCGCCGAGCCGCAGGCGCTCGGCATGTGCGGCAGGGCGGCCAGGAAATCCTCGTCGATCGGATAGCGTTCGCCATAGACGCGGGCCTTTTCGTCCATCTCCGCCTGGAACCGCCGCCGCTGCTCGACCGGGTCGGTCAGCTCGCCGAACGCGTTGGCCAGCTCGACCCCGCAGGCATAGAGTTCGAAGCGCTCGGCCACCCGCGGATCGGACGCCTTGGGCCGGGCCAGGGCCGCCTCGCTGATCGGGTACTCGCAGAGGATGGTCGGGCGGCCCATGCCCAGGTTCGGCTCGACCTTCTCGACCAGCACCTTCGAATAGATGTCGGCCCAGACGTCGTCGTCGGCGATCCGCACGCCGGCTCGCGTCGCAGCCTCGGCCAGGCCGTCGCGGTCGGTCGCCCCGTCCGTCGCCACCGTGGCCAGCAGGTCGATGCCGGCGTGCCGCTGAAACGCCTCCTGCAGGCTCAACCGTTCGGGTTCCTGGAAGGGGTCGCTGGATAGCTGCCGATAGGAGAGGGTCTTGGCCCCCGCCGTCTCGGCCGCCAGCCGCAGCAGGTCGGCGCAGTCGGCCATCAGTTGCTCGTAGGGCTCGCCTGTGCGGTACCACTCCAGCAGGGTGAACTCAGGGTGATGCAGCGGCCCGCGCTCGCGGTTGCGCCAGACCCGGGCGAAGTCGAATATCCTCGTCTCGCCCGCGGCCAGCAGCTTCTTGCAGGCGAACTCGGGCGAGGTGTGCAGGTAGAGCGGCGCGGTCTCGCCAGAATTGCCGATGATTTCGGTGGCGAAGGCGTGCAGGTGGGCTTCGTTGCCGGGCGAGACCTGCAGCGCCGCGCCCTCGACCTCGGTGAAGCCGCGGTCCTCGAACCAGCGGCGGGCGGCCCGGGTGATCGCGCCTCGCGCCAGCAGGAACGGCCGTCGGTCCTGGTGGATGTCGGCCCGCCACCAGGGCGATTGAGAAGTCATCGGCGCAGGCGTCCTCTATGCGGCCATTTCGATCATGACTGGCGAATTTCGCCTTCATCGTATAGGTGCGCGGCAAGACCGCCGCTCGGCGGAATCGCGCGGGGGTCGATGGCGGCCCCTCCAAAATAGGCTTGAGGACGAACTTACGTGAAGGTCGCTGCCAGCTCGCTCAGGAAAGGCGCCGTCGTCGACATGGACGGCAAGCTCTATGTCGTCCTGACCGCCGAAAACATCCACCCCGGTAAGGGGACCCCTGTCACCCAGCTCAACATGCGCCGCATCGCCGACGGCGTGAAGGTGTCCGAGCGTTGGCGCACGACCGAGCAGGTCGAGCGCGCCTTCGTCGACGACCGCAACTACAACTTCCTCTACCAGGACGGCGAGGGCTACCACTTCATGCAGCCCGAGACCTACGATCAGGTCGTGGTCTCGGAAGAAACCGTCGGCGAGAACGCCCCGTGGCTGACCGACGGCCTGACGGTCGTCCTGTCGGTGCACGAAGGCGTTCCGATCGCCATGGAGCTGCCGCGCACCGTCATCTTCGAAATCGCCGAGACGGAGCCGTCGGTGAAGGGGCAGACCGCCTCTTCGTCCTACAAGCCGGCCATCCTGACCAACGGCGAGCGCATCATGGTGCCGCCGTACATCGCCGCCGGCACCCGCGTGGTCATCCTCACCGAGGACTGGACCTACTCGGAACGCGCCAAGGACTAAGACTTCCGCGCGGCGGGGATCAGGCGAAGCGCTTGGCCCCCGCCACGCACAGCACGACCCCGGCGGTTACAGCCGCCATGGACCAGCCGACCGGCTCGCCCAGCAGCCAGGCCGCCAGGCCCAGGCCCATCAGCGGCTGCAGCAGCTGCAGCTGGCCCACCGCCGCCACCCCGCCCAGCGCCAGGCCGCGGTACCAGAAGACAAATCCGATCAGCATGCTGAACAGCGAAACGTAGGCCAGGCCCGTCCAGCCGCGCGCGCTGACCTGCGCCAGGTCGGCCGGCCACGTCGCCAGCCCCAGCGCGGCCATGGCGGGCAGGGCGATGACCAGCGCCCAGCAGATCACCTGCCAGCCGCCCAGGGTGCGCGACAGGCGCCCGCCCTCCGCATAGCCGAGCCCGCAGACCGCAACCGCCGCGACCATCAGGAGGTCGCCGCTCAGCGAGCCTTCCACGCCGCGGGTGAGAGCGAAGACGGCCACCAGCGCCGCCCCAAGGCCGGCAAAGGCCCAGAACGACCGGCTCGGGCGCTCGCCGGCCCGGACCACCGCGAACAGCGCCGTGGCCATGGGCAGCAGCCCGATGAACACGATCGAGTGGGCCGCGGTGATCTCGCGCAGGGCGATCGCGGTCAGCAGCGGGAAGCCCGCCACGACCCCGGACGCCACGAGCGCCAGGGCCGCGAGGTCGCGGCGCGTCGGTCGCGGCGCGCGCATGACGCTCAGCAGGCCCAGCGCCAGGGTCCCGGCGATCACCGCCCGCGCCGCCGTCAGGAACAGCGGGTCGATCTCAGCCACCGCCACCCGCGTGGCGGGCAGGGATCCGGAAAAGATCACCACCCCCAGAAGTCCGTCGATCCAGCCTCTCGTCTTGTCGTCCATGGTCGCCTCCAGGGAGGCAGGACTAGGGAGCGGGCGCTCGCCTGGACAGGTACGGTGAGATACAGTTTGGCAAAACTGTACTGGATAATTGGCAGGACAGATGGCGCGCGGCGGTCGGGTCGAGGCGGTGATGGGCGGCATACGCGAGCGGATCGCGGCGCGAACGCTGCAGCCCGGCGCCAAGGCGCCGTCGATCCGCGCCCTGGCCGCGGCCAGCGGCGTCGCCAAGTCGACGGTGGCGGAGGCCTACGACCGGCTGGCGGCCGAGGGCGTCCTGCAGGCCCGGCGCGGCTCGGGCTTCTATGTGGCCGGCCGCGCGCCGCCGCTGGCCCTGGCCGAGCTGGCGCCGCAGCTCGACCGCTCGATTGATCCGCTATGGGTGTCGCGCCAGTCGCTGGAGGCGGCTCCCGGGGCGCTCAAGCCGGGGTGCGGCTGGCTGCCCGCTGACTGGATGCCCGACGAGGCGGTGCGCCGGGCCCTGCGGGGGCTGGCGCGCAGTAGGCAGGCCAACCTGACCGACTACAGCCCCCCGCTCGGCGCGCCGGCCATGCGCCAGCACCTGTCGCTCCGGCTCGCCGCCTACGGCCTGGAGGCGCCGCCCGGCCAGGTCATGCTGACCGAGTCCGGCGTCCAGGCGCTGGACCTGGTCTGTCGCTTCCTGCTGGAGCCGGGCGACACGGTCCTGGTCGACGATCCCTGCTATTTCAATTTCCACGCCCTGCTGCGCGCGCATCGGGTCGAGGTGGCGGGCGTGCCCTGGACCCAGGGCGGCCCGGACCTTGAACAGTTCGAGCAGTTGCTGACCGCCCGCCGGCCGCGCCTCTACATCACCAATTCAGGGCCCCAGAACCCGACCGGCGGCACGCTGTCGGCGGTGACCGCCCATCGCTTGCTCAAGCTCGCCGAGCGGCATGACCTGCTGATCGTCGAGGATGACGTCTATGCCGACCTGGAGACCGAGGCCTCGCCGCGCCTGGCGGCGTTCGACGGTCTGGAGCGGGTGGTGGTGATCGGCAGTTTCTCCAAGACCCTGTCGGCGGCCGGGCGCTGCGGCTTCGTCGCCGCCCGCGCGGAGTGGGTCGAGGGGCTGATCGACCTCAAGGTGGCGACCTCGTTCGGCGGCGGCGGGCTGGCGGCGGACCTGACCCATGCGATCCTCGCCGACGGCGCCTATCGCCGCTACCTCGCCGCCCTGCGCGAGCGGCTGGCCCGCGCCCGCGGCGAGACCCTGGCGCGCCTGCGGCCGCTGGGGCTCACGCCCTGGATCGAGCCGGCCGCCGGGATCTTCCTCTGGATGCGGTTGCCGGACGGCCTGGACGCCGGCGCGGTCGCCCAGCACGCCCTAGCCCACGGCGTCGTGCTGGCCCCGGGCGAGGCGTTCAGCGCCTCGCGCGGCTGGCGCGACCACCTGCGCTTCAACGCCGCCCAGTCAGGCGACCGACGCATCTACGAGGTGCTCGACGTGGCGATGCGGTCGGCGCGGGGCTCCCCGCCGATGGCGACGCCGCGGCCAGCGGGTTGAGCTTCATCGGCATCGCGACTAATGGTGGCGTGCGCGCGTAACTGCTCGCTCCTGTTGTGAAGGGAAGCATGGCCAGCCCGACCGTCCAGCAAGTTCTCGATTGGATGCTCTTCGACAACGCGAAGTGGTCTGGCCCGGTCATCACCTTCAGCATTCCTGGACCGTCGAGCACCTGGCCGGGCTATCCGTATCTGGGCAGCGAGTGGAAGGAGTATTGGGGTAATGAGCCCTGGCGGCCGGGCTTCGGGTTCCTGACCGATGGCCAGGCCGACGTCTTTCGGTCGTTCGTCGCGAGCTACGAGCGCCTGATCGCTACGCCGCTCCGGGAAACCGACGATGTGCTGCAGCCGGGCGACATCCGCGTTGCGTTCGTTGATGCCGATCCGTGGGGCGGATACGCGACGCCGCCGCCCGCTATCGACCAGGCCGCCGAGCCCGGGCACGGGGACATTTGGATCAACGTCGACTACGCGGAGACCTCCCTCAAGGTGGGGTGGGACTTCGTGAAGGGCGAGCGCGTCATGCCCACGGTGCTGCATGAGTTCGGCCATGCGCTGGGGCTGGATCACCCCTTTGAAGGCGCGTCGCCGTTGCCGGCGCAGTTCGATTCCACCCGCTACTCGGTGATGTCCTACACGCTCGCCAAGGATGTCGAGACCTACAGCTTCTATTGGTATGGCGATGGCCTGCTGACCCGCGGAGAGAGCCTGCTCGTCGATCAGCCGATGGTGTTCGACATTCTGGCGCTGCAGTCGCTCTACGGCGCCAACCCGGCGACGGCGGCGGGCGCCGACACCTACAGCTGGGACGAGAAGGTCCCGTTCCTGACCTCGATTTACGACGCGGGCGGCGTCGATCGGATTGACCTCTCGGCGCACAGCCGACCGTCGTTCATAGATCTGACCCCCGGAGCCTACAGCAGCATCGCGATCTATACCCGCGAGGCCCAGCAGGCCTTCTGGACGGCGAGACTTCCCAACTTCGCCGACCGGATCGCGGGAACCTACGATAACGCCGAGGCCCACGGCATTCTCTACACCGGCCGCGACAACCTGGGGATCGCGTACAGCACGACCATTGAGGACGTCGCTGCCGGCAAGGGGGCGGACACCATCATCGGCAATGCGGCGGCCAATACGCTCTCCGGCGCCGGCGGCATGGACCGCATCCTGGCCGGGGACGGCGCCGACACGATCCTTGGCGGTTCGGGGAACGACTTCCTTCGGGGAGAGGCCGGAGACGACAGCCTGTCGGGCGACGACGGGGCCGACGACATGCATGGCAACATGGGGGCCGACGTGCTCTTCGGAGGCCAGGGCGACGATTGGGTGGTCGGCGGCCAGCACGACGACAGACTCTACGGCCAGGCCGGGAACGATCTCATCTATGGAAACATGGGGCGCGACCTGCTCCTTGGGGGCGACGACGCTGACACGATGCTCGGCGGCCAGGACGACGACTCGCTCTCTGGCGGGGCGGGGGCGGATTTCCTCTCCGGCGATCGGGGCGACGACACGCTCAGCGGCGGCAGCGGCGCTGACACCTTCTACGCATTCGATGGCGCGGGGATCGACCGGATCCTCGACTTCAACCGCGCCGAGGGCGATCGCGTCGCGATCGGCGGGGGCGGCGCCTATGCCGTAGCGAACGTCGACGGGGATGTCGTGATCAGCCTGGGCGGCGGCGGTCAGATCATTCTGGTGGGGCGCTCGGACGCCAATCTCACGGGCGAGTGGATAGTCTCGGTCTAGGTAGCCACCCGCCGCGCGGTGATGATCTTCACCGGCTTGGCCAGCATCTCGCCCTTCATTACGCCTTCGCCGGCGGTGGGGGAGGTGGGGGCGGCTAGGATCTGTTTCACCGTGTCCATGCCCTCGACCACCTTGCCGAAGGTGGCGAAGCCGAGGTTGTCGCCCGGCTGCTTGGGATCGGCGTCCATATAGGTCATGTCGCCGACGCAGATGAAGAAGTCCGAGGTGGCGGTTCCTGGGCTCGTGCGCCCCATCGAGATCGCGCCGTCGACATGCGACAGGCCGGTCTTGGTCGTCGGCTCGTGGGCGATCGGTTTCAGCACGCGTTTGGGATCGTTCTGAACGCCGCCCTGCACCAGGCCGTATTCGGGGGCGTTGGGAACCTTGGACGCCCGATAGAAGGTCGCGCCGTCGAAGCGCTTCTCGTCGACATAGCGCAGGAAGTTGCCCGCCGTGATCGGCGCCTTGTCCGGATAGAGCTCCAGCACGATGGGGCCGTCAGCGGTGTCCAGGCGCACCTTCACCGGACCCGCGGCCGACTGGGCGGCGGCCGGCGCGGCCGCCAGCGCGGCCATCGCCCCTAGAAACACGCGTCGCTTCATCGCCTGGCTCCCGGTTTAGCGTGCAGCTTAGCGCCGGTCGTTCGCACGGCCAACGCGGCCGTCACAGGGCGTTTGCCGACAATATTGGCAAATGTTCAGGACGACGTTCCGCGGGAGTGTTCGACGATGACAATCCAAATTGTCACGCGTGAAATGCATATTGCTGTTGTCGCCAGGCATTGTGTCCACCGTGCCGGCGATCGGTTGTCATGTTTGCGTAGTTGGATTTCGAGTTATGCGTGAAGAGGGACCAGCTGACGCCCTTAGCCTTGCTGGTTACCTTGAGGGCGCATCCAGACCGCTGCTCAGGAGCGAGGCGGTTCTCTTGGCTGGGCGTTTGGCTGGCCTGCTGGCGCTGGATACGGCCGATCAGGTCTCCTTGAACCTCGCCCTGCTCGGTGACTACCGGCTCGCCAAGGCCCTGGCGGGCCGGTTGCTGCCTCGCGGTGCGGCGTGGTCGATCGATCCGTCGCCCGAGGGGGTGAAACGACGGGCGGCGCGTTTCACCGTGACGATGGGTAAAGTGCGGGCGGTGGGAGCCGTGCCGGCTCTGGTGCTGCTGGCGGCGCTGCTGCGGCGCGCGGGCTGCTGAACCGTCCGGTGTCATGGGATTTGTGGAGGAGGGCGGCTCTGCGCCCGAAATCCAAGTGGCTCCCCGAGCAGGACTCGAACCTGCGACAAGTCGGTTAACAGCCGACTGCTCTACCAACTGAGCTATCGGGGATCACGTTGGAGGCGGCGATATACCCAGCACTGGCCGGGTGTGCAAGCGCTCAAATCGACTTTGTCCACAGAGCAAAAAAAGAGCCCGGCCGGAGCCGGGCTTGAAACGAAGTTCGGTGATGGTGGGGTGTCTTCAAGGAAGACGCCGTCATGGTCCCGCTTTGATGGTTAAGTGGCGATTAACGCTCATGGCCGCCAATGGGCAGGCGCGACGCCGCGACCTCTCGACGGGCTGCGCGCTCGCCGCTACCAGGGGCGAAATCGTGAGATCTAGGGCGGAAATGCGTATCCATTTCACCGGCATAGCTGGGGCGGGCATGAGCGCCGTGGCCCTGATGATGCGCGATGCGGGCCACGAGATCTCCGGATCGGACGAAGACGTCTTTCCGCCGATGTCGACCTATGTCGAGGGGCTGGGCTTTCCGTTCCACCGTCGATTCGATACGGCCAACCTTCCGGACGACCTCGACGTGCTGGTTCTGGGGACCAGCGCCAAGCTCGGCGCCGAGACCAATCCCGAGGTGATCGCCGCCCGCGCCCGCGGCGTGCGGGTCACCACCTTCGCCGAAATGCTGGGCGAGGCGACTCGCGAGCGGGCGGTCACCGTCGTCGCCGGATCGTTCGGCAAGTCCACCTGCACGGCCCTGATGGCGCACGTGCTGCACCAAGCCGGGGCGAGTCCCGGCTGGATGGTCGGCGCCATCTCGCCCTCGCTGCCGGCGACCGGCCAGTGGGGCGCGGGCGAAGTCGTGCTGGAAGGCGACGAGTACATCGTCTCCTCGGCGGACACGCGCTCCAAGTTCGAGCTCTACCACCCAAGCCACCTGCTGCTGACCTCGCTGGTCCATGACCACGTCAACGTCTTCCCGACCTTCGAGGCGTACGAGGCGCCGTTCCGAACCCTGCTGCGCAGGCTCCCCGCCGACGGGCTGGCCGTGATGCGCGAGCATCCGGCGACGCGGGCCGTGGCCGGCGAGACCGCCGCGCGCGTCGTCTGGTACGACACCAGCCCCTGCGACGGCTGGTACGCGGCCAATGTGGCGTTTGGCGAAACCACCACCTTCGATCTCATCGGGCCCGGCGGACGGACGCTCGCGCTGACCACCCAGCTGCTCGGCGCCCACAACGTCGAGAACGTCGTCGGCGTCGCGGCCTACTTGCTCGAGCGCGGCCTGGTCGCGGAGGCGGCGCTGGCCGCGGGCGTGGCCAGCTTCGCCGGCATCCGCCGCCGCCTGGACCGCCTGACGCTCACCTCGCGCATTCCGGTGATCGAGGGCTTCGGCAGCTCGTATGAAAAGGCCCATTCGGCGATCGAGGCCATGCGGCTGCACTATCCGGACCGCCCGCTGGTCGTGGTGTTCGAGCCGCACACCTTCAGCTGGCGCAGCCGGGATGCTCTGCCTTGGTACGACACGGTGTTTGAGGGCGCTTCGCGGGTGCTGATCTGTCCGCCGCCGGTGCACGGCGCCGGCAGCCACCACCAGTCGACCTTCGAAGAGATCCTGGCCCGCGCCCGGGCGACCGGCATCGCCGTCGAAGGCGTCGCCGACGCCCAGGCGGCCACCCAGGCCTTGTCCCATCTGCGCGGCGACGAAGTCGTGCTGCTGCTGTCCTCCGGGCCGCTGCTGGGCCTGCCCGACAGCCTGCCGGGGCTGTTCGACCGCCTCTACGGCGCACCTGCCTACGCCTGAAGCGGTCGAACGCTGGCCTCAGGCCTCCTTGAACTGCGCCCGGCGCGGGCCGAGGTAGCCGAACAGGAAGGCGGCGACCTTGCGCATCTGGATTTCCTCGCTGCCCTCGGTGATCCGGTATCGGCGGTGGTGGCGATAGATGTGCTCGAACGGCTTGTGGCGCGAATAGCCGATGCCGCCATGCACCTGCATCGCCCGGTCGGCGGCCTCGCAGACCAGCCGGTTAGCCCAATAGTTGCACATCGACACCTTGTCGGAGAGCTGCTTCTCGACCTCCTTGTGCGGCATGCGGTCCATGTCCCAGGCGGTCTTGCGGATCAGCAGGCGCAGCATCTCGGCCTGGGTGGCCAGCTCGACCAGCGGCCACTGGATGGCCTGGTTCTCGGCCAGGGCCTTGCCGAACGGCTTGCGGGCGCGGGCGTACTTGACGCTCTCCTCGATGCAGTAGACCGCCGCGCCCAGCGAGGAGGCCGCCTGGCGGATACGGTTCTGGTGCACGAACGATTGGCCCAGACCCAGGCCGCGGTCGATCTGGCCCCAATAGCTGTCCTCGGGGATCCACACGTCGGTGAAGCTGACCCGCGGGTGGTCGGTCGGCATGTTGAAGGTCCACAACCATTCCTCGACCTTCACCCCGGGGGTGTCGGCCGGCACGATGAAGCAGGTGATCCCCGTGGCGTCGCCGTCCTGGCCGCTGGTGCGCGCGAACACCATGCAGTGGGTCGCCACGTGCATGCCCGTCGACCACATTTTTTCGCCGTTGATCAGCCAGCCGGGCTGGCCGTCGCGGTCCTGGCGCACGGCGCGGGTTTCCATGAAGGTCGCGTCCGAGCCGTGGTTCGGCTCGGTCAGGCCGAAGATCGTCCGCATCCCGCCGCTGAGCAGCTTGTCGGCGTCGCGCTCGTACTGAGCGTTCGTCGCGAACTCCTTGAACATCAGGATGAAAGGGTTGTTGCCGACGATCGAGTGCTCGTTCTGCAGGTCGTTGTGCAGGCCCAGCCCATTGGCCGCCAGATGCTCGCGGATCACCGCCATGTCGAGGTTGGTGCCGGCCTTGCCGCCCATCTCCTTGGGCCAGGCGTAGCGCAGGTGTCCGGCCTCGTCGGCCAGCTTGCGGGCCTTGGCCAGCAACTCCTCCCACTCCTTCTTCGGCAGGCCGCCGGCGTCCCAGTCGGTGCGCTCGTACTCGCGGCGATGGTCGAAGAACCGGATGTTGTCGTCCTGGTTCTCCAGCGGCTTGATCTTGGCCTCGATGAAGGCGTCCAGCTCGTCCAGATAGGCGGCCAGTTCGGGCGGCAGGCTGAAATCCATCGCGTCTCTCCCTGTTTTGCGAAGCAGCCTAACCCAGGTCTGCGCTTCCGCCGGGTCAGGGGGATTTGATCGATCCGTCGACCGGCCGGCGCGACCGGTCGCAGGCGCCTCGTATGGCGGGCCGGCGGTCGCTAGCCGGGCCTCAAGTCCACCTGGAGGTCCGCATGCGTCTCATCCTGCTCGGCGCGCTGGCGTCGCTCTGTCTCGCCGCGCCGGCCCTCGCCGGGGTTCCGGCCGGGTCCTGGTCCCAGAAGTCCGACGGCCAGGAACTGACCTTGGTTCCCAAGCTCAAGATCGCCCCCAGCATGTCGGCCACCGGCATGGTCCTTGGCACGAGCGGCTACGGCGGCAATGCGACCACCACGACCCTGCAGAGCGAGTTCGTGCCGATGCGCACCCAGCGCGCGATGTCGCTGGTGATTCGGCCCGACGGCGCCTTCACCTGGACGATCGACAAGACCCGCCCGGTCTCGGCGCAAAACGCCGGCTGCAAGCTGCTGATCCGCGAAGAGAAAACCGGCCGGGTCCGCGCCGAGGGCGACCGCCTGGTGTTCGACGTCACCGGCGGCGTCCAGAGCTCGCGCGACAGCTGCGACCCGGCCAAGGCCTCGCGCGGCGCCAAGGCCCCGGCCAGCGAGAGTTACGGCTACCGGCTCTCCGGCGGCGCCCTCAACCTTACGGCAGCCGGCGGGGTGAACTGGATTTTCAACGACGGTTGACGCGGCGAGAGCCGTTTACAGCAGCGTAAAACCCCGCCCAGATCGCGCAAAAGGCCAAGGGAGGCTGCGCGGCGGATGTCCGATCAGGTGCTGGAAGGGCTGCAACGGCTGGCGCCGGAACTGGCCGGCGAGGGCGCGAGCGTCGAGGGCCTGCAGCGCCTCTCGGGCGGCGCCAGCATGGAGACCTGGGCCTTCGTGCTGGTCGGCCCCGGCGGGCGCGACGAGCTGGTCCTGCGCCGCCGCACCGCGCCGATGGCGCCGGAGGAGGGGCGCTCGGTGTCGCTGGCCACCGAGGCGGCGCTGATCACCGCCGCGCATGCGGCCGGGGCGCCGGTGGCGCAGCTGGTCCACCTGGCTCGTCCCGCCGACGGCCTGGGCGAAGCGCACATCACCCGCCGGGTGGCCGGCGAGACCCTGGGCCGCAAGATCGTCTCCGACCCCCGCTTCGAGGCGGTGCGCCCGAAACTCGCCCGCCAGTGCGGCGAGATCCTCGCCCAGATCCACGCCGCGCCGCCGCCGCCCGGCCTGAAGACCGTCGACGCCCTGGAGGAGCTGGCCCGCTACGAGGAGGTCTACCGCAAGTCCGGGGCCGAGCGGCCGATCCTGGAACTGGCATTCCAGCACCTGAAGAAGATTGCCCCGCCGCCGCGCGCGCCGGTGCTGCTGCACGGCGACTTCCGGAACGGCAATCTGATGATCGATTCGGAGCGCGGGGTCAGCGCGGTGCTGGACTGGGAGCTGTCGCACTGCGGCGACCCGGCCGAGGACCTGGGCTGGATTTGCGTCAATTCCTGGCGCTTCGGCCGCGCCGACCTGCCGGTCGGCGGCTTCGGCCGCTACGAGGACCTGCTGGCCGGCTACGTCGCCGGCGGGGGCGCGGAGATCCCGCTGTCACGGGTGCTCTACTGGCAGGCGCTGGGCTCGCTGAAGTGGGGCGTCATGTGCCTGATGATGTACGCCAGCTACGCCAACGGCGCCGAAAGCTCGGTCGAGCGCCCGATGATCGGCCGTAGGGTGTCCGAGACCGAGATCGACCTGGTGACCCTGCTGGAGAACGGCCTGTGATCGAACATCCGAAAGCCGAGGAGCTGGTCGAGGCCGTGGCCCGCTGGATCGACAGCGTCCGCCCCCAACTCGCTCCGCGTGACGCCTTCCTGGCCCGGGTCGCCGCCAACGCCCTGGGCGTCGTGCGGCGCGAATTGCAGCAGGGGCCGGCGGCCGAGGCCGCGGCGGTCGAGCGGCTCGGCGCGCTCCTGGGGCGCTCCGGATCGCTGGCCGAACTGAACGCCGAGCTCTGCGCCCGCCTGCGGTCGGGCGAGATGGACGCCGCCACGCCGGGGCTGCTGGCGGCGCTGCGGGCGAACATCACCGAGCAGATCGCCATCGATCAGCCGAGTTATGCGCCAGAGCCGGGCTGAGCGGTGATTCCCACCCTGGCGGCCGGGGGCGTTCACGGATAGAGCGGCGTCATGTTGAGCCGCAAAGACTGCCTGGACCTCGACGCCCGCGACCCGCTCGCGGCGCGGCGCGAGTTGTTCGACCTGCCGGGCGGGGTGATCTACCTCGACGGCAATTCGCTGGGCGCGCTTCCCCGCAATGTTCGCCCCCGCCTGGAGGCGGCGGTGCAGAACGAATGGGGCCGCGACCTGATCAAGAGCTGGAACACCGCCGACTGGATCAATCTGCCGACCCGGGTGGGCGATCGGATCGCCCGGTTGATCGGTGCGGGGGCGGGCGAGGTGATCGCCGCCGATTCGACCTCGGTGAACCTCTTCAAGCTGGCGGCGGGGGCGTTGAAGGCGCGGCCGGGCCGCAAGGTGATCGTCACCGAGCCCGGCAACTTCCCGACCGACCTCTACATCCTCCAGGGCCTGCGCGACCTGCTTGGCGACGTGCAGCTGCGGGTGGTCGAGCGCGAAGCCCTCGCCGCGGCGCTGGACGAGGACGTCGCCCTGCTGCTGCTGACCCACGTCCACTACAAGACCGGGGCCGTCCACGACATGGCCGCCCTGACCGCGCGCGCCCACGCCGTTGGCGCGCTGGCCCTGTGGGACCTCAGCCATTCGGCCGGCGCCCTGGCCGTGGACCTCAATGGCTGCGGTGCGGACCTCGCCGTCGGCTGCGGCTACAAGTACCTGAACGGCGGCCCCGGCGCGCCGGCCTTCCTTTTTATCGCCAAGCACTTGCAGGCGGATTTTCAGACACCCCTGACCGGCTGGATGGGGCATGCCGCGCCGTTCGCGTTCAGCGACGACTATGCGCCCGCGCCGGGCGTGCTGCGCGGTCTCTGCGGCACGCCCTCGGTGCTCGGCCTGACCGCGTTGGAAGCCTCGCTGGAGGCCTTCGACGGCGTCGACATGGGCCAGGTGCGGGCCAAGTCGATGGCGCTGGGCGATCTTTTCCTCGACCTGGTTTTCGAGCGTTGCGAAGGCTTTGGCCTGGGATGCTCACGTGACGCGACCTCTCGCGGCAGCCAAGTCGCCCTGACCCACGAGAGCGGCTATGCGATCATGCAGGCCCTGATCGCCCACGGCGTCATCGGCGACTTCCGCGCCCCTGACGTGCTGCGCTTCGGCTTCACCCCGCTCTATGTCCGCTACGTCGACGTCTGGGACGCCGTCGACATCCTTTCCGACATCATGGCCCGCGGCGAGTGGCGGCAGGCCCGCTATCACGAGGTCTCGGCCGTCACATGAGCGAGAAGCTGCACACCCCGCCGGCGATGAGCTATGGCGACTATCTCGGCCTCGACACGCTGCTG
Source organism: Phenylobacterium sp. NIBR 498073 (assembly GCF_027286305.1). Taxonomy (NCBI): domain Bacteria; kingdom Pseudomonadati; phylum Pseudomonadota; class Alphaproteobacteria; order Caulobacterales; family Caulobacteraceae; genus Phenylobacterium; species Phenylobacterium sp. NIBR 498073. The sequence continues at coordinate 2,146,266 of NZ_CP114599.1, forward strand.
GCCTCCCAGAAGCCGCGCTCGGACGAGCATGACGAACTGCTGTTCATCATCATCCACCAGGCCTCCGAACTGTGGCTGAAGCTGTCGCTACACGAGCTGCGCGCCGCCCGCGCCCACATCCGCGCCGACGACCTCGGCCCGGCCTTCAAGATGATCGCCCGGGTCAGCCGCATCCAGGGGCAGCTGATCCAATCCTGGGACGTGCTCGGCACCATGACCCCCAGCGACTATCACGCCCTGCGCCCGCACCTGGGCCAGAGCTCGGGCTTCCAGTCGTTCCAGTACCGGATGCTCGAGTTTGTGATGGGGGCCAAGGACGCCTCCATGCTCCTTGTCCACGAGGGGACGGAGGTCCACGCCCAATTGGTCGCGGCCCTGGCCGAGCCCAGCCTCTATGACGAGGCCATCGCCCTGCTGGCGCGGCGTGGCTTCGACATCCCCGGCTCGGTGCTGGAGCGTGACTGGCGCGAGCCGCATCGCGTCGATCCGGCGGTCGAGGCGGCCTGGATCGCCGTCTACCGGGATCCGGATAAATACTGGGATCTCTATGAGTTGGCCGAGAAACTTGTCGACCTTGAGTTCCGCTTTCAGCAGTGGCGCTTCGCGCACCTGAAGACGGTCGAGCGGATCATCGGCTTCAAGGGCGGCACCGGCGGCAGCGCCGGTGCGGCCTATCTGGCCAAGGCGCTGCAGGGCTCGTTCTTCCCCGAGTTGTTCGGGGTTCGCACGGTTCTCTAGTGCTGTGGCGGCGGGGCGCTCAGCACGCGGTTCAGCGCCTCGCCCAGGGCCTCGGCCAGCAGCGGCTTCTCGACGATGTCGACCCCCGCGGCCTGCGCCCGGCTCCGCACCATGGCGGTCGGATGGGTGGTGATCAGCAGGGCCGGCAGCCGAACGGCCCGGCGGCGCAGCACCTCGACCAGTTCCAGTCCGTCCATCCCCGGCAGCTGTAGATCGACCACCAGGCAGCCGTCCGCCGGGAGCTGCGGACAGGCCGCTAGGCTCTCGGCGTCGGCGAAGGTCTCGACCTCGTAGCCGTCGAGCTCCAGGGCGAACTTCAGCGCCGTGCGCACGGCCGGATCGTCATCCACCAGAAGCAGGGGGGCGGGGCGCACGGCGGTTCCCATGGTCAGGCCGCGGCCTTCCAGGTCGGCTCGAGCTGAGCGTGCGGCGGGCAGGGGGCGACCGCGGTCTGCGGCAGGCCGACCATCTCGTTGGCGAAGCCGTGGTTGACGTCGCGGTGATGGGCTTCGTCGGCCCTGACCACCAAGACCACGTCGCGCAGGGTCGCGGTGTCGGCCAGGCCCCAATAGCGCTTGGCGATCTCGGGCGCCGGCACGTTCGGGCTGCGGCCCTCGTCGATCTCGGCGAGGTAGTGCGTATAGCTGATCACCGCCTCTTCCTCGAAATAGCCGACCACGCGGTGGGCGGTCTTGGCGGAGACGAGGTAGAGGCCGAAGAAGAACAGGTAGAACACCCACTGCACCGCCACGACCACGAAGCGTTCGAACAGCGTCGGCTTGCTGACCTCGATGAAGGTCATCAGGTGCATGCGCTCGTTCTCGGCCTCGTCCATCAGGGTCTTGATCCAACCCTTGTCGTCGCACATGCGGCGCAGGCACTTCAGGTGGGTCAGGGTGGCGCCGACCATGCCCGGGACCGCCGCGACGGTCTCGAGCACCACCGCCCGGTGGCCGTAGCGCTTGGCGAAGAAGGTGTCCGCGCAGAACCGCAGCAGCTTCACGAAGCCGAAGGCGACGCTGTCGGAAAGACCCTGCGGCTTGTGATGGACGCTGGTGTCGACGAGGGGGGCGGTCATGTTCGGGCTCCTGCTCCGATGATGGCGAACAGGTACCCGTGCAAGCCCTTGGACAGAATCCGTGTCTTCCTCTTAAGGGGTATCCCCTAGCTTCACCGCGCCTGGCGGTGCGGTATCGGACAGGCGGCGCAACAGGGAAGGCCAGATCCTGCAGTACGGCTCGTCCAACGTCTGGATCGGTGCGGCGGTGGCCATCCTGGCCACCCTGGCCGGCGTCGCCGCCCACGTGCTGCTGGCCCCGGTCGTCGGCGATCGCGTCGCCTTCCTGGTGTTCGTGCCCGCCGTGGTGCTGGCCTCGGCCCATTCGGGACTGGCCCCAGGCGCGCTGGCGGCGATGCTCGGCGTCTGGTGCGGCCTGTTCCTGGCCCAGCGGCACGGGCCGATCAACAATGCGGATGTGGCCAGCGCCGTGGTCTTCGCCGGGGTCGCCGCGGCCATCGTCGTCGGCGGGGAGTCCTTCCAGCGCTCGCGGCGCGAGGCGGCCGCCGTCAATCGCGACCTGGCCGCGCGCGAGGCCCACCTCAGCTCGATCCTCGACACCGTGCCGGACGCCATGATCCTGATCGACGAGCAGGGGACCATGCAGTCCTTCTCAAGCGCCGCCGAACATATGTTCGGCTGGACCGCAGCCGAGGCCCTGGGGCGCAACGTCAACCTGCTGATGCCGGCCCCGCACAAGGAGGCCCATGACGGCTATCTGGAGCGCTACTACCGGACCCACGAGCGGCGGATCATCGGCCTCGGCCGCATCGTCGTCGGCCTGCGCAAGGACGGCTCGACCTTCCCGATGGAGCTGTCGGTCGGCGAGATGCGCACCGCCGACGGCCGCTTCTTCACCGGCTTCGTCCGCGACTTGACCGAACGCCAGCGCACCGAGGCGCAGCTGAAGGAGCTGCAGTCCGAGCTGGTCCATATCTCGCGGCTCACGGCGCTCGGGGAAATGGCTTCGGCCCTGGCGCACGAATTGAACCAGCCGCTGTCGGCCATCGCCAACTATCTGCGCGGATCCGTGCGCCTGTTGGCCAGCGATCCGATCCCGCGCGAGCGGCTCAGCGAGGCGCTCGACAAGGCCAACGAGCAGACCCTGCGCGCCGGCCAGATCATCCGCCGCCTGCGCGACTTCGTGGCCCGTGGCGAGACTGAGCGGCGGGTCGAAAGCCTGCCCAAACTGATCGAGGAGGCCGGCGCCCTGGCCTTGGTCGGGGCTAAGGAGCACGGCGTGCGGGTTTCGTTCGACCTCGACCCGGCCGTGAACCTGGTCCTGGCCGACAAGGTCCAGGTCCAGCAGGTCATTCTCAACCTGATCCGCAACGCCATCGACGCCATGGACGAGGCGCCCCGGCGCGAGTTGCGCATCCTGACCCGGGCCGCGGACGATCAACTGGCCCAGGTGACGGTGGCCGACACCGGGCCGGGCATCAGCCCGGAGGTGGCCGAACAGCTCTTCCAGCCCTTCATCACCACCAAGCGGCATGGCATGGGGGTGGGGCTCTCGATCTCGCGTACGATCGTCGAGGCGCATGGGGGCCGAATCTGGGTGGAAAATACGCCTGGCGGCGGCGCCACCTTCCATTTCACGCTGCGCAGCGTTGCGGACGAGGAACTTGATGGCTGACGAACTGGTGCATGTGATCGACGACGATCCGGCGGTTCGCGATTCCCTGGCCTTCCTGCTGGAGACCGCAAACCTCAGTCCGCGCACCTACGACTCGGCCGTGGACTTCCTGGAGGCCCTTCCGGAGGTTACGAGCGGTTGCGTCGTCACCGATGTGCGGATGCCCGAGATGACCGGCATCGAGCTGGTGCGGCGGCTGAAGGGCCAGGGCTTCCGCCTGCCGATCGTGATGATCACCGGCCACGCCGACGTGCCGCTGGCGGTCGAGGCCATGAAGGCCGGGGTCGCCGACTTCATCGAAAAGCCGTTCGACGACGAGGTGCTGCTGGCGGCGATCCATGCGGCGCTGCGCGATGGCGAAAAGGACCGCCAGGGTGCGGCCGAGGCGGCGGAAATCTGCGCGCGGATGGACATCCTGTCGGGGCGCGAACGCGAAGTGCTGGGAGGTCTGGTGGCGGGCCACGCCAACAAGGTGATCGCTTTCGATCTGGGGATCAGCCCGCGCACCGTCGAAATCTATCGCGCCAACGTCATGACCAAGATGAAGGCGGCCAGCCTGTCAGAGCTGGTCCGCATGGCCATGCTGGCGGAACGGGGCTAGCCGCGCTTCTTGCCGCCTGCCGAGCTCCAGATCGAAACACCGCCGAGGATCAGCGCGAAGGCGGAAAAAGCGACGACGACCATGGTCAGGTAGAGGGTGTCGAACGACATCGGGTGGGCTCCTGTCTGATGGGCCCACGGTGACGCTTTCAAGCCCGCCGGAATATTCGTGAGTGCTCCTTAAGGGCTTCTACGGAAGCGCCTGGAGCGGAAACTCGACCCCGGAAGCGACCGGCGCACGCCATGCGCCGGTCGCTTCATTTTTGCCTGTTGCGAAAAATCCTAGTGATCGCTAGGAATCGATGGGCGATCATCAGGGAACGAGCGAACGTGAGCAGGCGTCTTCTCATCGGGCTGGACAGCGGCGGGGCCAAGACGGCGGCCGTTCTCTGCGATGAGACGGGGCGTGTCCTGGCCCGCGTGCGCGACATCGGCGCAGCGATCGTCGGCCTGCCGGACCTGCGTTTCTACAAGGTCGTCGGCCGGGTGCTGGCGCGGCTCTGCGAGCAGGCGAAGGTGGCCCTGACCGATGTCGAGCGGGTCGCCATGGGCCTCAGCGGCGTCGACTACGCCGACGAGCAGGCCGAGCAGCACCGGCTGATCGCCGCCCGGTTCGGGCTCGAAGGCCGGCTCGAACTGGTCAATGACGGACTGGTGGCGCTGTGGGGGGTGTCGCGGGCCGACGCGGTCGCCCTGTTCCAGCACGGCAGCGGCGTCACCACCGCCTACCGCGCTGCGCCCGGCCGCGAGGCCATCTACGACAGTCTCGACGTGGCCGAGGTCTTCGATGTCCGTCGGGCCGCTTTCGCCCTGACCGCCCGGATGATCGACGGCCGCGCCGCGCCGAGCGAGCTCAAGGATCGGGTGCTGGCGCACTGCGGCGTGCCGGCCGAACGCTTCGCCGAATGGGCGTTTCGGGACGAGGCCGCGCGCGAGCGGCGGATGGCGGTCGCGCCGGTGGTCTTCGCCGCCTGGCAGGCGGGGGATCCGGCCGCGGCCGAGATGATCGACCGCGCCGCCGACGACTACGTGCTGACCATGCGTGTGATGGGCGAGCGGATCGGCGCGCCCTTCGAGGCGGCGTTCGGCGGCGGGGTCATCACACAGGGCGGGACGGCCTTTCAGCTGCGGCTCGGCGAGATGCTCTCGCGCCAGCTGCCGGACGCGCGGCTGGCCCCGGTGGCGCTGCCGCCGGACCTGGGCGCGGCGGTGTTCGCCGCCTTCCGCGCGGGCCTGGATCCCAAGCCCTTCTTCGCCAAGCTCGCCGAACTGGAGACCGCCTGATGCGTCCCATCGTCCTCTGCATCGTCGGCGCCGGGGGCAGTTACACGCCCGAGATCGTCGAAGGCGTGCTGGACCGCCCAGGCCTGGAGCTCGCCGAGGTCAGCCTGACCGACAGCGACCCGCAGCGGCTGGCGGTCATGGCCGGCCTGACCCGCCGGATGATCGCCGCCAAGGGCGCCAAGATCGCCGTCCGCGAGAGTTCAGACCTCGCCCAGGCGGCCGCCGGGGCCGACTTCGTCGTCACCCAGATCCGGGTCGGGGGCATGGCCGCCCGCCAGCTCGATGAGACGATCCCTCTGCGCTACGGGGTGATCGGTCAGGAGACGACCGGCCCCGGCGGCATGTTCAAGGCGCTGCGGACCATCCCGGTGATGATCGACATCGCCCGGACGATCGCCCAAGTCGCGCCGGGAGCCTTCATCCTCAACTACACGAACCCCAGCGGCATTGTGACCGAGGCGGTGCTCAACCACACCGACGCCAAGCTGCTGGGGCTGTGTTCTTCAATTCCGCTGCTCCAGCATCGCCTGCGCCGCTTGCTCGCGCCGGTGTTCGGCGAGGTGCAGATCGCCAGCGTCGGCCTCAACCACCTGGGCTTCATCCACCAGATCACCGCGGGGGACGAGGACGTCACCGCCCGGGCCATCGCCCACCTGGCCGACGGCGCTACGGCTAACGACGCCCTGTTCGCCTCCGCGCTGAAGATCGCGCCTCGGCTCGGCGCGATTCCGGTCGAAAAGTACGGTGACCTCTACTTCCATCGCCGGGCCGAGTTCGAGGCGATGGCGAGCGCCCAGCGGACGCGCGCCCAGGCGGTCATGGACATCGAGGCCGAGGTGCTGGCCGAAGCCGCCGACCCGGCCGTGGCGACCAAGCCGCCGGCCCTGATCCGTCGGGGCGGGGAGGGCTACAGCGGCGTCACCTTCGACACGCTCGACGCCGTCCTCAACGACCGGGGCGCGAAGATCGTGATGAGCGCGCTGAACAAGGGCGCGGTCGCCGGGCTGCCCGACGACGTCGCGGTCGAGACGGTCTGCCATGTGGACGCCTCGGGGGCGCGGCCCTTGCCGGTGGGCGAGATCCCGCTGGCCTATCGCGGTCTCGTCCAGGCGGTGAAGGCGCACGAGAGCCTGACCGTGCGGGCGGCGGTGACCCGCAGCCGCGACGCGGCCCTGCAGGCGCTGCTGGCCCACCCGCTGGTCGGCGACATCGATGTCGCCGAGCCGATGCTCGACGAGATGCTCGCCGCCCACGGGCTGAACTACCAATAACGTCCGGGGAGGGACGCCATGGAGCCTTCGAAGAGTCTGGTCGAACGCCTTGGCTACGACGCCGATGCGCGGCTGCTGATCATCAACTGCGACGACGTCGGCTCCAGCCACGCCGCCAATCTGGCCTGCCATGAGGCGATGACCGCCGGCGTCGCCACCAGCGGCACGCTGATGGTGCCCTGCGCCTGGGCGCGCGAGGCGGTGGACATGTTCGCCGGCCTCGATCTCGGGGTGCATCTGACCCTGACCGCCGAGTATCCCGGCTATCGCTGGCGTTCGCTGACCGGCGGCCGCTCGCTGCACGACAGCGACGGCTTCATGCCCTCGACGGCCGCCGCGGTCTTCGCCCGCGCCCAGATCGACGAGGTCCGCGCCGAATGCCGCGCCCAGATCGAGCAGGCCCTGGCCTGGGGCGTCGACATCACCCACCTCGACTCGCACATGGGCGCGAACCAGATCGATTCCCGATTCCTGGAGGTCTACGTCCAGCTGGCGCAGGAATACGACCTGCCGCTGCGCATGCTCGGCCCGGACCTCGAGGCGATGCTGGGCGTCTCCGGCCGGGCCATGGCCGCGGCCGCCGGCCTGGTCTGCAACGACGAGTTCGTGTCCCAGTGGGGGCGGCCTACCGGCGAGCTCCTGCGCACGGCCCTGCCGGAGCTCGCGGCCGGCGTCGCCGAGGCCAACGTCCACCCGGTGCTCGATGGCCCCGAACTGCGCGGCTACGACAAGAAGGAGCCGCTGATCCGCATCGACGACCATGCGGTGGTTATGGATCCGGCCACTCGCGGCTTCCTCGACGACCAGGGCTTCCGGATGATCAGCTTCCGTCCCCTGCGGGACCTGCAGCGCGCCGGCTCGTGAGCGAGGCGCGGCGGGTTCGCGCGGCCTACGGACTCGGCTGCTTCGGCACCGATCTCTATTGGCACGGCACGAGCTTCTTCCTGCTGTTCTACTACACCGACGTGCTCGGCCTGCCGAGCGCGACGGCCGGACTGGTGTTCGGCGCGGCGATGATCTGGGACGGCCTGATCGACCCGCTGATGGGCCTGATCGCCAGCCGCACCCGCACCCGCTGGGGGCGCTACCGGCCCTACCTCCTGCTCGGCGCGGCCCCGCTGGCCGCCGCCTATGCGCTGATGTTCGTCCAGCCGTTCCTGGGCATGCCCTGGCCGCTGGCCTTCGCGCTGCTGGCCCAGATGCTGTTCCGCACCGCCTACACAGCGATTTCGATCCCCTACGGCTCGCTCTCGGCGGCGATCACCACCAGCGCCGACGAGCGCAACATGCTGGCGACGTTCAAGGTCTGGGGCGGGGCGCTGGCCGCCCTGGCCGTGGCGTTGGGCAGTCAGCCGTTCGTCGCGCTCTGGCCGACTCCGCAGCTCGGCTGGTTGATGCTGGCCCTGCTGATCGGCACCGTGTCCTCGGCCGCCTTCGTCGTCATGTTCCTGCGCACCCGCGAGCAGCCGCCCGGCGAGGCGCCGCCGCCGGCGTTCGGCACGATGCTGCGTGCTCTGGCCGAAAACCGGCCGTTCCTGGTCCTGCTGGCCGCCATCGTCGCGGTGAACATCGCCACCGTGATCAGCGGCAAGGTGACGGTCTACTACTTCACCTACTACCTGCAGCGCCCCGACCTGACCGGGCTTGGCCTGGCGATCCAGGTCGCTGCGGTCCTGCTGCTGACCCCTGTCTGGAGCTGGGTCGGTCGTCGCTGGTCCAAGCGCCAGGCCTGGCTCTGGGGAGCGGGCGTCGCCACCGCCGGCCTGGCGGGGCTCTACGCCTATGGCGGCAAGGATCCGGCGGTGGTGATGACCATCCTGGCCCTGGTCCAGATCGGCGGGGCGGCGATCCCGATCACCATGTGGTCGCTGATCCCCGACACCGTCGAGGTCGGGGAGTGGAAGACCGGAGCGCGGGTCGAGGGCGCGGTGTTCGGCGTCGTCACCCTGGGGCAGAAGGTGGCGCTCGGCGTCGGCATCGGCTTGACCGGCCTGCTGCTTCAGGCCTCGGACTACGTCGCCGGCGCCGTCCAGGCGCCTCAAACCCTGCGCGGCCTGCACCTGATGATGACCGTGCCGTCGATGCTCGGCTTCGCGGTCTCGGCGGCGATCATGTGGTTCTACGTCCTGGACGGGCGGCTGCATGGCCGCATCGTCCGCGCCCTGGAGCGCAGGACCGCCTAGGGTTTGCGGCGGCCCTTGGCCAGCGGTCCGAACTCGGCGCGCGCCCGTGCGACTCTGGCCTTCATGTCGGCTAGCACCTCGGGACGCCGGCTCGCGAGGTTGTAGGTCTCGCCCGGATCGGCGGCGAGGTCGAACAGCAGCCCGTAGTCGTAGGCGTCCAGCGGCAGTTCGCCGTCGCGATAGTAGGACCGCGTGACGTACTTCCAACGGCCGACCCGGATTCCGGCCACGTCCTCGTTGTTGAAGAACAGCAGCTCGGCGTGCGGCGAGGGCGCGCCCTTGCGCGTCAGCACCGCCGAGACGTCGCGCCCGTCCAGCTGGACGGCCGGCGGCGCTCGGCCCGTCCAGGCCGCCAGCGTCGGCGTCAGGTCGATGTTCATGCTCGGGGCGTCGCTGACCAGGCCGGGCGGAATGGTCCCCGGCTGGCGGGCGATGAACGGCACGCGGAAGCCGCCCTCCCAGCCGCCGCCGCCCTTGCGGTCCCGCCAGGGACCGCTTGAGCCCTCGAACCAGGGGCCGTTGTCGGAGGTCACGATCACCAGGGTGTCGCGGTCCAGGCCCAGCGCCTTCAGCTTGGCGAGCAGTCGCCCGACCCCAGCGTCCATCTCTTCGACCACGTCGCCATAGGCCCCGGCGGCCGAGCGGCCGGCGAAGGCCGGCGGCGGATCCAGCGGATAATGCGGCGCGGTCAGGGCCAGCATCAGGAAGAACGGCCGGCCGCGGTTCTCCTCGATGAAGGCCAGGCCCCGCTCGAAGAACCGCTCGGTCAGGTACGGCGAGTCGACGTCCTCCCGGACCAGTTCGCCGCCCCGGCTGTCGTAGAGCGCCAAGGGCTTCATGTCGTGGGAGTAGGGCAGGCCGAAGAACTGGTCGAAACCCTGGACGGTCGGCGGCCAGTAGGGCGCAGCGTGCCCCAGGTGCCACTTGCCGACCAGGGCGGTCGCGTAGTCCGGCTTCAGCATCTCGGCCAGGGTGACTTCCGCCAGCGGCAGCCCGTGGGTGTCGCCCTGACGGATGACGTCGTAGCCGAGGCCTGTGCGGATCGGATAGCGGCCGGTCAGCATCCCCGCCCGCGACGGCGTGCAGATGTTGGCGCTGGAATAGGCGCTGGTCAGCCGCACGCCCTCCCGCGCCATGCGGTCGAGGTGCGGCGTGCGGATCGCCGAGGCGCCATAGACCCCGACATCGCCCCAGCCGAGATCGTCGGCCAGGACCAGGACGATGTTCGGCGCGCGACGCGGACCGGCCGCCGCCCCGCAGGACAGCGCGCTGGCCCCGGCGCCGATCAGCAGATCGCGGCGGCGCATGGTCAGAACGCCGCGGTGACCTCGATCCCGTAGGTCTGCGGTTCGCCGCGCTCGACGAACTTGGTGCCCAGGAAGTCCGCGGTCCGGTTGGTCAGGTAGTCGTCGTCGGTGATGTTCGAGCCCCACAGGCTGACCGCCCAGTTGCTGTCGATATGGGTCAGGGTCACGCGGGCGTTCACGATGTTGCGCGAGTCCAGCAGCTGGTTGGCCAGGTTCTCCTGGCCCGCATAGGTGCGCGAGCGATAGGCGTACTGGCCGAACAGGGTCAGTTCCGACCCGATCGACGGCAGGTCGAACGTATATTGCGCCGAGGCGCTGCCCGACCATTTCGGCGAGAACGGCAGCTCGTTGCCGGTCGCGTCGCTGCCGGCCGCCCCGCCGCCTTTGAAGTCGTCGAAGGTGGCGTCCATGTAAGCCGCGTCCAGGGTCAGCCGCAGGCCGGCGATCGGCAGCGCCTCGATGCTGAGTTCCGCGCCCTCGGTGTGAACCTTGGCCGCGTTGGACAGCTGGATGACCGTGATCCCGCCGGGGAACTGGACGAAGCGGTTGATCTGGTAGTCGTCGTAGTCGGCGATGAACGCCGCCATGTTCAGCCGCAGCCGGCGGTCGAACAGCTCGGTCTTGGCTCCGATTTCGTAGGACTGCACCGTCTCGGTGTCGAAGGCGAAGTCGGCGCGGCCGTCGTTGTTCAGGTCGCGGACCTGGTTGCGGTTCAGGAAGTCGATGTTCCAGCCGCCGCTTTTGAAGCCGGTCGAGTACTTGGCGTAGAGGTTGACGTCCTCGCTGGCCTTGAAGGTCACTCCGACGCTCGGCGTGAAGCGGTTTTCGTCGGCCTCGTCGCGGAAGTTGTTCAGGGTCGCGATGCCGACCAGGCCGCTGTTGGAGCCGTCGAGGTCGAAGTCGAGCTTGCGCTTCTCGCTCGTGTAGCGGCCGCCCGCGTTCAGGGTGAAGCGGTCGGTGATCTCGAAGTCGAGCGAGCCGAAGGCGGCATACGACGTGGTCTCGATGCTGGCCGAGGAGGGCGTGCTAGAATTTGGTGGGATGCCGAGGCCGAGCAGGCCGACCATCGGGCCCCAGGCGGCGACGCGGACGGTGTCGGCGTCCTCCTTCAGCAGGAAGATGCCGGCGACATAGCGCAGGCGGCCTTCGTCAGGCGAGGCGAGCCGCAGCTCCTGCGTCCACTGTTTGAATTCGTCCTGGTAGAGCGTGTGCAGGAAGTCGATCGGGCTGTAGTCGTTGTCGGCCTGGATCGCCTGCTTGCTGGTGCGGTAGGCGGTGATCGAGGTGATCGTCGAGCCGCCCGCCAGCTCGTAGTTGATGTTCAGCGCCGCGCCGCCGGTCTCGGCGTGCTTGAAGCGCGGGGTGTTGGTGTTGACCACCCACGGCGCGGGGGCGTTCGGATCGGTGGTCCCGCCGCCGGTCAGGTTGGACACCGCCTCGGGCCCGCCGCGGAACGAGTGGTCGCGCATGTAGTCGGCGCTGACGTCGATGGTCAGGTCTTCGTTGGGCAGGAAACGCACCGCGGCGCGATAGGACTGCGAGTCCAGCGAGCCCATGACGGTGTCGCCGCTGAACAGGTTGCGCGTAAAGCCGTCGCGCTTCTCCACCCCGATCGAGGCCTTGGCCAGCACCTTGTCGGCCACGATCGGCAGGTCGGCACGCAGGCCGATGCTGCCGTAGTTCGAATTGCCGGCCCCAAGGATCAACTCGCCGCCGAACTCATAGCCCGGCGCGCGGGTGATGATGTTCGCCGCCCCCGACACCGTGTTGCGCCCGAACAGGTGGCCCTGCGGCCCGCGCAGGACCTCCACGTGGTCGATGTCGAGCAGGGTCTGGTTGAGCGAGGCGACCTGGCCGATATAGACGCCGTCCAGATAGACCCCGGCGCGGCCGCCGAAGCCGATGTTGCGTCCGCCGCCGCCCACGCCGCGGATGTAGACGGTGCCGTTGGCCTTCTCGACGCTGAAGTTGGGGGCGACGGCGGTCAGGTCCGACAGCCGCGTCGCATGCAACTGGTCGACCCGGTCCTCGGCGATCGCGCTGACCGCGATCGGCACCTCCTGCAGATTTTCCGTGCGCTTCTGGGCGGTGACCACCACCTCGTCGAGCGCGACGTCCTGCGCCGCGGCTGCGCTGCTGAAGCCCATGGCCGCGAACGCGGCGCCTGTAAGCAGAAGTCTACGCATGGATCCCCTCCCTAGAGCCTGCGCCAGCGTCAGGCTCCACCCCGGAAACCGACCGCGCGCTAGAATTCTTGTATTCACTAGGTATTGGTCAACAGCTAGCAGGCGCTAGGTTTTCGTGCAAGGTTGATTTCGATGACCAGGACGCGTGCCCCAGCCGAGATCGCCAACGCCCCCGGGACTCGTCAGCCAAGGGGCCGGGCGCGCCGGGCCGCGGTGCTCGACGCGGCGCGGCGGCTGTTCGCAAGTCAGGGATTCAAAGGCTCCAGCCTGGCCGCGATCGCGCAGGAGGCCGGCATCACCGATGCGGGCCTGCTCTACCATTTTCCGACCAAGAACGCCCTGCTTCTGGCGGTGATCGCCGAGGGCGACCGCGAGCAGGACGAGGCGCTGGAGAAGGTGCGCGACGTCCAGGGCTTGCCGCTGCTGCAGCGCATGGCCGAGTTCGGCGCCGACCTTGAGGCCGATCCGATCCTGACGGCGCTGGACGTGACCCTGTCGGCCGAGAACCTGTCGGGCGGATCGGAGATCAACGCCTACTTCGTCGGCCGCTACGACCGCTTCCGGGCGATGCTGGCCCAGGCCTTCGAGGAGGCGCGTCGCGCCGGCGACCTGGCGGGCGACTTCGACTCAGGCGTCGAGGCGGCGAACATGACCGCGGTGCTCGACGGACTGCGCCTGCAGTGGCTGCTGAGCGACGGGGCGGTGTCGATGGCCGGCGGCATGCGCGCCTATGTGACCGGGGTCATCGCCCGGCTGTCGCCGAAGCCCTAGCCCGCTTCCGGCGGCAGCTTGCGGGCTCGGGCTTCGGTCCAGAGATAGAGGCCCAGCACCGTCAGCGCGACGACGCCGGCGCCCGCCCACATGGTCTGCTCGGGGAACGCCTCGGGCGCTACGGCGATGGGCGAGGGGTTGTTGGTCGCCACGATCAGCCCGGCCAGCGCCACGTTGAACAAGCTCTCGCCGACGATGAAGCCCGAGGCCAGCAGCACGCCCAGTCGCTGCGCCGCCGCGCCATGCGGCTTGCGCGACACCCAGCGGTCATAGGCCCAGCCCACGACCGCGCCCAGTACGACGGGCAGGGTGACCGCCGCCGGCAGATAGATGGCGATGCCGACGCCCAGTGGCGGCAGGCTGTACTTGCCCGTGCGCCGCAGCAACTCGTCGACGACGACCAGCACGATGCCCAGCGCCACGCCGACGCCGATGTAGATCCACGGCAGGTCGCCCTGGATCACCCCCTTGGCCAGGGTCGAGATCAGCACCGCCTGCGGCGCGGCCAGCGGCTGGTCGGAGATGGCGTGCAGGTTAGGCGCGCCGGCGAAGCCGAAAGCCCGGTTGAGGATGTCGAGGATCGGCGGGATCACGCAGGCGCCGGCGACGACGCCGACGATCAGCGCCGCCTGCTGCTTCCAGGGCGTGGCGCCGACCAACTGGCCGGTCTTCAGGTCCTGCAGGTTGTCGTTGGCGATGGTCGCGACGTTGAGCAGCACCGCGGTGACGAACAGGGCGTAGGCGACCAGGGCGCCGTGGCCGGTCGGGCCCACCGTGTTGGCCGCCAGCAGCACCAGCAGCAGGGAGGCGCCCAGCACCGAGAGGATGGCCAGGCCCGAGACCGGGCTGTTGGACGAGCCGATCAGCCCGGCCATGTAGCCGCAGACCGCCGCCACCAGGAACCCGGCGATCACCACGTACAGCACCCCACCGGCGATCAGCGGCCAGATCACGCTCTCCAGCGGACCGGCGGCGAGGAAGCTGTGCAGCAGTACGGCCAGCGGCGGCAGGGCGCCCAGGATCACGGCCCCGACGATCCAGATCGGCATGTCGCGCTCGGTCAGCGGCAGGTCTGCGCCCTTGCCGGCGGCCCGCAGGCCGGCGGCGCGGATCGCGCCGGCCAGGCCCGCCCAGACCGGCCCGGCCAGCTTGGCGAGCGTCCAGATCGCCGCCGCGCCGATCGCGCCGGCCCCGATGAAGCGCACGTCCGGCGCCCAGGCGGCCTGAGCGATCTCGGCCGCGGTCCCCGTCGCGGCGGGGTTCATGTGGGTCATGATCGGCACCGCCACGCCCCAGGCGATGGTCGTGCCGACCAGCATGGCGATCCCGACCGCGATCCCCATGAGGTGTCCGGCCCCGATCAGCGCCAGCTGCAGTCCGCCGGCCAGTCCGGTGGCGGTGGTGGGCGTCGGCCGGAACCAGACTGCGATCTCGGCCGCCAGGGCGCGCATCCCGACCGCTGCGGCGATCGCCGCCGAGCCCAGCGATCCGACCACCACTGCGGCCAGGCCGGCCTTGGCTTCCGCGCCGCCCGCCGTCTCGCGCGTGCCCGACCCGACCTTCAGCACCTCGGCCGCCGCGCGGCCTTCCGGATAGGGCAGGTCCGAATTGGTCACCAGCGCGCGCCGCAGCGGGATCGTGTACATGACCCCCAGCACCCCGCCGATCACGCAGATCCAGAACGAGGTCCAGAACGGAAAGCCCGTCCACCAGCCGACCATCACCAGGCCGGGCAGTACGAAGATGATCGACGACAGCGTCCCGGCGGCCGAGGCCACCGTCTGGACGATGTTGTTTTCCCAGATGGTCGAGGTCTTCAGGCCCCGCAGGATCACCATTGAGATGACCGCTGCGGGAATCGACGAGGCGAAGGTCAGCCCGACCCGCAGGCCGAGATAGACGTTGGCCGCGGTGAAGACGACCGTGATCAGGCAGCCCAGGGCCAGACCCCGCAGGGTCAGCTCGATTCGCTTGTCGCCCTGGCCCATGGCCGAATCCCCGCAGAGGCGCAGTGTTCGGGTCAGTTGTGGCCGATCACATGCGCCCCCGCCAGCGGATCAGGTCGACTGGGTGTTGTCGGGCAGGCCCAGGATCCGCTTGGAGATGATGTTGTTCTGGATCTCGGCCGAGCCGCCGTAGATCGACATCGCCTTGCCGCCCAGCCAGCTGCGGACACTCTCAATCTCGTCCTTGCTGAAGGCCTCGCCCTCCCAGCCCAGGCCCTGGTGGCCCATGATCTCGAGCGTCAGCTCGGCGCGGGTCTGGGCGACGTTGGTGGCCGAGTTCTTGAGCACCGAGGCGGCGTTGGTCGCCCCCGACGCGCCTTTCGATTCGGCCGCGGCGCGGGCCAGGGTCAGGCGGTGGATCTGGGCGTCCATCAGGTGCTGGGTCAGCCGCGTGCGCAGGTCGGTGTCGGCGATGCGGCCGTCGGCGTCCAGCTCGAGGTAGCGCTTGGCGATGTCCTGCATCGGCGTCGCCCGCGGGCCGTTGGCCGCGCCCGTCTGGCTGGCCCGCTCGTGCTGCAGCAGCCGCTTGCCGACCGTCCAGCCGACGTTCAACTCGCCCAGCACCGCGTCCTTCTCGGCGCGGGCGTCGTTGAAGAAGGTCTCGCAGAACGGCGAGGCGCCGGCGATCAGCGCGATCGGTCGTGTCTCGATCGCATCCTGCTGCATGTCGATCAGCATGAAGGTGATGCCGTCGTGCTTCTTGGCCTTGGAGTCGGTCCGCACCAGGGCTCCGCACCACTGCGAATGCTGGGCGCCCGAGGTCCAGGTCTTCTGGCCCGTGATCGTCCAGTGGTCGCCGGCGTCGACCGCCTTGGTCTGCAGCGAGGCCAGGTCAGACCCGGCGTTGGGCTCGGAGTAGCCGACGCACCAGCGGATTTCGCCGCGCACGATCGGCGGGATGTGCTTGCGCTTCTGCTCCTCGGTTCCGTAGTCGAGGATGGTCGGCCCGACCATGGTCACGCCCATGCCGAAGGTCAGCGGGTTGAAGGCGCCGATCTTGGCCATTTCCTGCTGCAGCACGCGCGCCTGCTGGCCGCTGAGGCCGCCGCCGCCGTACTCGGCCGGCCAGGTCGGGGTGCCCCAACCCTTTTCGCCCATCCGATTCATCCACAGCAGGACGTCGCCCTGCGGCTTCTCGCCCTCCATCAGGGCGGCGGCGACGCCGGGCTTGCCGCGCAGCGAGGCGGGGAAGTTCTCCTCCAGCCAGGCGCGGGCCTGGGCGCGGAATTCCTCGAGCCCCTGCTCGATTCCGAAGTCAGCCATGTTCGTTCCTCCGCATTTGCGGACAAACTATTGGCTGTCGTGGGCGCGGCAAAGGCGCCCGTCGCGTAACCCTGCGCAGATTTCCCAGCATGGGCCGGGAAGCATCGATCGAATTTTTGGGTGAAATTTGGAGGCCTGACCGAGAATCGAACTCGGGTTCACGGATTTGCAGTCCGCTGCGTCACCACTCCGCCATCAGGCCGCCGCCGGCCGGGGCCGGGGAGGGCGCTTGGCTAACAGAACAGGCCGCTCCCTGCAATCCTCTCTCACAGGTCTCATGGGCCGATTGCCTTAACGGGAGGGGCGGACCTATAAGCGCGCCCAAGTTTCTTATTCTACGTCTGTCCCGTCGAGGAATCATGGCCGCCGATTTCGTCGCCGCCCGGCTCAACATGGTCGAGAGCCAAGTTCGCACCAACGACGTGACCGACGTGCGTTTGCACGACGCCATGCGCGCGATCCCGCGTGAGGCGCTGATCCCGGCGGATAAGGCCTTCCAGGCCTACGCCGACGTCGATGTCGAATATGCGCCGGGCCGCTTCCTGCTGCGCCCGCGCGAAGTCTCCAAGCTGCTGCAAGCGGCCAGGCCGGTCGAAGGCGAGCGGGCGCTGGCGATCGCCGCGCCCTATGCGGCCGCGGTGCTGGAGGCGGTCGGCCTGGATGTCACCCGCTTCGACGCCGGGGACCTCAAGGCGCTTCCTGGCGCGGGCTACGACCTCATCGTGGTCGAGGGGGCGGTCACCCGCGCGCCCCAGACTTGGCTCGACGCCCTGGCCCCGGGCGGACGCCTGTTGGTCATCGAACGGAACGGACCTACCGGCCAAGCTGTTTATTATGTCCGCGCCGACGACGGCGTCGGCCGTCGTACGCTGTTTGACGCCATGGCGCCTGTTCTGCCGGGCTTCGAACCGAAGGCGGGGTTTGCGTTCTAGGTCGAGGCGATCCTCGCGTGCAGATGGCGCACGTGAAACATGGCCGAAACCTTGGGGTGAAAAAAGCTTAAGGTCGCGCCCTCTAGTCCGGCGCTGAATAGGCGGTCATATAGGACCCGGTCTCACTACGCCGTTTCGGGGATAACCATGTTCAATAGTCGTCGCGGAGGTTTGTTGGCCGCGGTCTACAGCGCAGGACTTGCGCTCGCGATCGCCGCGCCGGCGTCCGCCGAAACCCTGGCCGAGGCCATCGCGCTCGCGTACGAATCGAACCCGACCCTTCAGGCCCAGCGCGCCACCCAGCGCGCCCTCGACGAGAACTGGGTCCAGGCGCGGACCGGCTATCGCCCGCAGGCCTCGGTCACCGGTTCGGTCGCCTGGGCCGATCTCCGCACCCCGGGCCAAGGCGACTTCGTCGACACCAACGGCGACGGCATCCGCGACACGCTCATCGCCGGCCGCCGCGACGACAACAGCGCCAGCGCCACCCTGCAGCTGAGCCAGCCCATCTATACCGGCGGCCGCGTCGCCGCGGCGGTGAACGCCGCCGAGGCCGACATTCTGGCCGGACGCGAGCAACTGCGCCGCACCGAAGCCACGGTGATGCAGTCGGTCGTCCAGGCCTATGCCGACACCCGGCGCGACCAGGAAGGCCTGCGCATCCGCGAGGAGAACGTCCGCGTCCTCCAGCGCCAGCTCGACGAATCCAAGGCCCGCTTCGAGGTCGGCGAGATCACCCGCACCGACGTGGCGCAGTCCGAGGCGCGCCTAGCCGCCGCCGAGGCGCAGCTGTCCCAGGCCCAGGCGCAACTGGCCTCTAGCCGGGCGGTCTACGCCGCCGTGGTCGGCCAGAATCCGGGCGACCTGGCCGCCGAGCCGCCGATCTCGTCGTTGCTGCCCGCCGATGTGGTCCAGGCCTACGAGGCCGCCGAGGTCAACAATCCGCAGATTCGTCAGGCCCAGTACGCCGAGCAGGGCAGCCGCGCCCGCCTGTCGGCGGCCCGCGCCGAACGCATGCCCAACCTCGGGGTCACCGGATCGGTCGGCTACAGCGGGATGGCGGATCCCTGGTCGGGCGAGGATTCGTCGCGCGCCGTGCGCGCCGGGGCGACCCTGACCATGCCGCTGTTCACCGGCGGTCTGGTCTCCTCGCGCGTGCGCGCGGCGATGGAGCGCAACAACGCCGACCGGATCAACGTCGAGGTGGCGCGCCGAGCGGTCATGCAGAGCCTGACCCAGGCGTGGAACCAGCATCTGGCCAGCAAGGCGAACATCTCCTCCACCGACCAGCAGGTGAAGGCCGCCCGAATCGCCGCCGAAGGCACCAAGCAGGAGCAGCAGGTCGGCCTGCGCACCACGCTCGACGTGCTGAACGCCGAGCAGGAACTGCGCAACGCTGAGCTGTCGCAGGTCAGCGCGCGCCGCGACGAGTTCGTCGCCAGCTCGCTGGTCCTGGCCCAGATGGGGCAGTTGGAAGGTCCGATGCTTGAGCCGGGCCTGACGCGCTACGATCCGACGACGAACTTCCGCAAGAACCGGATCACCTGGGGCTGGGTGCCCTGGGAAGAACCGATTGCAGTCGTCGATGGCGCGTTTACGCCCAAGACCGTCGAGAAGCCGGTCGCCGCTCCGCCGCCCGCTGCGCCGAAATAGGGTTAAAGTTTTCGTGCACGGTTTCGCCTGACAGGCGATTAGGCGCTTGCGCCTTCTGGCGGAAATTGCAGGATCACACCGTCGCGCCAAGCTTGGCGCGACGGATTCTCTACTCGCACCACCGGCGGCCCCGAAATGTCTGAACAGACCTCGCAAGAACCGACGATGGAGGAGATCCTGGCCTCCATCCGGCGGATCATCTCCGAAGATGACGCGCCGGCGGACGCCGCGGCTCCCGAGCCCGAGCCCGAAGCCGAACCCGTGCAGGCCGCCGCCCCGGTGTTCGAGCCGGAGCCGGAACCGGTCGCCGAAGAAGACGACGGCGCGCTGGAACTGACCGACAAGGTCGAGTCGCTCGGCGATCTCGACGTCTACACCCCCACGGTGAGCGAGGAGCCCGAGGCTCCGGCCTATGAGCCGCCGCCTGCGCCGCCCGCTCCGGCCGTGGACATCGGCGATGGGCTGGTCGGCGCGGTCGCTGCGAGCGCTGCGGCCTCGGCCTTCGGTCAGCTGTCGCGTTCGATCCAGATGCCGGCCGACGGCCGCACCCTGGAGGACGTGGTCCGCGAACTGCTCCGCCCGCTGCTCAAGCAGTGGCTCGACGAAAACCTGCCGGACATCGTCCAGCAGACCGTCGACCGCGAAGTCGAGCGGATCGCCCGCGGCGGCGTACGCTAAACGACCACAAGCACCGCTCAGCCCGGTTCGCCGGGCCCCAAGCCGGGTCTGCACTTTCGTTTTCGCGAGTCCGCTTGGACCCCGCCTGCGCGGGGATGAGCCGATTCCACCGTCATCGCGCTTCCACGCCGATGATCGAAAATGTATGCAGCGCCCCAAATGCTTGAAAAGAACTTCGACCCCAAGACCGCCGAACAGCGCCTCTACGCCATGTGGGAGGGCTCGGGAGCCTTCGCGCCCAGCGCCGACCCGGCCGCCGAGCCGTTCTCGATCGTCATCCCGCCGCCGAACGTCACCGGCTCGCTGCATATCGGCCATGCGCTGAACAACACGCTGCAGGACGTGCTGATCCGCTTTGAGCGGATGCGCGGCAAGGCCGCCCTTTGGCTGCCCGGCACCGATCATGCCGGCATCGCCACCCAGATGGTGGTCGAGCGCCAGCTCGCCGCGGCGGGCAACATCGGCCGGCGCGACATGGGCCGCGACGAGTTCATCGCCAAGGTCTGGGAATGGAAGGCGCAGAGCGGCGGAACCATCACCAACCAGCTGCGCCGCCTCGGCGCCTCCTGTGACTGGAGCCGGGAACGCTTCACCCTCGACGAGGGGCTGTCCGAGGCGGTCCGCAAGGTGTTCGTCACGCTGCACAAGCAGGGCCTGATCTACCGTGACAAGCGCCTGGTGAACTGGGATCCGCACTTCCAGACCGCGATCTCGGACATCGAGGTCGAGCAGAAGGAAGTCGACGGCGCCTTCTATCACTTCGCCTATCCGCTCGAGGACGGCTCCGGCGAGATCGTCGTGGCGACCACCCGCCCGGAGACCATGCTCGGCGACACCGCCGTCGCCGTGCATCCGAGCGACGAGCGCTACAAGGGCCTGATCGGCCGCGCCGTCCGCCTGCCGATCGTGAACCGTCCTGTCCCGATCATCGCTGACGAATACGCCGACCCGGAGAAGGGCTCTGGTGCGGTGAAGATCACCCCGGCCCACGACTTCAACGACTATCAGGTCGGCAAGCGCAACAACCTGCCGATGATCAACATCTTCACCGATGATGCGAAGATCAACGAGAACGCGCCGGCCGAGTATCGCGGCCTGGACCGTTTCGAGGCCCGCAAGAAGGTGGTCGCCGCCTTCGAGGAACTGGGCCTGCTGCGCGAGATCGAGAAGACCCGCCATGCCGTGCCGCACGGCGACCGCTCGGGCGTGGTCATCGAGCCCTACCTGACCGACCAGTGGTACGTCGATGCCAAGGTCCTGGCCCAGCCGGCGATCAAGGCTGTGGAGGAAGGCCGTACGGTCTTCGAGCCCCGGCACTGGGAAAAGACCTATTTCGAGTGGATGCGGAACATCGAGCCCTGGTGCATCTCGCGCCAGCTCTGGTGGGGGCATCGGATCCCGGCCTGGTACGGCCCGGACGGCAAGATCTTCGTCGCCGAGAGCGAGGAGGGGGCCAAGGCGCTCGCCCGCGAACACTACGGCCACGACGAGCCGCTGCGTCAGGACGAGGACGTCCTCGACACCTGGTTCTCCTCGGGCCTGTGGCCGTTCTCGACCATGGGATGGCCGGAAAAGACCAGCGACCTGGAGCGGTTCTACCCGACCAGCACCCTGATCACCGGCTTCGATATCATCTTCTTCTGGGTCGCCCGGATGATGATGATGGGCATCCACTTCATGGGCGAAGTGCCCTTCGACCGCGTCTTCATCAACGCCCTGGTCCGTGACGCCGAGGGCAAGAAGATGTCCAAGTCCAAGGGCAACGTCATGGACCCGCTGGAGCTGGTCGACGACTACGGCGCCGACGCCCTGCGCTTCACCCTGACGGCGATGTCGGGCCAGGCCCGCGACATCAAGCTGTCGCGCCAGCGCATCGAGGGCTACCGCAACTTCGGCACCAAGCTGTGGAACGCCGCCCGCTTCGCCCAGGTGAACGGCTGCGCCCGGGCCGAAGGCTTCGATCCCGCCAATGTGAAGGGCGTGCTGAACCGTTGGATCGTCGGCGAGACGGTGCGCACCGCCCATGCGATCAGCAAGTCGCTGGAAGGCTGCAGCTTCGACGGCGCGGCCAACGGCCTCTACCGGTTCATCTGGAACACCTTCTGCGACTGGTATGTCGAACTGGCCAAGCCGCTGCTCAACGGAACCGACGAGGCGTTGAAGGCCGAGACCCAGGCCACCGCCGCCTGGGCGCTGGACGTGATCCTGAAGCTGCTGCACCCGGTCATGCCGTTCCTCACCGAGGAGCTGTGGGCCCAGACCGCCGACCTCGGCGCCGCGCGCGGCGAGGGGATGCTGATCACCGCTCGCTGGCCGCAGCTGGCCGATACCCTGATCGACCCGGACGCCGACGCCGAGATCGGCCTGATCGTCGCCGCGGTCAGCGAGGGCCGCTCGGTGAAGGCCGAACTCAACGTCCCGCATTCGGCCCGTCCGCCGCTGCTGGTCGTGGACGCCACCGACGCCCAGCGCGCGGTGTTTGCGGCCAACGCCGCGGTCATCGCCCAGACCCTGCGCGTGGCCGAGGTCAGCTTCGTCGAGGAGGCGCCGCAGGGGGCCATCCCCTTCGTCGTCAACGGTGCGACCCTGGCCCTGCCGGTGGCCGAGTTCATCGACCTGACTGCTGAGCGCGCCCGCCTGGCCAAGGAGATTGCCGGCCACGCCTCCGACATCGCCCACGTGATGAAGAAGCTCGGCAACCCGGCCTTCGTCGCCAACGCCAAGGAAGAGGTGGTCGAGGAGAATCGCGAGCGCCTGGCCGAGTCCGAGGCCGCCAAGACCAAGCTCGAGCATGCGCTGAGCCTGCTTGAGGCTGTGGTCTAGCCCACCGGCGTTACGCCGCCCCGCCGATGAATGGTCGGCTGGGGCGGCGTTCGTCCAGCTTTAGTGCGATTACCTGCCGCCGCGTCAAACACACGTTTGCACCGGGCGCTAGGTTATGCTTGTTCACCTACGACGACGCGGGCGCGTTAAGGCCCGTGCGAGCATTAGGAGAACGCCCATGTCCGAGGCTGAGCTGCCCGCTGGTTGGCCCGCCATGTCCATCGCCCAGGCCCATGCGCTGATCACCGCGCCTGGATCGCCGGCTGAGATGGAGACGGTCGATATTCGCGGCGTTCCCACCCGGACCTGGAAGAACCTCCCGCCGTCGCTGCGCTCGATCGTCGAGCTGGGCCGCACCCACGGTGAAAAGGCCTTCCTCGTCTACGAAGACGAACGCGTCACCTACGAAGCCTTCTATCGCGCCGTCTCGGCGCTCGCCCGCCAACTGCAGGCCGATGGCGTGCAGAAGGGCGACCGCGTCGCGGTCATCATGCGCAACCTGCCCGAATGGGTGGTGTCGTTCTACGCTGCAGCCTCGCTGGGCGCGATCGTCACCCCGCTGAACGCCTGGTGGACCGGGCCGGAGCTGGAGTACGGCCTGACCGATTCCGGCAGCAAGGTCGTGCTGATGGACGCCGAGCGCTACGAGCGCCTGACCGAGCATCTGCCCAACTGCCCGGACCTCGTGCGCGTCTATGTCAGCCGCTCGCGCGAAGAGATCGCCCATCCCCAGGTCACCACCCTGGAAAGCGTGCTGGGCGGCGCCAATGAATGGGCGAACCTGCCTGACCAGCCGTTGCCGCCGGTCGACATCCATCCCGACGACGACGCCACCATCTTCTACACCTCGGGCACCACGGGTAAGCCGAAGGGCGCCCTGGCCACCCAGCGGGCGGTCAACTCCAACATCATGGCCGGCGCGGTGGCCGGCGCGCGCGCCTTCCTGCGCCGCGGCGAGAAGCCGCCGGAGCCGGATCCCAGCGCGCCGCAGCGCTCGTCGCTGATCTCGATCCCGTTCTTCCACGTCACCGGCTGCATGGCCGTGCTGAACCCGTCGCTGGCCGGCGGCGCCAAGCTGGTGATGATGCACAAGTGGGACGTGATCCGGGCCTTCGAGCTGATCCAGCGCGAGAAGATCCAGTCGGCGGGCGGCGTGCCGACCATCGCCTGGCAGCTGATCGAGCATCCGGCCCGCGCCAACTACGACCTCTCCTCGCTGGAATCGGTCTCCTACGGCGGCGCGCCGTCGGCTCCGGAGCTGGTCCGCAAGATCAAGGAAACCTTCCCGAAGTCGGCGCCCGGCAACGGCTGGGGCATGACCGAGACCTGCGCCACCGTCACCACCCACGGCGCTGAGGACTACGCCAACCGTCCCGACAGCTGCGGTCCGGCGGTCCCGGTCAGCGACCTGGAGATCCGTGACCCGGCCGACGGCGTCACCGTGCTCGCGCCGAACCAGGTGGGCGAGCTCTGGGCGCGCGGCCCGCAGGTCGTGAAGAACTACTGGAACAAGCCCGAAGCGACGGCCCAGACCTTCGTCGACGGCTGGGTCCGCACCGGCGACCTGGCGCGCCTCGACGAGGAAGGCTTCTGCTTCATCATCGACCGGGCCAAGGATATGCTGATCCGCGGCGGCGAGAACATCTACTGCATCGAGGTCGAGAACGTTCTCTACGACCACCCGGCGGTGATGGACGCGGCCATCGTCGGCATCCCGCACCGGACGCTGGGCGAGGAGCCGGCCGCGGTCGTCACCCTGAAGCCCGGCGCCTCGGCGACCGAAGAAGAGCTCCGCGCCCACGTCGCCGAGCACCTGGCCGCTTTCAAGGTGCCGGTGAAGGTCCGCTTCTGGCACGAGACCTTGCCTCGCAACCCGAACGGCAAGATTCTCAAGAACGAGCTGAAGAAGCTGTTCGTCGAGGAGCAGGCCTAACCCGCCTGGAGAAGGCTTGGGCAAGAAGCGCGCGGATGTCGTCCTGGTCGAACGCGGCCTGTTCGACAGCCGCGCCAAGGCCAGGGCGGCCATCGAGGCCGGCGGCGTCAGCGTCGCCGGCCGTGTGCTGTCCAAGCCGTCCGAACTGATCGACGAGGACGGCGAGATCGCCGCGCTCCCCGCCCATCCCTACGTCGGGCGAGGGGCTCTGAAGCTGGTCCACGCGCTCGATCTCTGGCCGGTGCAGGTCGAGGACCGCACGGTGCTCGACCTCGGGGCCTCGACCGGCGGCTTCACGGAGGTCTGCCTGCAGCGCGGCGCGGCCCGGGTCTTCGCCATCGACGTCGGCCGCGGCCAGTTGCATCCGAAGCTGGCGGGCGACCCGCGCGTCGTGGGACTTGAGGGCGTCGACGCCCGCAGCCTCGACCCGCACCTGATCCCGGTCGCGCCGGATCTCATCGTCACCGACGTCAGCTTCATCGGCCTGGCCAAGGCGCTGCCCGCGGCCCTGGCGCTCGCCGCCGGTGGCGCGGACCTCGTGGCCCTGGTCAAGCCGCAGTTCGAAGTCGGACCCGAGCACGTCGGCAAGGGCGGGCTGGTCAAGGATGAAGCCGCACGCGTCCGGGCGCTGGACGAGGTGGCGGCGTTCCTGCAGCGCTCGGGCTGGATCGTCCGCGCCACCGCCGACAGCCCGATCGCCGGCGGCGACGGCAATTTCGAGTACCTGCTGTGGGCGTGCCGCCCCTGACGTCCTTCAGATCGTGCGCCAGAAAGCCTGCTCGACGCTGAGGCTGTCGAACAGCTGCTTATCCTGCGCCGTCTTGATCGCCGCATGATAGTTCGGGTCGCCCTGGACCTTTTCCATGAGCGCCTCGAGCGCGGCCATGTTGTCGAGCCGCGACACCCAGATGATGTCGTTGTGACCGCCCACTCGGGTCGCCACCTCGATGGCGACGCCGGTCGCCTTGGTTACGACCTGCGCGATCTCCGCCGCCCATGCGACGGCCTCCGGAACCGCTCCTGCGACCCGGGCGCGTGTGGAGAAAATGATCATCTTCCGCTTCCTTGCGGCGCGTCGCGGACGGCGACGGACACGCTCGCCGGCTGCTCGGCGCGGTTCTGCGTCTGCAAAAGAACTGGATGCGGACCCGGGCGACGAGCGCGTCGGATCACAGCGACAGATGCTACCCGGACTCTTGAAATGTAAAGGAAAAAGCGGCTGTCAGGCCTGCCGGGAAACTTGGCGCCGGCCTATCTCAGGTCAGGGTTTCACCGATCCTGGGTGGGCTGGTGCGCCATCTAGTCGTTCAATCCGCACACCTGGGCGGGCGGACAAAAGTGAGAAGCCGCCCGCGCGGGGCGGCGCGGGCGGCTTCAGTCCGTCGAGTACGCCGACGGGCTCCCCCTTGGGAGGCTTAGTCGACGACCTGGAAGTTCCCGTTCGCGTCGGGGCAGACGCGGACGAAACGCTTCTGGGTGCGGCCGTCGGGCAGGTAGATCGGGCTCTCGGCCAGGGTGCAGCCGTCGGTAGCGGCCGGACGTTCGACCACGCGATAGGGCTCGCTGCGGTCGTAATAGCGGCGATCGTCATACGAACGGGCGTAGTAGCCGTTGTCGGCGGGCTGGCCGTAGTAGCCGTTGTAGGTGGTCTGCGGAGCGCGATAGGTCGTGCCGCCGCAGGCCGCCGAGTTCTTGCCGACCGCCGCGCCGCCCAGCGCGCCGAGCGCGCCGCCCAGCAGGGCGCCTTCCGTGCGGGCGTTGCGGGCCGCGGCGTTGGAGCCGATGGCTGCGCCCAGCGCGCCGCCGACCAGGGCGCCGACCGTACCTCGGTTGGTCGAGTCGCGACGGCAGGGGTCGTAGTACGTGTTACCGTAGCTATTGCCGTAGTACGGCGCTGACTGGGCCGCGGCGAAGGTCGGAACGGCGGCGGCCGCGCCGAGCGCCATGACGCCGGCCACGCCCGCGAGCACGCTCTTGGCGAAGGTCGAACGGAAGTTCATTGCAAGATACCCTTTGGGACTGATGCGAGGTCGTTGAGTTAGCTGCGGCCGCTCGGACGCCAGACGCCGTCACGGCCCCGGCAGACCTCGTAGCTGTGGTTGCGACCGCCGTAGTTGTCCTGGACCCAGCGGCAGTTGCTGGGCTGGCTGTAGCTGCTGCGCTGGTAGTTGCTGCTCGAGCGATAGGCGGCCGGGCGCGGCGCGGGGGCAGGGCGGTAGCTGCTGCACTTGCTGTTGCGCTTGCCGATTTCGTGGCCGGCCACCGCGCCGACGGCCCCGCCGAGCAGCGCGCCTTCGGTCTTGGCGCCCTTGGCGGCGACGCCGCCGCCGGCCAGCGCGCCGACCACGCCGCCGACGATGGTGCCCTTGTTGGCGCTTTGGCGTTGCTGCTCACGGCACGGGTCGTAGGACTGGGCCGATGCGATGCTCGGGAACGTCACGACGGGCGCGGTCACGGCGATCATCCCGGCGGCGGCGAGAGCAAGAGCGCGTTTCATCGGCTTATCCTTCATTCGAACTCGGAGGCGGCGCCGAGGCCCCGCCTGCGCTATGGAACTTGGCTGAACGAGTCTGAACGGTGCTTGAGCGGCCCGTTCATGTTCGTTCATCTTCGTTGACGCCTTGTCCCGCTTGGGATTGCGGGGTCGGCGCCATCAGCGAGTTTTGAGCATGCGACGTCCTCGGCCTCATCGGGCCCGCCCCACCGAAGCCCCGTCCGGTCCGCCGGTAGAGGTTCTGATCGAGGCTGTCGGCGGCGAAGGCGACGGCATTGCGGCCGGTCCGCTCTATGCGCCGTTCACCTTGCCGGGCGAGCGCGTACGCCTGGCGGCCGGTCCGCAGCGGCGCGAGGTCGAGGCCGTTCTTGAGGCCAGCCTGCAGCGGGTCTCACCGCCGTGCCCGCATTTCGGCGTCTGCGGGGGATGCGCCCTGCAGCATTGGGAGCACGAAGCCTACTTGGCCTGGAAGGTCGAGCGGCTGATCGGCACCCTGGCCCGCGAGCGGATCGAGACGCAGGTTCTGCCGGCCTTCGCCGCCCAGCCGCACACCCGCCGCCGCCTGGCCCTGCACGCCCGCCAGGGCAAGAAGGACGCCGCGCGCCTGGGCTTCAAGACCCGCAAGTCCTGGGACGTGGTCGACATCAGCGCCTGTCCGATCGCCGACCCGTCGCTGGAGGCGGCGCTCCCGGCGCTGCGCCGCCTGGCTGCGCCGCTGTTCGAGCACCCGAAGTCGGCCCCGACCCTGCACGTCACCCTGACCGACACCGGCATCGACGTCGATATCAGCGGGGTCGAGCGCAAGAGCGGCGGGCTCTCGGCCGACGCCCGCATGCGTATGGCCGAGGTCGCCGCCGAGGCTGACCTGGCGCGCGTCACGCTCGACGGCGAGGTCGCCTACCTGGCCCGCCAGCCGACGGTGCGGCTGGGCCCGGCGACGGTGGCGCTGCCGGCGGGCGCGTTCCTGCAGGCCACGCCCCAGGCCGAGGCTGCGATGGTGGCCATGGCCGCCGAGGCCGCCGCGGGCGCCGAGCGGATCGCCGACCTGTTCTGCGGGGTGGGGACCTTCACCTTCGCCCTGGCCCAGATCGCGCCGGTTTTGGCCGCCGATGGGGCCGCCCCCGCCGTTCGGGCGCTCAACGCCGCCGTGGCGACCGCGCCCGGTCTGCACGGCGTCACCGCCGAGGCCCGCGACCTGACCCGCCGCCCGGTGCTGGCCGAGGAGATGAAGCGCATCGACACCGTGGTCTTCGACCCGCCGCGGGCCGGGGCGGCCGAACAGTCGGCCGAGATCGCCCGCTCGGGCGTGGCCCGCGCCATCGCGGTCTCCTGCAATCCGGCGACCTTCGTGCGCGACGCCCGAACCCTGGTCGACGCCGGCTTCACCCTGGAACGCGTGCTGCCGGTCGACCAGTTCCTCTGGTCGCCGCACGTGGAATTGGTCGGGGTGTTCAGCCGCTAGCTCAGCCGGCGAACAGGTCGCCCTGGTCGCCGGCCTTCGCCGGAACCCTGAACTGCGAGAGGTCCAGCGACGACAGCTTGGCGTCCAGCCCCAGCCGCTTCTTGGCCGCATGGAAGCGCTGCGACAGAAGTTCGGCGATCGGGCCCTCGCCGCGCATCCGCTTGCCCCATTCGGGATCGTAGTCGAGCCCGCCGCGCATCTGGCGGACCAGCGACATCACCCGCCGGGCGCGGTCGGGATGGTCGGTCTCCAGCCATTCGCGGAACAGGTCCTTGATCTCGCGCGGCAGCCGCAGGGCGACATAGCCGGCCCCCTTGGCCCCGGCCTCGGCGGCCCGCTCCAACACCGCCTCCATCTCGTGGTCGTTCAGGCTGGGGATGGCGGGCGCGAACATCACCACCACCGGCACGCCGGCGTCGGCCAGCGCCTTGATCGCCGCGATCCTGCGTTCGGGCGTCGCCGCCCGCGGCTCCATGCTGCGCGCCAGCTTGCGGTCCAGACTGGTGACCGAGATGGCCACCCGGCACAGATTGCGCCGTCCCATCGCCCCAATGACGTCCAGGTCGCGCAGGATCAGCGCCGACTTGGTGATGATCGAGCAGGGGTGCCCGAAGCGCTCCAGCACCTCCAGCACCCCGCGCGTGATCCGCGTCGTCCGCTCCACCGGCTGATAGGGATCGGTGTTGCCGCCGATGTGGATGAACTCAGGCTTGTAGCGCGGCGAGGACAACTCCTTTTCCAGCAGCCGCGCGGCGTCGGGCTTGAAGAACAGCTGGCTCTCGAAGTCGAGCCCGGGCGACAGGCCCATATAGGCGTGGGCCGGCCGTGCGTAGCAGTAGATGCAGCCATGTTCGCAGCCGCGATAGGGATTGATCGAGCGCGAGAAGCCGACGTCCGGGCTGTCGTTCTTGTTGATGATCGTGCGGGCCTTCTCGGGGCTCAGCGTGGTCTTCAGCTGCTGGGGCTCGGCGTCTTCGAGCGTCCAGCCGTCGTCGAACGCTTCGCGGGCCTCGCTCTCGAATCGCCCGCTGGCGTTGGACCGCGCGCCGCGGCCGCGAACCGTGATCTGCTGGGTGAAGGTGCTCACCGTGAAAGCATAGGATCGGGCGCGAACAAAGCAAGAACAAGATTGACGCGGGGACCAAAGCGACACCTTTGGAGCCATGATCTCCGTCATCGTTCCCACGGCCGAATCCGAGCGTGACCTGGCCGCGCTGCTGTCGGTGCTGGTGCCGGCGGCGGTCGATGGCCTGGTGCGCGAGGTGATCGTCGTCGACGCCGGGCCGAGCCAGGCGACGGCGGCGATCTGCGAAGACGCCGGCGCCGACGTCCTCGCAGGCTTCGCCGACGCTCTGCGCCGCGCCAAGGGCGACTACGTGCTGGCGCTGCCGGCTTCGCTGCGCCTGCGGCCGGGCTGGGACGAGAGCGTGCGGCGGCATCTGGAGGATGGCGGCGGGGCGGCCCTGCTGGTGGCGCGCGAGCCGGGGCTGCTGGAACGCCTGGTGGGGCCGAAGCTGGCCGGCGTCCTGGCGCGCGCCCAGGGCCTCGACGGCGTCGGCGATCTTGCCGCCCTGCGCCGCCGCGTCGGCCGCGCAGCGGTCCTCAGCTAGCGGCTAGCGGTCGAGGCGGGCGTCGACGAAGCGGGCCCCCTGCGCCACGGCGTCGAGGGTCTTGGTGTCGAGGCCGAACTTCTTGCGATAGGTCCAGTAGCCCGCCATCACCTTCTCGACGTAGTTGCGGGTCTCCTGGCTCGGCAGGCTTTCGATCAGCATCAGGCTGTCGGCCTCGTCGCCGACCATCTTGGCGGTCTTCAGCAGGGTGCCGGGCCCGCCGTTATAGGCCGCCACCGTGCGCAGGATGTCGTAGCCGACGCCGCGCTCCATCAGCCAGGTCACATAGTCCTGGCCGACCCGCAGGTTGAACGCCGGGTCGAACATCGGGCTCATGTCGGCCTTCAGCTTGTCGTCGCCGGCCGCGCGGGCGGCGGCTTCGGGCATCACCTGCATCAGCCCGACGGCTCCGGCCGGCGAAACGGCCTGCGGGTTGAAGCGGCTTTCCTGGCGCACGATCGCGTAGACCAGCGCCCGATCGATGGTGAATCCGGACTTCGGCTCCAGCACCGGCGTCGGATAGTCCGGCTCGGCGAACGAGCGCGCGCCAGGCAGCGAGGCGGCGAGGTCGGCGTCCGAGGTCAGCGGCGCGTTCAGCGCCAGGATCAGCGACATCCACTGCGAGCGCTCGGCCTCGGTCTTGGCCATGGCTAGCCCGGCGCGCAGCTCCAGCCCGGCCTCGACCGGCATGCCGATCTGGGCCAGCGCGGTGGCGCGGTGGGCGCGGGCGTCGTCGCGGATGAACGGGGTGAGGTGCGCGCTGGGGGCCGAGGCGAAGGCCGCCGGCACGATCTCGCGGACGAGCGGCGGGGGCGGGGCCTCCGAGACGCGATCCAGCGCCTCCAGCCGCACGCGGCGCTCGGCGATCATGCCGTAGAAAGTGGTCGGATGACGCGCCGCCAGCTTCAGGAACCCCTGGGCGCGGGTGGTGTCGCCGGTCTCCTCCAGCGATCGCGCCGCCCAATAGGCCGCGCCCGAGCGCAGCCACGGGTCTTCCTGCTCGTCGCGGGCGACCTGGCTGAAGAAGCTCTGCGCGACCGCGTAGTTCTTGAGGCGATAGGCGGCCAGGCCCGCGATCCAGCGCTCGCCGACGGCTGGGGCCAGATCCATCGCGGTCTGTACGTCGCCGGAATAGAAGGCCTCGCGCGCCTTGCGGGTGCGGTCGGCCGGGGCCTTGCCGGAAATTCCCTGGGCGGTGACCTCGACGCGGCGCCAGTCGGCGCCGGCCAGCAGCGGGGCCTTCAGCGGCTTGCCGAGCGCCGGCTTGCGCTTGCTCGCCAGCATATAGATCCGCTCGGCGCCGGGCAGGTCGCTGTACTGGTCGAGCCACTTGGCCAGGTCGTCATAGCTGGCGACGTGCCCGCCCGGGCGCATCAGCTGGCGGAACGACAGGTGGCCGGCCAGCGAGCGGTCCTTGATCTCGGCGCTCTGCATCTCGGCGTCGATGAAGTCGCCGCGGTCGACGGCGTCGAACGCGGCGGCGTAACGCTTGGCGTCCCACGGGCTCAGGGCCTGTGGCGCGGCGTTCGTCGTTCCGGCGATGGCGGAGCAGATCATGGCCAAGACCGCGATCCGCATGCCCTTGCGTGCCCGCATGCGATCCCCACGTCGCCGCCTCTGCGCGCGGACGACGTGACCCTCAGTTCTCGTGACGGCTAAGTCTTAAGCGTCACGGTCAGGGCGATCAAGCCGTTCGGTCAGGGTCAGAAGGTCGCTCCAGGCCTTCTTCTTGGCCCCCGGCTGGCGCAGCAGGAAGGCCGGATGCAGGGTCGGCATGGCCGGAAGTTCGAAGTTTCCGCTCTCCGAGCGCCACTCGAACCAGCGTCCGCGCAGCGACAGGATGCCTTCGTCGCGCTTGAGCATCGACTTGGCCGACGGCGCCCCCACCAGCAGCAGCATCTTGGGGGCGACCAGCTCGATCGCGCGCTCCAGGAACGGTTGGCAGACAGCCTGTTCCTGCGCCGAAGGGGTGCGGTTGCCGGGCGGGCGCCAGAACACCGTGTTGGTGATGAACACCCGTCCGCTCAGGCCGGCGGCGGCCAGCATCCGGTCCAGCAGCTGCCCGGCCCGGCCGACGAACGGCTCGCCGCGGGCGTCTTCCTCGGCCCCGGGCCCTTCGCCGATCACCAGCAGCGGCGCGTCGGCCGCGCCGCGCGCGAACACCGCCTGCCGCGCGCCTTCAAATTTCAGCGAGCAGCCGTCGAATCCCGCGATCGCGGCCTTCAGCGCCTCGAGGTCCTGCGCGGCCGCGGCCAGCTGCCGCGCCTGGGCCACCGCCGCGGCGACGTCGGAACCCGCGCCGGCCCGGGCCGACGGAGGCGGCGCGGCAAGCGGCTTCTTCTCCGGCGGCTTGGGCGGCACGAACTTGCCCGCCTCGATCCGATCAATGGGCGTATCATGCAGCATGGCGTCGACGCCCGCTTCGGCCCAGAAGGCGAGCAGGCTTTCGGCGACACGATCGAAGGGCACGGCTTGGCTCATGGTACTCTTTAAAGAGCGTCTATAGCCGAGTTCGCGCTTGACCGCCCTTGTACAAGCTTCGGATAAGTCGCCCGACGGATCAACGCCGCGTGAAACAAGGGGGAGGGGAACCCCGCCGCGGCCTTTTGGGAGTTACGGGGATCATGAGCGAGACCATCGCCACTGATACGATTGAACGCGAAGCGATGGAATACGACGTCGTGATCGTCGGCGCCGGGCCCGCTGGGCTGTCGGCGGCGATTCGCCTCAAGCAGCTGGCCGAGGCCGCCGGAACCGAGATTTCGGTCGCGGTGCTCGAAAAGGGTTCGGAAGTCGGCGCCCACATCCTCTCGGGTGCGGTGATCGACCCCAAGGGCATCAACGAACTGCTGCCCAACTGGAAGGAACTCGGCATCCCGCTGGAGACCAAGGTCACCCGCGACAAGTTCGTCATGCTCGGCCCGAACGGCGAGCTCGACATCTCCTGGGTGCCCTTCCCGAAGTGGATGCTGAACCACGGCAACTACATCGCCTCGCTCGGCAACGTCTGCCGCGCCCTGGGCGCCCACGCCGAAGCGCTCGGCGTTGAGATCTATCCGGGCATGGCCGCCTCGGAAGTCGTCTACAACGAAGACGGCTCGGTGAAGGGCGTCGTCGCCGGCGTGTTCGGCATCGACAAGGACGGCAATCCGGGCCCCGACTATCAGCCGGGCATCGAACTGCACGCCAAGTACACCTTCATCGGCGAAGGCGTCCGCGGCTCGCTCGCCAAGCAACTGCAGGCCCGCTTCGGCCTCACCAATGGCCGCGACGCCCAGAAGTTCGGCATCGGCATCAAGGAACTGTGGCAGGTTCCGGACGAGAACTTCGAGCCGGGCCTGACCCAGCACACCTTCGGCTGGCCGCTCGACAACGCCACCGGCGGCGGCTCGTTCATGTACCACTTCGGGGACAACTACGTGGCCATCGGCTTCGTGGTCCACCTGAACTACAAGAACCCCTGGCTCTCGCCGTTCGACGAATTCCAGCGTTTCAAGACCCATCCGACCATCCGCGGCTACCTGGAAGGCGGCAAGCGCGTCGCCTACGGCGCCCGCGCCATCACCGAGGGCGGCTCCCAGTCGCTGCCGCAGCTCTACTTCCCGGGCGGCGTGCTGCTCGGCTGCTCGGCCGGCATGGTCAACGTTCCGCGCATCAAGGGCAGCCACAACGCGGTCAAGAGCGGCATGATGGCCGCCGAGGCCGCCTTCGAGGCCATCCAGGGCGGCCGCGCCAGCGACGAGCTGGTCGGTTATGAAACCGCCTACAAGAAGTCGTGGGTCCACAAGGAGCTGTGGGCCGTCCGTAACTTCAAGCCGCTGTGGTCGAAGTTCGGCACCATTCCGGGCCTCGTGCTCGGCGGCGCCGACGCGATGATCGCCAACATCCTCGGCGGCTGGTCGCCGTGGGGCACGCTGAAGCACGGCAAGTCCGATGCAGAGTCGACGGGCCTGGCCAAGGACTACAAGCCGATCGTCTATCCGAAGCCGGACAACGAGTTCAGCTTCGACAAGCTGTCGTCGGTGTTCCTGTCCTCGACCAACCACGACGAGAACCAGCCCGCGCACCTGAAGCTCAAGGATCCGAGCATCCCGGTGAACGTGAACCTGCCGCGCTATGGCGAACCGGCGCGCCTGTTCTGCCCGGCCGGCGTCTACGAGGTGCTGTACGACGAGGCGGGGAACAATCCGAAGTTCCAGATCAACTTCCAGAACTGCGTTCACTGCAAAACCTGCGACATCAAGGATCCGTCGCAGAACATCAACTGGACGACGCCGCAGGGCGGCGACGGGCCCAACTACCCGAACATGTAAGACCGAAGGGGGCCCTCGCGGCCCCCTTCTTTCATTGGACTCGCGATTTCACCTGAGTTCGTCGTGCACGCCTTGAACTCGCCCCCGAAAGCGCCGAGGTTCCCAGGCATGCGCCGTCTGCTTGTCGCCCTCGCTCCGCTGCTCCTGGTCACCGCCTGCGCGACCGCGCCACAGGGCGTCGCCTGGACGCCGCCGGCCGACGACGGCATGGGCGGTTCGGCCTACGGGGCGTTCCTGGCCGGCCAGGGGGCGCTGAACGACGGCGCCGGCGCCGAAGCGGCCGCCTATTTCGAGCGGGCCGAGATCGAGGGCGGTTCCAGCGACCTGCTGCGCGACCGCGCCTTCACCGCCGCGGTGCTGGCCGGCGACATCCCCAAGGCCGCCGTGCTCGCGCCTGACGGCGTCGACGCCTCCGAAGCCACCAAGCGCCTCGGCCAGCTGGTCAAGGCGGTCGAGCTGATGGCTCAGGGCCAGGGCAAGGAAGCCCAGGCCGCGCTGTCCGGCGACGCCATCGGCTTCCCGCACCGCGGCGCGGCGGCGCTTCTGGCGCCCTGGGCCGCGGCCATGGCCGGCGACACCGAAGGCTCGCTGGTGCGGCCCGAAATGCGCGGCGACCGCGTCGTCGACTATTTCGGCCAGCTCGGCCAGGCCTGGCTATATGAACGCGCCCGTCGCTACGACGAGGCCGAGACCGACTACAAGGCTCTGACCGGCGGCGATGCGCCCGGCGACATCGCCGTCCAGGCCTATGGAGCCTTTCTGGAGCGCCGGAACCGGCGCGCCGACGCCGTGGCGCTCTATGACGCGTCCCTGGCCCTGCAGCCGAACAACGAGAACCTGATCGCCGCGCGCGCCCGCGCGGCGGCCGGCAAGTCGGCCCCGGCTGCGCCGAGCCTGCGCCAGGGCGCGGCCCAGGTGCTGGTCGCTCCCGCCGCGACCATGCTGGCGGCCAAGCAGGAGCAGCTTGGCCTGGCCTATCTGCGGCTGGCGCTGCGGCTCGACCCGAACCGCGACACCGCCTGGCTGATGGTCGGCGACATCATGGAGGCGGCGGGCGACGTCAACGGCGCCCGCGCCGCCTACGCCCGGCCCAAGCCCGGTTCCAGCGACTACAGCGCCGCGCGCGGCAAGCTGGCCTGGAGCTACCAGAACGCCAAGCAGTCCGACGTGGCCCTGAAGATGGCGCAGGAGGCCGCCGCGACCGGCGACGCCGAGGCCAAGCTCACCTACGCCGACCTGCTGCGCGCCAACGAGCGCTACGACGACTCCGCCCAGGTGCTGAGCGGCCTGATCGAGCGCAGCGCCACCCCGGACTGGCGCCTGCTCTACATGCGCGGCGTGGCCTACGAGCGCGCCGGCCACTGGCCGCAGGGCGAGCGCGACCTGAAGGCGGCGCTGGAGCTGCGGCCCGACGAACCGGAGCTGCTCAACTATCTCGGCTACACCTGGATCGACCGCGGCGAGCGGCTGGCCGAGGCCCTGGGGATGGTCGAGCGGGCGGTGGCGGCCAACCCGCAGTCCGGCGCGATGGTCGATTCCCTCGGCTGGGCCCACTACCGGCTCGGCGACTACAAGAAGGCCGTCGACCTGCTGGAACAGGCCGTCGAGCTTGAGGCCGGCGACCCGGAGATCAACAACCACCTTGGCGACGCCTACTGGCGCGTCGGCCGCCGGATCGAGGCGGAATACCAGTGGCGCCGCGTGCTGACCCTGGATCCGGACGCGAAGATCAAGGCGGACGTGGAGTCCAAGCTCGCCTCCGGCCAGGGACCGAAAGGCCCGGCGGCGGCGCCGCGCATTGCCGGTCAGTAGCGCGCCATGAGCCCGATCGCCTTCGCCCCGGCGAAGATCAACCTGTTCCTGCACGTCGGCGCGCCGGGCGACGACGGCTATCACCCGCTCTGCAGCCTGATGGCCTTCGCCGACGTCGGCGACCGGGTGGTGCTGCACGAGGCCGACGTCCTTTCGGTGCGCGTGCACGGTCCGTTCAGCGGGATGCTGGCGGGCGAGGGCGACAATCTGGTGCTGAGGGCCGCGCGGGCCTTGCTGGCCCGGGCGCGGGGGCCTCAGCCCCTGGTCGGGCTCTCGCTGGAAAAACTGCTGCCGGTGGCCGCCGGCCTCGGCGGCGGCTCTAGCGACGCGGGCGCGGCCCTGCGCCTGCTGCGCACGGCCCTGGGCGTGCAGGTCGACGATGTGGAGCTCGAGGCCATCGCCGCCTCGCTGGGCGCCGACGGCGCGGCCTGCCTCTGGGGCCGGCCGGTGCTGGCGCAGGGCAGGGGCGAGCAGCTGTCGCCCGCGCCCGTCCTGCCGCCGATCGAGGCGGTGCTGGTCAATCCGCGGGTCGAGGTCTCCACCCCGGCGGTCTATCGCGCCTTCGACGGGCTCGGCGACTTCGGCGACGTGACGCCGCCGCCGATGCCGGACGCCTTCGAGAGCGTCGAGGAAATGGCCGCCTGGCTCGGTTTCATGCGCAACGACCTGCAGGCCCCGGCCATCGCCCTGGCCCCGGCGATCGGCGACGTCCTGGCGCTGCTGGCCGACGAGCGCGAGACCCTGTTGGCGCGGGTGTCCGGCTCGGGGGCGACCTGCTTTGCGATCTGCGCCAGCGACATCGAGGCCGACGCCCTGGCAGAGCGGGTCGCCGGCTTGCGGCCCGACTGGTGGACGGTCCGCTGCCGGCTCGGCGGTCCCTGGCCGGACGCCTGATCCGGGCCAACGTCCAAAAGAATACGGGGGACCCGAAGGCCCCCCGTTCCCATCCCCCCGTTTTGAGGCGATCTAGTCGTGCAGGGCTTCGCCGTGCTGCGACATGTCCAGGCCTTCGACCTCGGCCTCGTCGCTGACCCGCAGGCCGATCGTGAACTTCACGAGCATCAGGATCAGGAAGGTGGCGATGGCGGTGAAGACGATGGTGACGCCGACGCCCCAGGCTTGGGTCATCAGGCTCGCGCCTTCGCCCAGGCTGTTGACGGCCGGGTCGGCCAGCACGCCGGTCAGCAGGGCGCCGACGATGCCCGCGATGCCGTGCACGCCGAAGGCGTCCAGGCTGTCGTCATACTTCAGCAGGCGCTTCAGCCAAACCGCGCCGAAGTAGCCGGCCGCGCCGCCCAGCAGGCCGATGATCAGCGCGCCTTGCGGGTTCACGAAGCCGGCGGCCGGGGTGATGGCGACCAGGCCGGCCACGGCGCCGGAGGCCAGGCCCAGCATGCCGGGCTTCTTGCGCTCGACCCACTCGATCAGCATCCAGGCGATGGCCGCGGCGGCGGTCGCGACCTGGGTGTTCAGCATCGCCACGCCGGCCAGGGCGTTGGAGCCGACAGCCGAACCGGCGTTGAAGCCGAACCAGCCGACCCACAGAAGGCTGGCGCCGATCATGGTCAGCACCAGGTTGTGCGGAGCCATGTTCTCGCTGCCGTAACCCTTGCGGCGGCCGAGCACGAGGGCGCAGACCAGGCCCGCGACACCGGCGTTGATGTGGACGACCGTACCGCCGGCGAAGTCGAGGACGCCGTCGCCGCCCAGGAAGCCGCCGCCCCAGACCGCGTGGGCGGTCGGCGCATAGACCAGCAGGGACCAGAGCACGGTGAACACCAGCACGGCCGAGAACTTGATGCGCTCGGCATAGGCGCCGGCGATCAGGGCCGGGGTGATGATCGCGAAAGTCATCTGGAACATCACGAACACCGATTCCGGGATCGTGGCGGCCAGGCCGTTCGTGCTCTCCATGGTGACGCCCGACAGGAAGGCGTTCCCGAGCCCGCCGATGACGGCGTTGAGGCCCTCATTGGAGTTGGCGCTGAAGGCCAGCGAGTAGCCGGCGACCATCCAGACCACCGAGATGACCGCGGTGATGGCGAACGATTGGGCGACGGTCGCGATGACGTTCTTGCGGCGGACCATGCCGCCGTAGAACAGCGCCAGACCCGGAATGGTCATCATCAGAACCAGGGCGGTGGAGGTCAGCACCCAGGCGGTGTCGCCGGTGTCGAGGGCCGGCTTTTCGTCTTCGACCGGAGCTTGGGCCGGCGCGGGCTCGGTTACGGGCGCGGCGGCTTCAGGCGCGGCGGCGACCGGTGCGGCGGCTTCGGCCGCCGCCGGCGCGGCCTCCTGCGCGAACGCCGCCGGGGCGAGCATGCCGCCCGCGATCACGGCGGCGAGCGCTAGGCCCGTCAG
This sequence comes from Phenylobacterium sp. NIBR 498073, assembly GCF_027286305.1. NCBI lineage: Bacteria > Pseudomonadati > Pseudomonadota > Alphaproteobacteria > Caulobacterales > Caulobacteraceae > Phenylobacterium > Phenylobacterium sp. NIBR 498073. The sequence continues at coordinate 2,184,639 of NZ_CP114599.1, forward strand.
CTTGTTGAATCTCAGTGTCGTCATTGTCGTTATCCCCTTGTCCCGATGAGTTCGGCGCGCGTCACAGCGCCGCCGTGCCGGTCTCGCCGGTCCGAATGCGCACGGCGTCCTCGACATCGAGGACGAAGATCTTGCCGTCGCCGATCTTGCCGGTGGCGGCCGCCCCCTTGATGGCCTCGACGGCCTTGTCCGCGGCGGCGTCATCGACGACCGCCTCGAGCTTCACCTTCGGAACGAAGTTCACCTGGTACTCGGCTCCACGGTAGATCTCGGTCTGGCCCTTTTGCCGGCCGTAACCCTTCACTTCCGAGACCGTCAGCCCCTCGACGCCGGCCGCCACGAGCGCTTCGCGCACGTCGTCCAGCTTGAAGGGTTTGACGACCGCTATGATCAGTTTCATCGCCTGCTCCTGCTCGCCCCAAGCCAGGGGGCGAGCGCTCGATTTGACCCGCATCCGCCGGAAGATGCGGCTGGCATCCCCCCTCCGACGGCTAAGGGCGACGCTATCGGCGTGCGGCGCGCGGAACGGCGCCTGGTAACTTCTGACCAATGAAAAGGCGCGCTCGGCACGATTGCTGTGCACAACGGGGGTGTGGCGCCTAAATTTGAGGCTAAACGGCGCTCCAGCGGGCGATTGTGGCCGGGCGACGTGGGGTTTGGAGCGGAACAAAAGCCGCGCCCCGAACGCTTGAACGGGACGCATCCTGGTAGTGGGGGCCAGGGGGCGTCATTCGGAGGCGATGACGATGACGATGAAAACCCTGCTCACCACCGCGGCCGCCCTGGCGCTGATCGGCGGCGCCGCCCATGCAGGCGAAGGCGCCAAGAAATCCAAGCCCGCCGACCCCGCCCAGATGCACGGTCAGATGCACGATCAGATGAGGGACGAGACCGGCAAGGCGATGACCCCGCCCGGCGCGGACGCCTCGGCCACCCCGGCCATGCCCGACACCAGCGTGAACCCGCCGGCCAACGACACCGCGGCCATACCGCCGGGCAGCCCCGACGCCTCGGCCGAGGGGGTTCCGGCCTCGGCGACGGTCAGCGCGAACGTCACGACCAACGGGCCCGTGGCCGACACGCCCGAGAACAGGGCGAAGTTCAAGCCGCTGTCGCGGGCCGGCCGGGCGACCACGCCGCGCGGCAATTAGAACAAGGCATTCCGCTTGAAGCGAAGGTCGGCGGGCCCTATGGTCCGCCGACTTTTTTTGCGCCTGCGAAACCCCAACCAATGCCAGCCGATAAGCCGCTTTCGTTTCAGGGTCTTATCCTGAAGCTGCATGACTATTGGAGCCGCCAGGGCTGCGTGATTCTGCAGCCCCATGACGTCGAGGTGGGGGCGGGTACGCTTCATCCGGCGACGGTGCTTCGCGCCCTGGGACCCAAACCCTGGCGCGCGGCCTATGTGCAGCCCTCGCGCCGCCCGGCCGACGGGCGCTATGGCGAGAACCCGAACCGGCTGCAGCACTACTACCAGTATCAGGTGATCCTGAAGCCGAACCCGGACAACCTGCAGGAGCTCTATCTGGGCAGCCTGGAGGCGATCGGCCTCGACACCCGCCTGCACGACATCCGTTTCGTCGAGGACGACTGGGAAAACCCCACCGTCGGCGCTTGGGGCCTGGGCTGGGAAGTCTGGTGCGACGGCATGGAAGTCACCCAGTACACCTATTTCCAGCAGGTGGGCGGCCTGGACGTCTGGCCGGTGGCCGGCGAACTGACCTACGGGCTCGAGCGCCTGGCCATGTACCTGCAGAACGTCGACCACTTCACCGACCTGGCGTTCAACGATCCGGACGGCCCGCTGCCGATGACCTATGGCGACGTGTTCCTTGAAAACGAACGCCAGCAGTCGGAAGCCAACTTCCACCTCTATGACGTCGACACTCTGAAGCGTCAGTTCGAGGATATGGAACGGCAGGTGCCGCGCATCCTGGAGGGCCGCGGCCCCCAGGGCCAGCGCACCGTGCTGCCGGCCTACGACCACGTGCTCAAGGCCAGCCACCTGTTCAACCTGATGGACGCCCGCGGCGCGATCGCCGTGGCCGAGCGCCAGAGCTACATCGGCCGCATCCGCGACCTGACCAAGATGTGCGCCGAAGCCTGGGTTGAAAACGAGGGCGGAAACGCCGCGAAGTCCGACGACGTGGCGAAGGCCTGACCATGCCGCAATTGCTGATCGAACTGTTCTCCGAAGAGATTCCCGCGCGCATGCAGGTGCAGGCCGCGCGCGACCTCGACCGCATGTTCCGCGAGCGGCTGGCCGAGCAGGGCCTGCTGCCGGAGGGGCTGAAGACCTTCTCCGGTCCGCGCCGCCTGACCCTGGTGGCCGAAGGCCTGCCGGCGGCCCAGGGTGACCGCCACGAGGAGCGCAAGGGCCCGCGCGTCGGCGCCCCCGACGCCGCCATCGACGGCTTCCTGCGCTCGACCGGCCTGACCCGCGACCAGCTCACCGAGAAGGACGGGGTGTGGTTCGCCCACATCCACCGCAAGGGCCGCCCGACCGCCGAGATCGCCGCCGAGATCCTCGACCACGTGATCCGCAACTTCCCGTGGCCGAAGTCGATGACCTGGGGCCGCGGCACGCTGCGCTGGGTGCGGCCGCTGAAGCGGATCGTCTTCCTGTTTGACGGCGCGGTCGTGCCGTTCAACATCGACGGCGTCGAGGCCGGCGACGTCACCGAGGGCCACCGCTTCATGGGCTCGGGCAAGCCCTTCAAGGTGAAGGACTTCGATTCCTACCGCGACAAGCTGGCCGCGCACTTCGTGATCCTTGATCCCGAGGAGCGCAAGGACCGCATTATGGACGGCGCGCGCACCCTCTGCTTTGCGCGCAACCTGGAATTGGTCGACGACGACGGCCTGCTGGACGAGGTCGCGGGCCTCGCCGAATGGCCGACTCCGGTGCTCGGCGACATGGACCCTGCCTTTCTGGACCTGCCGCCGGAGGTGATCCGCACCTCGATGCGCACGCACCAGAAGTACTTCGCCGTCTCCGATCCCAGCCGTGGGAACGGCAACGGCGGCCGTAAACTGGCTCCGAACTTCCTGACCGTCGCCAACATCGAGGCGGCCGACGGCGGCAAGGAGATCGCCCGCGGCAACGCCAAGGTGCTTTCCGCCCGCCTCAACGACGCGCGCTTCTTCTGGGACGAGGACCGCAAGGTCACCCTCGAGGAGCGGCTGTCCAAGCTGTCCGGCGTCACCTTCCACGCCAAGCTCGGCACCCTGGCCGAGCGTGTCGAGCGGCTGGAACTGCTGGCCAAGGCGATCGCGCCCCGGGTCGGCGCCGACGTCCCCAAGGCGGTGCTGGCCGCGCGCCTGTCCAAGGCCGACCTCGCGACCGGCATGGTCGGCGAGTTCCCCGAACTCCAGGGCCTGATGGGCGGCTACTACGCCCGCGAAGAGAAGATCAGCCCGGTCGTCGCCGACGCCATCCGCGACCACTACCGGCCGGTCGGCGCCAAGGACGAGGCGCCCGACACCCCGGTGACCATGGCTGTGGCCATCGCCGAGAAGCTCGACACCCTGGTCGCCTTCTTCGCCATCGACGAAAAGCCGACCGGCTCGCGCGACCCCTACGCCCTGCGCCGCGCCGCCCTCGGCATTATCCGCATCCTGCTGGGCTCCGAGGCCCGCGCCCCGGTGCGCGAGCTCGTCGCCGACTGGTACAAGTCGCTGCGTTGCTACGTCGATCCGGGCCGTGCGCTCTACGTCTCGACCCGCCGCACCACCGGCTATCTCGGCCCTGCCTACCGCTCGCCGTCGGAAGTCTTCGAGACCTATGTCGAGGAATTCGAGAACGCGCTGCTCGAAGGCGTGCCCTACGTCGTTTCGACGACCGAGGACTTCGATATCCGCTTCGACCGCTCGGCCGCGGCCGGGGATCCGCCGGAGGGCGAGGTCCAGTACCAGTTCCGCCCCTACGGCGTGGTCGCCGACGAAGTCATGGGCTTCATGGCCGACCGGTTCAAGGTCGCCCTGCGCGACCAGGGCAAGCGTCACGATCTGGTCGACGCGGTGTTCGCGCTCGGCGACGACGACCTGGTGCGCATCGTCGCCCGGGTCGAGGCGCTCGACCACTTCCTGACCGGCGCCGACGGCCAGAACCTGCTGGCCGGCTACAAGCGCGCCGGCAACATCCTCAAGGCCGAGGAGAAGAAGGGCGAGCTGCCGGTTGGCCCTGCCGTCGGCATGCCGGCCGCGCCGAAGGAGGAGGGGGCCCTGATCGCCGCCCTCCAGGCCGCCGAGCCGGCCGTGGCGCAGGCCTTGCAGCAGGAAGACTTCGCCGATGCCATGCGTGCCCTCTCGGGACTGCGCGCGCCGGTCGACGCCTTCTTCGAGGCGGTGCTAGTGAATTCTGAAAACGCGGCGGAACGTGAGAACCGCCTGCGTCTTCTCGTGCAGGTTCGCGATCTCATGGAACGGGTCGCGGACTTCTCGCAAGTGACGGGCTAAGGAGGCCTTAGGAATGTCGACCGATACGCTGACCAAGTCGCGCTGGGTCTATTCCTTCGGGGGCGGCAGCGCCGATGGCGACGCCTCGATGAAGAACCTCCTCGGCGGCAAGGGCGCAAACCTCGCCGAGATGTCTTCGCTGGGCCTGCCGGTGCCGCCGGGCTTCACGATCACCACCGAGGCCTGCGTCCACTACTATTCCAACGACAAGCAGTACCCGGCCGAGCTCAAGGACCAGGTCGTGGCCGGCCTCGCCGTGGTCGAGACGATCACCGGCAAGAAGTTCGGCGACACCGCCAACCCGCTGCTGGTCTCGGTCCGTTCGGGCGCCCGCGCCTCGATGCCGGGGATGATGGACACCGTCCTCAACCTCGGTCTGAACGATGAAACCGTCGAAGGCCTGGCCAAGCTGTCCGGCGACCGCCGTTTCGCCTTCGACAGCTATCGCCGCTTCATTCAGATGTACTCAGCTGTGGTGCTCGACCTCGACCACCACATGTTCGAGGAGATCCTCGACGAGCATAAGGAACGCCTCGACGTCACCGTCGACACCGGCCTGACCGCCGAGGACTGGGAAAAGGTCGTCGCCGACTACAAGGCCGCCGTCCAGCAGGAGCTGGGCCAGCCGTTCCCGCAGGACCCGCACGCCCAGCTGTGGGGCGCCGTCGGCGCCGTGTTCGCCAGCTGGATGAACGACCGGGCCAAGTTCTATCGTCGCATGCACGACATCCCGGAAAGCTGGGGCACCGCCGTCAATGTGCAGTCGATGGTGTTCGGCAATATGGGCGACTCGTCGGCCACCGGCGTCGCCTTCACCCGCAACCCGTCGACCGGCGAAGCGCGGCTCTACGGCGAGTTCCTGATCAACGCTCAGGGCGAGGACGTCGTCGCCGGCATCCGCACGCCCCAGGCCCTGACCAAGATCGCCCGCGAGGAGATGGGCGAGAAGGCGCTCTCGATGGAAGAGGCGCTGCCGGAGGTCTTCCTGCAGTTCAAGGCCGTCGTCGAGAAGCTCGAAAAGCACTATCGCGACATGCAGGACATCGAGTTCACGGTCGAGCAGGGCCGGCTCTATATGCTGCAGACCCGCAACGGCAAGCGCACCGCCAAGGCGGCGCTGAAGATCGCGGTGGACCTGGCCAGCGAGGGCCTGATCACGCAGGAAGAGGCGATCATGCGGGTCGAGCCCGCCAGCCTCGACCAACTGCTGCACCCGACCATCGACCCGGCCAGCCCGCGCGACGTGGTCACCACCGGCCTGCCGGCTTCGCCCGGCGCGGCCACCGGCAAGATCGTCTTCAACTCCGACGAGGCCGAGCGACTCGGCTCGGCCGGCGAGGCGGTGATCCTGGTCCGTGACGAGACCAGCCCTGAAGACATCCACGGCATGCACGCCGCCCGCGGCATCGTCACCGCCCGCGGCGGCATGACCAGCCACGCGGCGGTCGTCGCCCGCGGCATGGGCCGTCCCTGCGTCTCGGGCGCCGGCGAACTGCAGATCGACACCAAGGCCGGCGAACTGCGCGTGCGCAGCCGCGTCTTCAAGACCGGTGACATCCTGACCATCGACGGTTCGCGCGGTGAAATCCTCGCCGGCGCGGTCCAGATGATCGAGCCCGAGCTGACCGGCGACTTCGCCGCCCTTATGGGCTGGGCCGACAAGGTCCGCCGCCTGAAGGTCCGCGCCAACGCCGAAACCCCGCTCGATGCGCGCACCGCCCGCCAGTTCGGCGCCGAGGGCATCGGCCTCTGCCGCACCGAGCACATGTTCTTCGACGAGGACCGCATCGCCGCCGTGCGCGAGATGATCCTCGCCGACGACGAGGCCGGCCGTCGCAACGCCCTGGCCAAGATCCTGCCGATGCAGCGCAACGACTTCGTCGAGCTGTTCACGATCATGGAAGGGCTGCCGGTCACCATCCGGCTGCTCGACCCGCCGCTGCACGAATTCCTGCCGCACACCGAGGCCGATCTCCAGGCCGTCGCCGACGCCACCGGCCTCGACGCCGCCAAGCTGATGCGCCGGGCCAAGGAACTGCACGAGACCAACCCCATGCTGGGCCACCGCGGCTGCCGCCTGGGCGTCTCGTATCCGGAAATCTACGAGATGCAGGTCCGGGCCATCTTCGAGGCGGCCTGCGAGATCGCCGAAAGCGGCAAGGCCGCCCCGATCCCGGAGATCATGCACCCGCTGGTCGCCAAGGGCGAAGAGATGCGCTTCCTGCGCCAGCTGACTGACAAGACCGCACAGGCGGTGCTGAAGGAACGCGGCCGCGAGATCGAGTATCAGGTCGGCACCATGATCGAACTGCCGCGCGCGGCGATCCGGGCCGGCGACCTGGCCGACAACGCCGAGTTCTTCTCGTTCGGCACCAACGACCTGACCCAGACGACCTTCGGCATCAGCCGCGATGACTCCGGCCGGTTCCTGGGCGCCTATCTGGAAAAGGGCATCTTCGAAAAGGACCCCTTCGTCAGCCTCGACCAGGAAGGGGTCGGCGACCTGATCCGCATCGCCGCCGAGCGCGGCCGGGCGGTGCGTCCGAACGTCAAGCTCGGCATCTGCGGCGAGCATGGCGGCGACCCGGCCTCGATCGAGTTCTGCGAGACGGTCGGCCTCGACTACGTCAGCTGCTCGCCGTTCCGGGTGCCGATCGCCCGTCTGGCCGCGGCTCAGGCCGCCGTCGGCGGCATGGAGAAGGACCGCTAGTCTTCCGCGACCGGGCCCGCCTCGCGGCGGGCCCCAAATGCGCCAGACACGAAAAGGCCGCGCGATCAGCGCGGCCTTTGTTGTTTCAGACTTAGCCCCTGGAAGGTCTTAGGCGGCCTTGCCGCGGGCCCGCTCGTCGGCGCGTATGGGAAAGGCCTGCTAGGCTTCCACGAGCGGATGCGAAGCGGATCCCAACGCTCCAGCCACGAAAAAGGCCGCACGATCAGCGCGGCCTTTCTTGTTTCAGGCTTAGTCCTCGGAGGGTCCTAGGCGACCTTGCCGCGGGCCCGCTCGTCGGCGCGCGAGCGGCGCACCATCGAGCCCAGGCCGAAGAAGCCGACGATCATCATCAGCCAGGTGCCAGGCTCAGGGATCGGGCTGGGGCCAGGTCCGGGACCGGGACCGGGACCAGGGCCGGGGCCCGGATCAGGACCGGGGCCGGGACCAGGGCCAGGACCCGGATCAGGACCGGGGCCGGGGCCGGGACCTGGGCCCGGATCAGGGCCAGGACCGGGACCCGGATCAGGGCCGGGTCCGGGGCCAGGGCCAGGAGGCGTCGGTTCTTCTTCGCCGGGCGGGACGTACGTGCCGCCGCCGCCACCGCCGCCGCGCGGGCCGAACACCGACGGGAATCCACCGCCGCCGCCGACCGGCAGGGCGGCCAGGGTCATCGGCGGGGAGGCGTCGGCGATCTCGGCCGGCGGACCGGCGACTTCGTCCAGCAGGCGCTGGGCCGGCGGACGGGCTTCAGGCGGCAGGGCCGCCATGATTGACGGCTTGGTGTCGCATTCGGTCGACGGCGGGGCCGGCACATAGGCCGTGCGCATCGTGTACGACGACTCCGGAAGCTTCTTCATCGGCGCGGCGGGCTTGGCCGCGGCCACGGCGGTGCGCGGCTTGGCGACCGGCTTGCGGGCTTGCACGCTGGCGGCCGGCTTGGCCTTGGCGGGCTTGAGCGCGCGGGCCGGCTTGGCGGCCTTCGGCGCCGCCGGCTTGGCGACGGCGGGTCGCGAGACCTTGATGAAGCAATCTTCGGCGGCGGCCGGCGTAGCGGCGGCCGTACTCAGAATCGCACCCATGACGACATATTTGGCGATCGCCATGTCGTACCCCCCAGATTAACGAGCTCGCCGCTGACGACGACGACGCTCCATGAGGCGCTTTCGCGCCGGCTCGCCACTATCTAGAGGCGAACCTTTCAAACTCCACCTTATAGTATGACGACGTTCGGGGAAACCGGCGTAATCAATTGTAAAGCATGCAATCCCGTTAACGTTGCGCCGTTGCTACGCATCGTGCCTCACGCGCAAGTTTCGCGTTGCAGGAGAATCGCCATGAAGATGCGCCGCGCTGATTCGCCGGTAAGATTACTCGTCAGCGGCGAGTATTCTGTCCAGCTGCGCGGTGATGATGCGCGGCGAGGCCGCGGCGCTGAAGTCCATCACGCACATGGTCTCATAGTCGCGGTGCGGGCCGCAGCTGACGCCGGCCACCTTGAAGGCGGCGGTGAACATGTTGGTCCGGTGCCCGCGGTCGGGGACGCCGCTGTCGATGATCAGGGCGCGCACCACGTCCTCAGGGGAGGGCGGGCCGTAGGCGATGTTCTCGGCGGCCATCGCCGGCGCCGCGCCGTGCCGGCGCACGCGGTCGTAGAAGCGTTCGCCGTCGGCGCTGGCGTGGCCGATGGCCCCGACCGGCCCCTGCAGCGACACATGCTCCAGCGCTGCCGAGGCCAGGCTGTCGTCGGGCCGAAGCGGCGGCAGCGGACGCTGGCGCTTGAGGAACTGCACCGCTTCGATATAGGCGGCGTGGTCGGCCGGTTCGCCGGCGTCGATCAAGGCCTGCTCCCAGCGCGTGACCGGTTCACGCTCGAGGCGTCGGGCGTATTCCTGGGGGTAGGCGCGGGCGAAGTTGATCTCGGCGAGGATCGCGTCTTCCATCGGCCCGGCGCTCGCCGTGGTCGGTGCGCACAGGGCGGCCCCCAGTGCGGCGAGTAGAACGGGATGTAGGAAGCGCGGTTTCAATTGTTTCGCCCATCGATTTCCTGGGCGAAGACTGCAGTATCGCGATGTATTTCAACTTAAGAGTAATGGTTACAATCCTGGTTACCTTAACGCGAAGTCAATATCTGGAACGGCCTCGATTCGGCGTGGCGAGCGGATGCCGCCGATCGGGCAAGGGACGGGCGTGATGAACTTGAAGCAATTGTTGGTCGCCGCCGCCCTGCTGTCGCTGGCCGGCTGCGATGGGCCGCAGAAGGCGCCGGTCCAGAACGACCCGGCGTTTGATCGCCGCCTGCGCGCCTACCTGCTTGAGCACCCGGAGGTCATCCGCGACGCCGCGGCCAAGCTGCAGGCCGAGAAGGCCGCCAAGGCCCGGGCCGTGCTCGCCAAGGCGCAGCCGGCGCTGGAGCGCGACGCGCGCGACTTCGTCGCCAATCCCGACGGCCGCGCGACGGTCGTCCAGTTCTTCGACTACCGCTGTCCCTACAGCCGCGCCGTCGCGCCCGATGTCGAGCGGCTGATCGCGGCCAACCGCGATGTTCGCTTCGTCTTCAAGCAGTATCCGGTGTTCGGCAGCGCCTCGGACTATGCGGCCCGCGCGGCCCTGACGCCCCAGGGCAAGGCCAAGGGCCTGGTGCTGCACCGCGCGCTGATGGCGCAGAAGGACCTCAACCCGGCCCGGACCGACCGCATCCTTGGGCAGTTGGGCCTCAACGCGCGCGACGTAGAGGCCGCCGCCCGCGACCCGGCGATCGCCGAGCAGATCGCCGACACCCGCGAGCTGGCCTTGAAGCTCAATCTGAAGGGCACCCCGACCTTCGTCGTGGCCGGCGAGGTCATTCCCGGCGCCGACATCGAGCGGCTCGAAACGGCCATCGCCCGGGCCCGGGCCTCGGCGCTGTCCAGCGTCGGCGAGGTGCTGACCCGCAATCCGTTCGGGCACTAGCGGCGCGTCGCGCCCTTGGCGTGGGGCGCGCCATGCCCCACCTTGAACCGAACAAGCCGCAACTCGCGGGCGCCCGCCCGCACGCCTGGAGCCCGCTGATGACCGACTACACTCCGCCGAAGGTCTGGACCTGGAACAAGGAAAACGGCGGGCGCTTCGCCAGCATCAATCGTCCCATCGCCGGCCCGACCCACGACAAGGAACTGCCGGTCGGCCGCCATCCGCTGCAGCTCTATTCCCTGGCCACCCCCAACGGGATCAAGGCCACGGTGATGCTCGAGGAGTTGCTGGCCCTTGGCCACAAGGGCGCTGAGTACGACGCCTGGCTGATCAACATCGGCGCCGGCGACCAGTTCGGCAGCGGCTTCGTCGACATCAATCCCAACTCCAAGATCCCGGCGCTGCTCGACCGCAGCGGGCCGACCCCGATCCGAGTGTTCGAATCCGGCGCGATCCTGGTCCACCTGGCCGAGAAGTTCGGCGCCCTGCTGCCGACCGACCCGGCGGCGCGCGCCGAGACCATGTCCTGGCTGTTCTGGCAGATGGGCAGCGCGCCCTATCTCGGCGGCGGCTTCGGCCACTTCTACGCCTACGCCCCGACCAAGATCGAATACGCCATCGACCGCTTCGCCATGGAGACCAAGCGCCAGCTCGACGTCCTCGACCGCCGGCTGGGCGAGAGCGAGTACATCGCCGGCGCCGAGTACACGATCGCCGACATCGCCATCTGGCCCTGGTACGGCGGCCTCGCCAAGGGCGTGCTCTACGAGGCCGGCGAGTTCCTGGCCGTGCACGAGTACAAGAACGTTCTGCGCTGGGCCGACCAGATCGCCGAACGCCCGGCCGTCCAGCGCGGCCGCATGGTCAACCGCACCTGGGGCGAACCGTCGACCCAGCTCGCCGAACGCCACGACGCCGCCGATTTCGACACCAAGACCCAGGACAAGCTGCAATCGGTGGAGTAGGGCGGGGCATGAGCTATCCGTTCACCACCGCCTTCCGGACCGAACTGGCCGCCCGCTGCCAGGCGTTTCCCCGCCTGGCCTACGAGGGGCCCCAGCTCAAGCACGCGGCGGTGGCGATCACCCTGGTGGACGCCGGCGACGGCTCGGGGGAGACGGCTTTCCTGCTGACCCGCCGCTCGGCGACCCTGCGCGCCCACGCCGGCCAGTGGGCCCTGCCGGGCGGGCGCTGCGACGACGGCGAGACCCTGCAGCAGGCGGCGCTGCGCGAACTGCACGAGGAGCTCGGCGTCCAGCTGGCGCCGTCGAACATCCTCGGCGTTCTGGACGACTACGCCAGCCGGTCGGGCTATGCGATCGCCCCGGTCGTGACCTGGCTGGACGACGCCCGCGCGCTGGCCCCCAATCCGGACGAGGTGGCGTCCGTCCACCGCTTCCGGCTCGACCAGATCGCTGGGGACGACGCGGTGGCGTTCGAGACGATCCCTGAGAGCGAGCGGCCGCTGATCCGGCTGAATCTCGGCGAGCACCACATCCACGCGCCCACCGCGGCGCTGATCTATCAGCTGCGCGAGATCGTCGCCGGCCGCGTCACCCGCGTCGCCGACCTCGACCAGCCGGTCTTCGCCTGGCGCTGAGGCGGCTTAGTCCTCGGCGATCAGGGTGTTGAACACCGCCGTGACCTGCGCGACGAACACCTCGCGCTCGCGGCCTTCCAGAGCCTCGCCGCGGATCAGGCGTTCCACCAGGAAGCCGATATAGACGCCGGCCAGCACCCGGGCGCGGGCCTCGGCGTCGGCCCCGCCCATCCAGTTGCGGATCGGCGCCATCAGGCGCTCCTGCACCAGGGTGTTGAGGAACGGTGCCGTCGCCGGCGAGGTCGCCGCCCGCAGCAGGAACTGAAACCGCTGGGTCCGCGCCTCGTCGGCATGCGGGCTGCCGGCCAGCATCCGCGCCATCTCTCCGGCGAAGGTCGCCCGGTTCCAGTCCAACTGCTCATTGGCCTGGAAGGAGTCCTTCAGCGCCTCGACGAACAGCGCTTCCTTGCCGCCGAAGTAGCGTTTGACCAGCGCCACGTCCGCGCCTGCCTCGCCGGCGATGTCGCGCAGCGTGCAGTCATAGCCGGTGCGCGCGAACTGCTTCTTCGCCGCCTTCAGTATGGCCGCGCGGGTGGCTTCGGCGTCGCGCCGGCGGGGGCCTTGGCGTACCAGCGTCTCTGTCATCGAGCGTTGTGTACACCAAGCCGCGCGGCGCGACACCCCGGCCTCAGGCGGCTTCGGCGTCCTCGTAGGCCTGGGCCTCGGCCGCGATCAGGATGTCGGCCAGCATCCAATAGGCCTCGCCCCAGGCCGACAGCACCTCGTCGGTGGCGACGTCGGCGCCCAGCACCTCGCGGATCGCCGGCAGCAGGGCGTTGGCGACATGCGGATAGTGTTCGGGCTTCACGCCGGTGTCGACGTGCCGCGCCACCATGACCTGCACGGCCGGGCCGAGGTTCTCCAGGTGGTCGATGTTCTTGGCGTAGGCGAGGATGGCGCCGGCCAGCCGCCGCGGCTGTTCGCCGCTTTCCTGGGCCGCGCGATCGAACATCGCGGCGATTTCCGCATCTTGGAACAGCCGGGCGTACATCGCCGTCGTGATCTCCAGGCCATGCTTCTGAATGGCGGGAGCGGTGGACTTGACGATGGCCATGGCCTGAGCGGAAGCGACGCGCATTCGAGTCTCCATTAAAGTGGTATATAAAAAGCCGGTATTATAGTTGCTTGATTATCGCAAGCGCGTTTTCCACATAGATCCTGGCATGCAGCTCACCCAGCACACCGATTTCGGCCTGCGCCTCCTGATCGTCCTGACGCGGACGGGCGGCGGCCCGATCTCGCTGCCCAGCTTCGCGGCCGAGCAGCAGCTGTCGTACAATCACGTGGCCAAGGTCGCTCAGGCGCTGGTCCGGGCCGGCTTCATCCGCAGCCTGCGCGGCCGCAACGGCGGGGTCGAACTCGCCCGTTCGCCGGCGGAGATGACGGTGGGCGATGTCGTGCGCGCCCTGGAGCCGGGCATGCGCATGGCCGACTGCGCCAACTGCCAGCTGCGGCTCGGCTGCGAAACCAGCAGCATCCTGGCCGAGGCCGTCGGCGCGTTCATGGCCGTCCTCGACCGGACGACGCTGGAGGTTGCGGCCCAATCGGCGCGACCGGCCTTTTCCGCGTGGAGCGCGGCGACCCGTTCGGACCCGGCCTCGCCGGGCTGAGGGCTCAGCCGCGCCGGGCCGCGTCGATCGCCGCGACGTCGATCTTGCCCATGGTCATCATCGCCTCGAACGCGCGCTTGGCCTCCGCCCCGCCGGCGGCCATGGCCTCGGTCAGGGTCCGCGGGGTGATCTGCCAGGAGACGCCCCAGCGGTCCTTGCACCAGCCGCAGGCGCTCTCCGTGCCGCCATTGGCGACGATGGCGTTCCAGTAGCGGTCGGTTTCGGCCTGGTCGTCGGTGGCGATCTGGAACGAGAACGCCTCGTCCTGCTTGAAGGTCGGGCCGCCGTTCAGGCCGATGCAGGCGACGCCTGCGACGGTGAATTCGACGGTCAGCACGTCGCCTTCCTTGCCGGAAGGATAGTCGCCGGGCGCGCGGCGCACCGCGGTCACGGCGCTGTCGGGAAAGGTCTGGGCGTAGAAGCGCGCGGCGGCTTCGGCGTCGGTGTCGTACCAGATGCAGATCGTGTTCTTGGCCATGGCGGTCCCCTGGTCGCCCGCTGCGGGCGTCCGCTCATAACGTGCGCCACGCCGCCGCGTTCGCCGCATGCGTCCGATTGCTAAGTCAATCGCCGTTGACATAGGGCCGGTCTGCGCTCAACCTTCCGGAAAGTCCGCAGACCCGGCGGCGACGTCGCCGGGGAGAGCAAAAGAGGGCGGGCGACTTGGGAAGGAAGCCATGAATATCTCCGCCAAGATTACCGCTGCCGATGCGGCCGCCGAAATCGCCGCCATGCCGCTGGAGCAGCTCAACCCCGCCAAGGTGTCGCGCTTCTACGACGACACCATCTGGCCGGTGTTCGAGCGCCTGCGCCGCGAAGATCCCGTCCACTTCACGCCGGACAGCGAGTACGGCCCCTATTGGTCGATCACCAAGTGGAACGACATCATGGCGGTCGACACCGACCATGAGTCCTTCTCCTCGGCCGAGGGCATCACCCTGATCAATCAGGTGGCGATGGCCGAGCAGGAAAAGGTCATGGGCGTGCGCCGCCGCGGCGGCGCCGGCTTCATCACCATGGACGAGCCGCATCACAGCCATGCGCGCAAGGCGGTCAGCCCGACGGTGGCCCCCTCGAACCTGCACAACATGGCCCCGCTGGTTCGCGAGCGCGCCGGCCAGATCCTCGACTCGCTGCCGATCGGCAAGGAGTTCGACTGGGTCGACCTGGTGTCGAAGGAACTGACGGCCATGACCCTGGCCACCCTGTTCGACTTCCCGTTCGAGGACCGCCGCAAGCTGACCTACTGGTCGGACATGGTCACCAACCAGCCCGGGCACGGGCCGGTGAAGAGCTGGGAGCACAAGGGCCAGGCGATGATGGAGTGCTTCTCCGCATTCCAGGAGCTGTGGGACCAGCGCGTCAACGCCGAACCGGCCGGCGACCTGATCTCGATGCTGGCGCACAATCCGGCCACCCGCGATATGGAGCTGGCCACCTATCAGGGCAACGTCATCCTCCTGATCGTCGGCGGCAACGACACCACCCGCAACACCATCTCCAGCAGCGTCTACTCGCTGAACAAGAACCCGGACCAGTACGCCAAGCTGCGGGCCAACCCGGACCTGGTGCTCTCGATGGTGTCCGAGACGATCCGCTGGCAGACCCCGCTCGCCCACATGGCCCGCGTGGCCACGCGCGACGTCGAGCTCGGCGGCAAGACCATCAAGAAGGGCGACCGCGTCGCCATGTGGTACATTTCGGGCAACCGCGACGAAGAGATGGTCGATCGTCCGAACGAGTACATCATCGACCGCGAGCGGCCGCGCCAGCACATGTCCTTCGGTTTCGGCGTCCACCGCTGCGTGGGCAACCGAGTCGCCGAGATGCAGCTGACCATCATCTGGGAAGAAATCCTCAAGCGCTTCCCGGAGATCAAGGTCGTCGGCGAGCCCACGCTGAACTGGTCAGCCTTCGTGCACGGGTTCGAGACCCTGCCGGTGATCATTCCGCATCGAGTCTGACCCGGAGACGGGGAGGGGCGCGCCGGCTTCATGACGGCGCGGGGAGATCGGGGTCGAGCGTCTGGAGCGCTCGGCCCCTTTCGTTTTGAGCTCAGCTTTGGGCATGTCCTTGCTTCATGCGGCCAGAAGGCGGGCATGTTGTTTCTATGGTTACATTTGAAACTTTCCGGTCTCGGCCAAGAATAATGCAGTCTCCGGGCAACAGTCTGGCGGTTCTGTAGGCGTCAGGTCGCCCAGATCACTTGGCAGGCGGGGAACTTCTCTGTAGCGCCACTGTCGCGAGGCCTTAAGCTTCGCCATCGCGAGCTTGCGGATCGCGCAAGACAGTAAGACGAGCGCCGCTCACCGGGAGTAGAAATGTCCGACCAGTACGACCGCCCTTCGACCGACCGTCGCAGCTTGATGGCCGGCGCCGCCGCCGCCGCGGCCGGCGCGTTTCTTGCGCCCGGCCTGGCCAGCGCCGCGAGCGCCGACCTCGCGGCGATCCGCAAGGCCGCCGAGGCCGACAAGGCCGACGCCATCAAGCGCCTTCAGGAATGGATCGCGCTTCCGACGGTCGCCGCTGAGGGGCTGAACGTCACCGAAGGTCCGGCCTATATGGCCAAGATCGCCAAGGAGGCCGGTTTCAAGACCGCCGAGATCATTCCGACCGACGGCGTCGACGGCGTGTTCGCCACCCTCGACGTGGGCGCCCCGCGCTGGATCGGCGTCTACTTCATGTACGACGTGAAGCAGTTCGACCCCAAGGAATGGTCGAGCCCGCCGCTCGAAGGCCGCCTGGTCGAAAAGGCCCCGTTCGGCACGGTGATGATGGGCCGCGGCGCCACCAACTCCAAGGGCGGCCAGATCGCGCTGCTCAACGCCCTGCGGGCTATGCGCGCCGCCGGCAAGAAGCCGCCGGTCAACATCGCCCTGATCTGTGAAGGCGAGGAAGAGATCGCCTCGCCGCACTTCCGCCAGATCGCCACCCACCCGAAGGTCCTGCCGATCCTGCAGAAGTGCGAGGGCATCTACGTGCCCGGCCCGGCGCAGGACCGCACCACCGGCGAGGTTTCGTTCACGCTGGGCGCCAAGGGGCCGGTCGAGCTGCAGCTGATCGTCGACGGCGCCAAGACCGGCATCGGCCCGAAGACCGACATCCACTCGTCCGAGAAGGCCCGCATCGACAGCCCGATCTGGCGTCTGGTCCAGGCCCTGGCCACCCTGACCAGCGCCGACGGCAACACCCCGACGCTCGACGGTTTCATGGACAAGGTCCGGCCGCTGTCGGCGCGCGAAAAGGAGCTGATCGGCCAGCTCGCCCAGAAGACCAACGAAGCCGCGATCAAGCAGGCCTACGGCAACAAGGCCTGGATCGACAACCTGAGCTACGAGAAGTCGATCGAGCGGCTGCTCTCGCAGCCGACGATCAACCTGCAGGGCCTGGTCGGCGGCTACACGGGGCCGGGCGGCAAGAGCATCCTGCCGAGCCGCGCCGAGGCCAAGCTCGAGATCCGCATGGTGCCGAACCAGACCTACGAGGACACCGTCCGCCAG
This sequence comes from Phenylobacterium sp. NIBR 498073, assembly GCF_027286305.1. Classification (NCBI taxonomy): domain Bacteria; kingdom Pseudomonadati; phylum Pseudomonadota; class Alphaproteobacteria; order Caulobacterales; family Caulobacteraceae; genus Phenylobacterium; species Phenylobacterium sp. NIBR 498073. The sequence continues at coordinate 2,201,466 of NZ_CP114599.1, forward strand.
CTGCGCGAGCATCTGGACAAGCGCGGCTTCCAGGACGTCCAGATCAACGTCTCGGGCGGCTACGATCCCACCGAGACGGCCGAGGATGCCCGCGTCGTCCAGGCCGCGCTCGGCGCCTACAAGAAGATGGGCATCCCGGTGACGCTGTCGCCGCGCAGCCCCGGCTCCTGGCCGGGCTCGCTGTTCACCCAGCCGCCGGTGGCCAAGCCGGCGATCCACTTCGGGGTCGGCTTCGGGTCGGGCGCGCACGCGCCGGACGAGTTCATCGTCATCGACTCGGCCAACCCGAAGGTGGCCGGCTACGTCGACGCCACCATGGCCCAGGCGCAGTTCCTCTACGCCCTGGCGGAAATGAAATAGCCGAGGCCGCCCCCCGCCCGGGGGCGGCGCTCACGACCAGCAAGAGTTTTGACGACCGCCGCCGCGCCCGCCGGGCCCGGCGGCACGATACTTGGGGGAAGTTCACACAATCATGTCAGTCCAACGTTCATTCCGCGTAGCCTTGCTCAGCGCCTCGGCGAGCGTCGCCGTCGGCGGGGCGGCCCTGGCCCAGTCGGCTCAGCCGCCCGCGGTCGAGGAAGTCGTCGTCACCGCGCTGAAGCGCGCCACCAACCTGCAGGACACGCCGATCTCCATCTCGGCGGTGACCTCGGAGACCATCGCCAATTCGGGCGTGCAGTCGATCGCCGACCTCGGCGCGACGGTCCCCGGCCTGACCTTCGTCAACAGCGGCCCGTCGTTCAGCCGCGTCGTGATCCGCGGCATCAACGCCGCCGGCGAGCCGACGGTCGGCGTCTATTATGACGAAACCCCGGTGACCGGCTCGATCGGCGCAGGCAACAACGCCGGCGGCTCGACCCCGGAACTGCGCCTGTTCGACGTCGAGCGGGTCGAAGTGCTGCGCGGCCCGCAGGGCACGCTCTACGGCTCCGGCTCGATGGGCGGCACCCTGCGCACCATCTACAAGAAGCCGAGCTACACCTTCGAAACCGCCCTGGACGGCGCGGTCTCCAAGACCGAGGGGGCCGGCGACTGGAACTATGAGGCGCAGGGGATGCTCAATGTCCCGCTGGCCGAGGACAAGGCCGCGCTGCGTATCGTCGGCTTCTATCGCGAAACCGCCGGCTACATCGACAACACCTATCTCAACGACAGCGACATCAACGAGATGGAGACCTGGGGCGGCCGGGCGCTGCTGCGCCTGGAGCCGACCGAGAACCTGACCATCGACCTGGCCGCCTACATCAACCGCACCGAGGCCGAGGCCCCGAGCTGGTTCCCCGCGGTCGGCGAGTACAAGTCCGACGCCCGCACCCAGCTGCCGCAGACCGACGACCTGGATCTCTACAGCGTCACGGCCAATCTGGACCTGGGCCCGGTCACGGCGGTGGGCTCGGCCTCCTACATGCGCCGCGAGCTGATGAGCACCCAGGACGTGACCCAGTTCATGCAGGGCTTCCGCACGCCCGCCCGCTGCCAGGCGCTCTACAACCGCGGCGCCGCCTGCAGCACCGACCAGCTGTCGGCCTACTACGCCTATGTGGACACCCAGTACCCGTCGGTGCTGAAGCCGCAGCAGGAGATGGACACCTACACGGCCGAGCTGCGCTTCACCTCGAACTACGAGAGCGCGCTGCAATGGACCGCGGGCGGCTTCTTCTCGGACCGCAAGACTGTCGTCTGGAACCCGCAGGTCGGCGTCGATCCGCGCAGCGGCGCGCTCTATGAGCCCGAAGTGGTCATGACCGGCCGGGTGATCGACGACACCCTGAAGCAGTATGCGGCCTTCGGCGAACTGTCCTTCGACGTCAACGAGCAGCTCAACCTCACCGCCGGCGCCCGCTACTTCAAGTACACCAAGGACATCATCGGCGAGACGCTGGTCCCGTCGATCCTGGTGGGCGCGGTCGTCACCCCGCCGACCCACGTCCAGTCCAATGAAAAGGGCTGGGTGTTCCGCTTCAACGGCTCCTACAAGATCACGTCGGACGTCATGCTCTACGCCGAGGCCTCTCAGGGCTACCGTCCGGGCGGCGCGAACCAGGTGCTCGGCCTGCCGGGCAACCTGACCCCCTACGAGTCGGACCAGCTCTGGAACTATGAAGTCGGCGTGAAGTCGGCCTTCTGGGATCGTCGCGCGACCCTCAACGCCGACATCTTCCAGATCGACTGGAGCGACATGCAGGTTCGGATCCTGACCCCGAACGGCGCCTTCAGCTACATCGGCAACGCCGGCAAGGCCCGCATCCGCGGTCTGGAAGTCGAAGGCGCGGTGAACCCGATCTCGGGCCTGTCGATCACCGGCAACTTCTCGATCATGGAAGCCGAGCTGACCGAGAACCAGCCGGGCGGCGGGACCACCATCCCCAATGCCGGCCTGAAGGGCGACCGCATCCCCTACGTGCCGAAGTTCCAGGGCGCGATCTCGGCCCAGTACGTCTGGCCGCTGACCGAGGGCCTCAACGGCTTCGCCCGCGTCGACTTCAACCACATGGGCAGTTCCTACAACGAGCTGCGCACGAGCTACGTCTACGCCCGCAAGATCGACGCCTATGACCTGGTCAACACCCGGGTCGGCGTCGAATCCGACGCCGGCGGTTGGGGCGCCTACCTCTTCGTGACCAACCTGTTCGACGAGGCGGCGATCTTCTCCAAGAGCGTCGGCGCCACCTCGGCGGGCCGCACCTCGGTGTTCTCGGCCCCGCCGCGGACCATCGGGGTCAACCTGCGCAAGTCGTTCCAGTAACCGGCGACGGGGGCGGCGGCTGGCCCGCCGTCCCCGCAGCTATGCAGGTTGCCTGACGCCGAAACGCTCGGCCGAGCGCGCCTTGGCCTTGGCGGCCTCTTCCTCGCGGTCCTTGGGCCGCGCCGACGTCTCAAGTCCCTCGAACAGCCGCCCAGCGGCCGCGGCGACCTCGTCGACGGCGGCGTCGAAGGCTTGCTGGTTCGCCTTCGAGGGGGCGTTGAAGCCGGACAGCTTGCGGACGAACTGCAGCGCCGCGTCGCGGATTTCCTCGTCGGTGGCCGGCGGGTCGAAATTGAACAGCGTCTTGATGTTGCGGCACATGGCCCGGCGTCTCCCTGTCCTCGGCGGTCGCTCGCCTATCCCGCCGGAACCGCCACCGTCAGTCCATAGGGCCGGCCCAGCTCGATGAGCTTGTCGAGCTCCGGCGCGGTCGGCGAAATCTCGCGGTCGAAATCGGCGAACATGTGCGAGGCGCCCTCGCGCGAGGTCAGCGAGACCATCTCGCCGCCGCCCTTGCCGAACCGGAACCAGTGGGTGGTTCCGGCCGGCAGGTGAACGAAGGCCCCCGCATGGGCGACCAACTCCTGTTCGCCGATGCCGAAGGCGATCTCGCCGGCGACGACATAGAACGCCTCGTCCCAGGGATGGCTGTGCGGCGGCGGGCCGCTGCCTTCGGGACCGATCTGGTGAAAGACCTCGTAGCTGCCGGTGCGATCGCCGCTGGCGAGCACGGTGATCTGCTCGCCCACGACGTTCAGCGGGCGCACTCCGTCGGTCAGCTTGACGACGATTGGCTCGGCCATGTCGGCGCGCTCCTCTTTGAAGGCGTGAAGATAACATCGTTATGCGATGCTCGCCATGACGCCGGCAGCTGGCGGGGCTATGCAGGCGCCATGCCCCATCCGCTCGATCGCCCGGTCTGGTCGGCCCTGACCGACCGCCAGTCCCATCTCGCCCTGCAGCACGGCGCGGCGGTCCGATTTAGCCCCGACTTCGGGCTGTTCGCGGCGCTGCCGGACGCCGCGCCCGAGCGCCTCGCGGACCTAGCCGCCCTGGTCGCCGCCCAGGGCGACGTGGCGCTGGTCGAGGCCGAGCCGCCGCCGCCGGCGCCGGGGCTGGCGGTCCGCAGCCAGGCGCTGTGCTGGCAGATGGTCGCCGAGGCGCCGAACCCGGTGGGCGAGCCGGCTTTCGCCATCGAGGTGCTGACGCCGGCCGACGCCCCGCAGATGCTCGCCTTGGCGACGCAGACCGCGCCGGGCCCGTTCTTCGCGCGCACCCACGAGCTCGGCCGCTTCGTCGGGGTCAAGGAGGACGGCAGGCTGGTGGCCATGGCCGGCGAGCGGATGCAGCCGCCCGGCTACACCGAGGTCAGCGGCGTCTGCACCGATCCGGCCTATCGCGGCCGCGGTTTCGCCGCCGGCCTGATGCTCGAGGTCGCCGCCCGCATCCGCGCGCGGGGCGAGATCCCGTTCCTGCATTCCTACGCTCACAACACCGGCGCCATCGCGCTCTACCAGGCGCTGGGCTTCGATTTCCGCCGCGAGCTGGTGATGACCACCCTGACGAGCAGCTAGCGCTGCGGGCGCGTGCGGGGTTAGGCTCGCCCCAAGCCATAGGGCCCACGCCAAAGGGAGAGAGACATGGCCTTGGAACTGCGGGCCCGCCGCAACCCCGTCGCCGTCGTGGACGCCGCGCCGCGCCGCGTGCGCGCCCATCCGGTCTATGTCGGCCCGCGCGCGACGCCTGCCGGCGCCGTCGGCCTGGGGGCGATGGGCAGCCTGGCGCTGGGGGCCATCGCCTTCGGGGCCTTCGCGGTCGGGGTGCTGGCGATCGGCAAGCTGGCCGTCGGCCGCGTGTCGGTCGGCCGGGCCCGGATCAAGCGCCTGGAGATCGACGAACTGACCGTGCGGCGGCTGACCGTCCTCGATGACGGCGAGCCGCCCCGCTAGAGCATTTTCCGCCAAATCGGCCCCCGGTTCGGCGAAGAAAATGCTCAAACCTCAACGAGAGAGAAGCAAAATCCCGATCCCACGCGATCGGATTTGCTCTAGGTTCCGTGCAAACGCCGCCTTGGAGGCGGCTTCTCGGAGCTAAATCACTGACATGCGTAGGTTCGTTGCGCCGCTGATCGCGGCCCTTTGCCTGCCCACGGCCGCCATGGCCGCCGCCCCCGTCGCCAACGAAGGCCTGGCTCGCATCGAGATGCAGGTCGAGACCGGCTTCCTGAACGCCGAGGAGCGCCAGGTGGTCAACCTGCTGATCCAGGCGGCCGACGAGATGACCGCCATCTACAAGCGCCAGGCCGCGGGGCAGGGGCCGGGCCACGGCTTCTATCCGGACGGCCTGACCAAGGCCGAGCTCGACGCCTACATCGCCGCCCATCCGGACCAGAAGGCCGCGCTGATGGACGGCTACACCGTGGTCAAGCGCCAGGGCGACAAGTTGGTCACCACGCCTTACAGCGTCGAGTACAAGGCCGAGCTCGACCGCGCCGCCGCCCTGCTGGAGAAGGCCGCGGCCATCACCACCAACCCGAGCCTGAAGAAGTTCCTGACCCTGCGGGCGCAGTCGTTCCGGTCCAACGACTACTTCGAATCCGAAATGGCTTGGATGGACCTGGCGGGCACCCCGATCGAGGTCGCGATCGGCCCCTATGAGACCTATACCGACGAGCTCTACGGCCAGAAGACCGCGTTCGAGGCCTTCGTCACCCTGAAGGATCCGGCCGAGAGCAGCGCGCTGGACAAGTACAAGGGCTACCTGCGGGCCATGGAGGAGAACCTCCCGGTCGACGCCAAGTACAAGAACTTCGCCCGCGGCGGCGAGTCGCCCATCGCCGTGGCCGAGCAGGTGCGCGGCGGCGGCGACAACACCATCGGCCCGCAAACCATCGCCTTCAACCTGCCCAACGACGAGCGCGTGCGCGAGGCCAAGGGCGCCAAGAAGGTCGTGCTCTCCAACGTGCTCGGCGCCAAGTACGAGCGGATCCTCAAGCCGATGGGCGAGCGCGTGCTCGTGCCTGACCAGGCCGCCCTGGTCAGCAAGAAGTACATGACGCTTGAAACCCTGTTCCACGAGCTGTCGCACAGCCTCGGCCCGGGCTCGATCGTCGTCGACGGCCGCCCGACCACGGTCTCGGCCGAGCTCAAGGAAATCGCCGGCACGGCGGAAGAGGCCAAGGCCGACGTCATGGGCGCCTACAACATCCTCTTCATGATGGAGAAGAGCGAACTGCCCAAGGCCGAGCGCTCGCAGCTGTTCGCCAGCTACACCGCCGGCGTCTTCCGCGCGGTCCGCTTCGGGGCCGGCGAGGCCCACGGCCGCGGCGCTGCGCTGCAGTACGGCTACCTGAAGTCCAAGGGCGCCCTGGTCTGGGATCCGGCCGCAAAGCGCTTCCGGGTCGACGAGGCCGCCATGCAGGCTGGCCTCACCAGCCTGCTGGCCGAGCTGATCAAGCTGCAGGGCGACGGCGACTACGCCGGCATGAACGCCTTCTTCGACAAGTACGCCAAGCTTGACCCCGAGGCCGAGCGCGTGATCGCGACCTTGAAGGACATCCCGGTGGACATCGCCCCGGTCTATCCCGACAAGATCTGAGCATGAACAGCGAGATCGCCGCCGACCTGCAGGCCTTCCTGGCCTTCGAGCTTGTCCGCCTGGGCAAGACGGAGATCACCGTGGGGGGGCTGGCGGCGGCGATCTTTATCGTCTTCGCCTCGGTGATCGCCGGCCGCATCGCCGCCGGCGCCATCCGCCGCATCCGCGGCCGGGTCGACACCGACGCGGCGCCGTCGATCTACATCTTCGAAAAGCTCAGCACCTACGGCCTGGTGATCTTCGGGATCATCGCCGCCTTCTCGACCCTCGGTCTCGACCTGTCGTCCTTCACCCTGTTCGCTGGGGCCCTTGGCGTCGGCCTCGGCTTCGGCATGCAGGGCATCGTCAAGGAGTTCATCTCCGGCCTGGTGCTGCTGTTCGACAAGCTGATCCGCATCGGCGACTACATCGAGCTGCAGACCGGCGAGCGCGGCGTCGTCGCCGAGATCGGTCCCCGCGCCACCCGCATCCGCAACAATGACGACCTCGACGTCCTGATCCCCAATTCGCGGCTGATCGAGCAGCCGGTCACCAACTGGACCCACCAGAACGGCGCGCGGCGGATGCACATCCCGTTCCGCGTCGCCTACGGCGTCGACAAGGAGGCGGTGCGCGAGGTGGTGCTGCGCGCGGCCCACGCGGTGCCCTTCACCTTGAAGGACACCTCGGTCCGCAAGACCCAGGTCTGGCTGATCGGCTTCGGCGAAAGCGGCCTTGCCTTCGAACTCGTCGTCTGGCCGGCGCTGGAGGCGGTCAAGCGGCCCAACGCCACCCATGCGGCCTACACCTGGGCGATCGAGGACGCCTTGCGCTCCGGCGGCTTCGAGATTCCCCTGGCCCAGCGCGAGGTGCGCGTTCGCTCAGTGTTCGGCGAGGAGGGGGAGGACGCCCTCCAGACCCTGGGCCTGGCCGGTCACGCCGCCGGCCTGCGGCCAGGTCTCGCCAGGGCCAGCACCAATGACGCGGCCGAGGACCTGGCGCGCGGCGCAGAGCAGGACGCCGCCGAAGAGGCCCGCAAACCGAAGGGACGCTGAGATGAAGCCGTTGGCCACCATCGGCTACGAGGCCGCCACCCAGGACGCGGTCATCGACCGCCTGAAGGCCGCCGGCGTCGAACTGCTGGTCGATGTGCGGGCGGTGGCCGCCTCGCGCCGCGCCGGATTCTCCAAGACCGTGCTGGCCGCCAGCCTGGCGGAGGCGGGGATCGGCTATGTCCACCTGCGCCAGCTCGGCACCCCCAAGCCGGGCCGCGAGGCCGCCCGCAAGGGCCGCATCGCCGAGATGACCGCGATCTTCGAGGAGCACCTGGCCGAGCCCGCCGCCCAGCTTGAGCTGGCCGCGGCCAAGGAACTTGCGGCCGAGCGCAAGATCGCGCTGCTCTGCTTCGAGGCCGACCACCGCGGCTGCCACCGCAAGATCCTTGCCGACCGCATCTGTGAAGACCTCGGCTGCGCGATCGAGCATCTCTGAACCGACCTGAGCGACTATTCGCCTGACAAGCCGCGCCGGTTCTGCCTCCTTCGAGGGACTGGAGGAACGCACATGGCCCAGGTATTCGTGTCGCCCCGATTTAAGATTGGCCCTCTCACAACTTGAGAGTGGCCCGATATATCGAAGCGGGGGCAGAGGGTGCGTAGCCAGCCAGGCTTATGGTGGGCTGACAATTCGACCCCGCCGCCGCGACGCCCGGGCTGATGGGAATGGTCGCGCGTTCTTCCTGGTCGACCGATTGCTTTCCCCGGTGCTGCGCTGGACCGGCGCCAAGGGCGTGCAGGGACTGGCCGACCCCGCCGGATTCCCGGTCATCGGCGGTCGGCAGCCGCATCCGCATGGCGATGGATTGGAAGGCCGCGCAGATAAAGGTCGATGACCTCCACTAGCTGTCAGCCGAACCCGCGCTTCAGCTTTTCCAGCGCCGGCGTAATGGTGTCCCAGTAGGGGCGGGCGCATTCGCCGTGCCAGGGGCCGCTCAGACCGCGGACGCCGTCCGGGTCCTCGCGGAAATGCATGTGGGTGGTCGGCTCGCCTGGGCGGATCGGCAGCTTGCACTTGGGGCACCACCGGCCGCGCGGATCGCCGCCGGGAACGTCGTCATAGGCCATCTCGGTACTCCCCCGGGGAACTGAGGTTTAGCTTAGCCCTCAGCTTCCCGGAGGCCGACGCGGCACGGCGCCGCGTCAGCGTTTGCGCACGAACACCGTGCCGGCCGAATAGCCGGCGCCGAACGAGCAGATCAGGCCCGTCTCGCCGCTTTGGAAGTCCTCGTTGGCCTTGTGGAAGGCGATGATCGAACCGGCCGAGGAGGTGTTCGCATATTCATCTAGGATGATAACGTTTTCGCCCGGCGCAGGTTCGCGTCCCAGCACCCGCTTGCCGATCAGTTCGTTCATGTTGATGTTGGCCTGGTGCAGCCACATGCGCTTCAGGCCGGTCGGGTCGATGCCCAGGTCGCCGGCGTGGGCGACGATCATCTCCGAGACCATCGGCACGACCTCGCGGAACACCTTGCGGCCTTCCTGCACGAACAGCTTGTCGGCGGCGCCGACGCCCTCGGGGGCGGCGCGGTTCAGGAAGCCGAAGTTGTTGCGGATGTTGTTCGAGAACTGGGTCTTCAGCCGCGTGCCCAGGATGTCCCAGCCGCCGACGGCGTCCTCCGCCCGCTCGACGATCACCGCGGTGGCGACGTCGCCGAAGATGAAGTGGCTGTCGCGGTCGCGGAAGTTCAGGTGGCCCGAGCAGACCTCCGGATTGACCATCAGCACCGCGCGGGCCGAGCCCGAGCCGACGAAGTCGGCGGCGGTCTTGATCCCGAAGGTGGCCGACGAGCAGGCGACGTTCATGTCGAAGGCGAAGCCCTCGATGCCCAGCGCCTGCTGCACCTCGATGGCCATGGCCGGATAGGCGCGCTGCATGTTCGAGGCCGCGCAGATCACCGCGCCGATCTGGCTGACGTCCTTGCCCCAGCGCTCGATGGCCTGCTTGGCGGCCTCGACCGCGATCTCGGCCAGCACCGAGATCTGGTCGTTCGGGCGTTCCGGAATGATCGGCCGCATCAGGTCCGGATCGACCAGCCCGGTCTTGTCAATGACGAAGCGCGACTTGATGCCCGAGGCCTTCTCGATGAACTCGGCCGACGACGGGGTCAGGGCGACGACTTCGCCGGCGGCGATGGCCTCGGCGTTGGCGGCGTTGAACCGCTCGACATAGGTGTTGAAAGTCTCGACCAGCTCGGTGTTCGAGAGGCTGTGCGGCGGGGTGTAGAGGCCCGTGGCCGCGATCACGGCTTGATGCAAAACGCTGTCTCCGACGACCGCTCCTCTCGTCGAACGGGGAGCTTCGGATCACAGTGATAGCACGTTCGCTTACGGCGTCAGCGGTCGATGTGGCCGCAAGGCAACAGACACAATTCGTCTTCTGATTGTCCCGGCAGGGGCCCTTTCTCGCCCCGTTTGGGCGCGACCAAGCCCGCGTGGCTGGAGATCGCCACGCCTAAGTACGGAGTAAAAACATGAACAAGAACATTTCTCTCATCGCCGCCGTCGCCGCTGTCGCCATGGTCCCCGTCGCCGCCAACGCCCAGGCCGTCACCGGCTACGGCTCGGTCGGCTACAGCCACCACGACCTGGAAGGCGCCGACGTCGGCGCGATCCAGGGCCGTCTGGGCGCCCGTTTCAACCCCTACCTCGGCGTCGAGGGCGAGCTTGGCTTCGGCGTGAAGAAGGACGACGTCTCGATCGGCGGCGTCAACGGCAAGGCCGAACTGAAGAACTCGGCCGCCATCTACGGCGTCGGCTTCCTGCCGGTGGCCCCGAACGCCGACCTCTACGCCCGCGTCGGCTACGGCAAGAGCGAAGGCAAGGTCTCGGTCCCGGGCGCGATCGCCAAGGCCGACGGCAACAGCTGGAACTACGGCGTCGGCGGTCAGTACTTCCTCGACGACAAGAACGGCGTGCGCGCCGACTACACTCGTCACGATTTCGAGGATGACGCCGGCAAGGCCGACGTCTGGTCGGTCGGCTACGTGCGCAAGTTCTAAGCGGCGCATCTAGCCCGAATGGAAAGGGCCGCCTCCTTGCGGGGGCGGCCCTTTTTCATGGTCGCTTGCCTTTCGCGCCGCCGTCAGGCGGCCGCGCTGTGCAGAAAGCGTCCGGCCAGGTCGCCGTTGCGCAGGAAGATGCTCACCTCGGCGGCGCTTCCCGAGCGCGCATAGCGGTCGGCCAGGGCCCGGGCGGCGGCTTCGGCGCGTCCCCCGGCCTCGAAGATAAGTTCGTTGTCGAAGGCTTCGGAACGAACGGCCCAGCCTTCACCGGCGGGCGCGACAAGAATTTGCAGAGCCATGTGAGCTCCTTTTTTTACGCTACTGATTTTTCGGGGTTCGTGACGCCCCTACTAGGCGTCACGATCGAGCATGCAGGCGGCCATTGCATGGCCCCCGCTGGGCGAGGTCAGGCCGGCATTCGGCCCTGTTTAAGATGACATCGACACATGTGCGTCGCTCGCTGGCTCGCTTCCGATGCGAGCAGAGATAGTGCTCCCGTGACGTTTCGCCACCCCAGAAACCCAGAAAAGCGCGTGAAGTTTCACTGAAGGCGCGCTTGCCAGCGCCAAACGGGGCGGCGAGGGTAGGGGCTACGCGCCTGGACCCGACCAGATCGGCCCGGCCAGGATCGCCCCGCTGGTGAAGTCCTGCAGATAGACCTCGAGGCCGCCCTCGCGGGGCTCGTCCTCCTCGCGATAAGCCTTCGGCGCCAGCCGCGCGGCCCGCCAGCGCAGCACGTCGAACTGCAGCCGGGCGACCTTGACCTCGTCCTCGCGGGCCTCGCGGGCGATGGCCCAGGCCAGGTCCGCCAGCATCTCGGCCTGCATCCGGCGGGCCTGCCGGTACATGGCGGCGAAGTCGTCGTGCCCGCGCAGCCACTCATAGACCGTGCCGGTGACCGGCATGTCGTCCTCGCCGCAAATCTCCAGCAGGCTGCGGCCGCTGGCCAGTCGGCGGCAGATTTCCTCGCCGACCTCGGCCCGATAGGCGTCGGGGCGCGCCCAGGGGCGGGCGCGCTTCCAGGCCCGGTCGGCCGCCTTGGCGCGATAGGCGTCCCGCCGCCCGGCCTGCGCTGCGGCCTGCGCCTGTCGCAATGCCGTCCCGAACGCCGGCCGCACGGCGGCCCAGCGGTGCACGGTCGCCGCGCCGGGCATGTCGCGCGGCTTGCAGATCGCTCGCAGGCTTTCGCCGGCCGCGACGCGGCTGCAGATCTGCGCGGCGGTCGCCTCGCAGAACGGCGTCGCCGCGCGTTTGCGCGGGCGCTCGGTTTCGGTGGATTCATGCATCCCGCCAGTATAGCGTGCAGGTGAAACAAAGCAAGAACATACAACGTTCGACGCCGTCATCTGAGGCATCCGCGCCACAAGCTGAAAAACTTGCCGGCCGCGGCCTTGCGACCCCTCGCGCACAGGCGGGAGCAGGCCCATATCGGGCTTCTCCCATGGAAGCGTTCATTCAGAGTCTCGCAGATTTCATCGCCCGGCACGCCGCCTGGGCCGGCCTTGTGCTGGGCGTCGTCACGCTGCTGGAATCGCTGGTCCTGATCGGCGCCTTCATTCCGGCCACCGCCCTGATGGTGATGGCCGGTGGTCTGATCGCCGCCGGCGTGCTCGATCCGGTCCAGGTGGTGCTCTGGTGCGTCGCCGGCGCGATCGTCGGCGATGCGGTTTCGTTCGAACTCGGCCGCCGGCTGGGCCCGCGCGCCCTGCGCCATCCGATGTTCCGGGGGCATCGCCGCAAGGTCGCCCGCACGCGCCTGTTCAACCGCCGCTACGGCGCGGCCTCGATCTTCATCGGCCGGTTCTTCGGCCCGCTGCGCGCCTTCGTGCCGCTGGTCGCCGGGCTGCTGCAGATGCGCCGCCGCACCTTCCAGCTGGCCAACGCCGTGTCGGCGGCGATCTGGGTTCTGGCCATCCTCGCGCCCGGCTATTTCGCCGCCAAGGGCCTGGCCGAACTCGAGGCCTTGGGCGAAGCGCACCTCACCACCATCGCCGCCATCACCCTGGGCGGCCTGGTGATCGTCGGCCTGGTCGCCCGCGAGGTCTTGCGTCGCCGCGTTGCGGCCGGGGCGCCGCCGCTGCTTGCGAAGCCACGCGCCTAGATAGGCTGTCACTTGACGGTCACGTTCGGCGGGCGGACCCTGCCGGCGGGGAGGACCACAAGTGTCGCAAGCATTCTTCGTGCAGTTCGCTGCGTCGGCGGGGGCGATCGCCCTGCTGGTGGGGCTGGCCGCCTGGGCCAAGATCGCCAAGCCGATGACGCCGCTGACCGACGCCAAGGCTCTGGACCTGCTCGCGCAGGAGTTCCCCGGCCGCCCGATCGAGCGCATCTGGGTAGCGGTCGACGGCCGCGGCGCCCTGGCCAAGTCGGGCGCGGCCGCCCTGGTGCTGTGCGAGGTCGGCGACGGCTATGTCGCCCGCCATATCCCCTGGACCCAGGCGGTGGCCTCCTCGTTCCGTGACGGGGTCGTCCGGCTCGACCTGTCCGACGTCGCCGCGCCGCTGGCGCGGCTGGCGCTGCAGAACTGGCCGCCGGCCCCGGGCCCGGACGAGGACCGCCGCGCCGCATGAGCTTCGATCCCGTCACCCTGGCGACGCCGTTCTTCATCCTGGCGATCATCCTGGAGGTGGTGCTGGCGCGCATGGGCCGCACCCGCACCAACTACGAGCCCAAGGACACCGCCGCATCGCTGGTCATGGGGTTGGGCAGCACGCTCGCCGGTCTGCTGACCGGCGGCCTGGTCGTCGCCGCCACGTTGTACGTCTACCAGCACCGCCTGTTCGACATCCCGATGACCGCGGTCTGGGCCTGGGTCGCGATCTTCCTGCTCGAGGACCTGACCTACTACTGGTTCCACCGGCTCAGCCACGAGCGCCGGTTCTGGTGGGCCGCGCACGTCAACCATCACTCGTCCCAGCACTACAACCTGTCGACCGCCCTGCGGCAGACCTGGACCGGCGGGATCGCCGGAACCTGGGCGCTATGGCTGCCGCTGGCTTTCCTCGGCTTCCCGCCGGCGATGATCGCCATCCAGAAGGGGATCAGCCTGGTCTACCAGTTCTGGATCCACACCGAGGCGATCGGAAGGATGCCGCGCGGGTTCGAGGCGGTGTTCAACACCCCGTCGCACCACCGCGTCCACCATGCCCGCAATCCGCGCTACCTGGACCGTAACTACGCAGGCGTCCTGATCGTCTGGGACAAGCTGTTCGGCACCTTCCAGCCCGAGCTGGACGAGGAGCCGTGCCGCTATGGCATCGTCAAGAACCTCGGCGATTTCAATATCCTGAGGGTGGCGTTTCACGAGTGGGCGGGAATGCTGGCGGACGTCGCCCGTCATCCGCGCCATGCGCTCGGCTACTTGTTCGGTCCGCCGGGCTGGAGCCACGACGCCAGCCGACAGACCAGCCACGACCTGCGCGCCGAATGGCAGGAGCAGCAAGCCGAACCGCCGCAGTCCAAAGTGGCGTGACCACCCTGGCAGAACCGTCAGGTTGTTCGACCGTTTAGCCCTTCGCTAGAGCATTTTCCGCCGAAGTGGATACCGGTTCGGCGAAGAAAATGCGCTAAATTCAAAGAGTCTTGAGCAAAATCCGATCCAGATCGGATTTTGCTCAAGGCTGGGGCCAGGCGGACGCGAGGCGAGATGGCTCACGACACTTCCACACGGGCGGCGCTGGACGCGCCCGGCGCCGGTCTGGCGGGCGCCCTCGACCGGCGGATCTTCGGGCCCTCGCGGGTCGACTATTCGCAGCCGAAGGGCGATCCGGGCCTCTATGGACCCGACTCGGTCGCCTGGCGGGTGCACGCCAACCCCATCGCCCTGGCGATCGGCGGGGTGGCGGCGGTGATCCTCGAACTGGCCGAACCGCGGGTCCGCACCGGGGTCTGGGAGCACTCGATCTTCGCCCGCGACCCGCTGACCCGCATGCGCCGCACCGGCGAGGCGACCATGATCACCACCTACGCGGCGACCGCCGAGGCGCAGGCCCGCATCGCCATGGTCGCCCGCATGCACGAAAAGGTCCGCGGCCGCACGCCCGAGGGGATGGACTACCACGCCCTCGATCCGGACCTGGCCGACTGGGTGCACCTCACCGCCGCCTACGGCTTCCTCAACGCCTATCGGCGCTATGTCGACCCGCAGATCAGCCGCGCCGACCAGGACCGCTACTATGCCGAGGGCGGCGCCGTCGGCCGTGCGTTCGGGGCGCATCGTCCGGCGGCCTCCGCCGCGGCGGTCGCCGAGGCGATGCAGGCCATGCGGCCCAGCCTCGTGCATCACCCGATCATCGACGAGTTCCTCGGCATCGTGCGCCGCACCTCGCCGATGGGCGCGCTCGGCCGCGCCCTGCAGCCGCTGGTGGTCGAGGCCAGCATCGACCTGCTGCCGCCGGGCCTCGGCGCCCAGCTGGGCCTGACGCCCCATCCGTCGCGCCTGGCCGCGGCCAGGATCACCCTGTCGGCGCTCGGCCGCGCCGCGCGACTGGCGCCGGGGCCCATCCCGCGCCAGGCCTATGCGCGCATGGGTCGGCGGCCCTGAAGCTCTAGGGAGCGGCGAGGGCGACGCCCAGCGCCGCGAACGAGGCCATCGCCGCGGCCGCCGATCCGTCCAGGTCGATGGCCCGGCTCGCCTGTGGGATCACCACCGCCTCGAAGCCCTCGGCGATCGCGTCCTCGGCCGAGTAGCGGACGCAGAAATCCAGCGCCAGGCCGACGAAGACGCAGCGCTTGAACCCGCGCTGGCGCAGGTAGCCGGAGAGGCCGGTGGCCGTGGTCTTGTCGTTCTCGAAGAAGGCCGAATAGCTGTCGACGGCGCGATTGTACCCCTTGCGCAGGATCAGCTCGGCGTGCGGCGTGTCGAGCGCCGGATGCAGCTGCGCGCCTGGACTGCCTTGCACGCAATGGTCCGGCCACAGGGTCTGCGGCCCATAGGCGACCTCGATGACGCTGAACGGCGCGGCCCCCGGATGGTTGGACGCGAACGAAATCTGGTCGCGCGGGTGCCAGTCCTGGGTGATCACCACATGCTCGAACCGGGCCGCGATCTGGTTGATCAGCGGCATGATCTCATCGCCGCCGGCCACCGCCAGCGCCCCGCCGGGACAAAAGTCCACCTGCGGGTCGATGACGACCAGCACGTCGCCTGGCGCGGTTTGCAGTCTCTGGATGCTCATGGGGCCAGCATAGCGTCGGGCGGTCTGTCGGGACACGCCACTGCGCTGCGTCCTAGGATGGCCCCGCCATATCGGCGGACGGCGGAACGGCGGAGGCGGCTATGTCGCGAGTGCGCGTAGGGGGCTTTTCGATCTCGCTCGACGGCTTCGGCGCCGGCCCAGGCCAGAGCCTGGACCATCCCCTCGGCCGGCGCGGGGACGAATTGCACCAGTGGCTGTTCGGGACCCGCTACTTCCAGTCGATGATCGGCCAGCCGGGCGGCTCCGAGGGCGTCGACCAGGCCTATGCCGACCGCGCCATGCGCGGCTTCGGGGCCTTCATCCTGGGACGCAACATGTTCGGGCCGGTCCGCGGGCCCTGGCCGGACGAGGCCTGGACGGGCTGGTGGGGCGATGATCCGCCCTATCACGCCCCGACCTTCGTCCTCACCCACCACAGGCGCGACCCGATCGAGATGGCGGGCGGCACGACCTTCATTTTCGTCACCGACGGGATCGAGGCGGCGCTGGAGCAGGCGAGGGCGGCGGCCGGGGACCTCGACGTCAAGATCGGCGGCGGGGTCGAGACGGTGCGTCAGTACTTGTGCGCCGGTGCAATCGACGAAATGCACCTGGCCCTGTCGCCGGTCGTGCTCGGCCAGGGCGAGGCGCTGCTTGCCGGCATCGATCTGCCGGCCCTCGGCTTCCGCGTCACCGAACACCAGCCCGGCGAGCACGCCACCCACGTCGTCCTGGCGCGGTAGACGCCCCCGACCCTGACCCCGACCCGTCTTCGGGTCGGGTCCGGAATGCGCCAGACGGCGGGCTCGCGGTCGCTAACTCTGCGGCCATGACCCAATCAACGAACGAAACTCCACAACGCCATCTCGGCGCCGGGACGACGCTGTTCCTGGCGATCGCGGCCGCCGTGGCCACCTCGACAAGCTACACCGTGCAGCCCGAACTCGGCGTGATCGCCGCGGATCTGGGGGCGTCGCTGGCGTCGACCAGCGCCGCGGCGGGGCTGCCGATCGTCGGCTACCTGCTGGGACTGGCGCTGCTGGTTCCGCTGGTCGACCGGGTGCGGCCCCACGTGCTGGTTTCAGCCCAGCTCGCGGCGCTGGCCGGCGCGCTGGTCCTGGCCGCCGCGGCGACCTCGGTCTTCGTGTTCGGGGCGGGCCTGCTGCTTTCGGGGATCTGCGCGAGCACCGGCGCGCAGATGAGCACCCTGGCCGCCAAGCACGCGCCGGCCGACCGCCAGGGCATGGCTCTCGGCGTCGTCACCGCCGGCATCTCGGCGGGGATCCTGTTGGGCCGATTGATCGGCGGCGGCCTTACCGATCTGGTGGGGTGGCGCGCGATGCTGCTGCTTGTGGCCGCCGCCTGTCTGGCCTGCGCCGTGGTCGGACGCGCGGTGCTGCCGCGCGGCGCCATCCGCGCGCCTGGATCGTGGCTGTCGGGGCTGCTGTCGACGCCTTGTCTGCTGCGCGCGCGGCCGGATCTGCTGGGCGCCGCCGTGGCCGGCGGGCTCTGGTTCTTCGCCTTCAGCCTGGTCTGGGTCGGGGTCTCGCTGGCGCTCTCCCTGCCGCCGCACGGCCTGTCGCCGACGGTGGTCGGCCTCTACTCCCTGGCGGGGATCGCCGGCATGCTCGTGACCCCCACCGCGGGACGCATGGCCGACCGGTTCGGAGGTCGACCGATCGTGCTCGTGGGCCTGCTGACGGCGCTGGTCTGCACCGTGGCGATGTGGCCCGCCCTCGGCTCTGCGCCGCTGTTGCTGGCCGCCCTGGCGCTGTTCGACGCCGGCCTCTTCGCCGCCCAGGTCGCCAATCAGCGCCGGGTGCTCAACATGGACCCGCTGCGGCCGGCCCAGATGAACAGCACATACATGGTCATCTACTTCGTCGGCGGCAGCCTCGGGGCGGCGGCCGGCGGTCCCATCGTCTCGGTGCTCGGCTGGCCGGCCGCTGTGATCGCCGCCGCCCTGGCTATTCTCGCCGCGCTTGCCCTGGCCCTTCGTCAGGGCGGCGCGGGTTATTCCGCCGCCCGGAGTGAAGGGCGCGCGGGCTCGCTCCCAGCCGCCTCGTCCGCCTGCGGTCGGGTGAGGATGCGATAGGTCAGCCAGAACAGCAGCCAAAGCAGCGGCGCGATGAAGGAAATCCCCGCCGTGCCGTCACCGAGTTCGACGCTGGAGCTGACGTCGCTGGCCGCAATCGCCCAGGCCATTCCGTATCCGCAAGCCAGCCACGTCAGGGCGAACCAGGCCAGGAACTGTCGATTTCCGCTGCGCTCGACGATCTCGGGGAAGATGAAGGCGATTCCCACCCCGAGCACCGTCAGGTCATAGTCGTAGCCGTACGGGCTGACGCAGACGCTCGCCGCGCAGGCCAGAGCGGCCAGGCGGTTGAACGCCACGCCCTTGACGCAGGCCAGGGCAAGGATCCCCAGCGACACGATCGCGCTCACCGCCTGGAGCGCCATGGCCGCCGCCGGCGCCGCGCCGAGGCTATGGGCGGCGGCATAGACCGAGTTCATGCGGAAGAGGGGATAGTACCCCGCCGCCAGGTAGCGGCCGGCCTCGCCCACGGCGTCGCGGAAATCGCTCCAGATCGACAGGCCGTAGACCGCCGTGGAGATCGCCAGCAGGGCCGTTGCGACCGCCCCGGCGATGACGGCCACCGACCATCGGCGGCGCATCAGTACGAGCAGGCCGACGGCTACGGCGAGATGCGGCTTGATGATGAGCAGCCCGAGCGGCAGCCCGGCCAGCCGCCGGTTGTCGCGAAACGCCAGCAGGAAAGCGCCGATCAGGCCCGCGATCAGGAAACCGTTCTGTCCGGTGCCCAGGTTGAGGATGATCGCCGGGGCGACGGCGGCGGCCGTCCCCGGCAGCCAGGGCCCGGCGATCCGTCGCAGCACCCAGAGGTAAAAGGCGCAGCTCGCCGTCGCGAACAACAGGAACGCCACGCCGATCGGCAAGGTCGCCAGGCCTTCCATCGCCAGCGTGAAGGGGGGCGGATAGGTCCAGGGCATGAAGCTGACCGTGCCGGTCATCTCCTCTTGGGCGGCGACCATCGAAACCGCGTGATAGGCCTCCGACACCCGGCCCTCGAGCGCCAATCGGCCGGCGATGTGGAAGGCGTCGAAATCGGTCAGCACCTTCGGCTTTCCCAGCAGTTCCGGCGCCTGGAAGCTTACGGCCGCAACGCTCGCGACTAGGCAACCGACCAGGATCAGGACGAGGAACAGCGGCCGGCTGCGGCCAATACTCTCCCCGAACGTCGTGCGCGCCACAGCTTCGTCCCCCTGAACACGCCCCGGGCGGCGCCCGGCTGAACGCCATAGCTCGGCCGCGAGGCGTTGCGGATACTGTTGCCGCATGGGTTGCGATGACGTGAATGCGCGCGAGGGTGGTGGAAATTCAGGGCGCGTTGTCGCGCAGCCTGGCATTGGCGGTCCGTCTGCCGCCGGCGCCGGACCCGACTTCTACTCAGGGCGTAGTTCGCGATGATGGGTCGAATTCGCGCGGAACTCCCACACGGACGTCAGCTTCGCCGCGGAACGCGCCTCAGGGCGAGATTGATTCAGATCAAGGCTCCGATCACGCCAAGGAACATTGATCTCACAAGACGTCAGGCGAGGGGGCCCATTTTCGACAGATGGCGTTTCAGAGCGCCTCTGTCGCTTGGAGGGTCTGATGAAAACGACCTCGTCTGGCGACCCCGCCACGGAACCGATCAAATGGGCCTCAATGCGAGGTCACGCTCCGGGCCTGGAGGACATTGCCGGACGGCTTCGGCTTCAGGTGGCCGGGGTCGACGCAGGGGTGCTGAAGGTCGAAAGCGGCGCCGTCGAGATTCTCCCTGAGGGCGACGCGTCCGCCCTGATGGCCGTCGACAGCCAGGCGACGCTGCTGAGTGTTCTTAGCGGCGACACTCACCCCTTCGTCGCCTTCCTGCAGGGTCGGTTGCGCTTGGAAGGCGATCGCGCGCTCGCACTGCGTATCGGGTTCGGCCTGCGAGCCGGTTCGCCCTGGAGCGGCCTCACTCCTGGGAGTTAACGCCATGGTCTTGGACACGATTAGCATCCTCGACGGCAATGAGTTCGTCGTGAGCAATCATCAGGGCGACCTCGACGCGACGCCCGCGGCGCATCACGGGTTGTTCCTGGACGACACGCGGTTCCTGTCGCGTTGGGTGCTGACCATCAATGGCCAGCGGCCGATCCTGCTTTCGATCGACGACACCTCCTACTATCGGGTCCAGCACTTCCTCGCTCTGGCGACGGGCGAAGTCTATATCGACTCCCACCTGACCGTCGTTAGGCAGCGCGCCGTCGGCGGGGGGTTCCACGAAATCCTGAACCTCGCAAACCATGGCCAAGAGCCTGTTGACCTCGAGATTCGCATCGAGGCGGCGGCTGATTTCGCCGATCTGTTCGAGGTCAAGGACAAGCTGAGCAAGAAGGGGCAGCTGTATTCCAGCGTGGAGAATGGAGAGGCGCTAACGCTCGGGTATTGCCGCGATCAGTATCGGCGTGAGACGCGGATTACGAGCAGCGTCCCTGCAGAGCTGAACGAAACCGGCCTGACCTATCGGATTCGTCTGGATCCGCTCCGGCAGGACACCAACTCGATCTGGACGACGCACATCGATGTGATCGCCGTCAAGGATCCCGACAGCACTCCGGCCAAGGCGACTTCTCGACTTGGGAACGAGGGCGTTCGGCCCGAGCTCGCGGAGAACCTGAAGCGCTGGGTCGACGGCGCGCCGAAGGTCGTCGCGTCATGGCAGCCGCTTGAGCATATCTACCGTCGCAGCTTGGTCGACCTCGCCGCGCTTCGATTTCGCAAGCCCATCCTCCTCGGCGCGATGCCCGCGGCGGGCCTGCCCTGGTTCATGACCGTTTTCGGCAGGGACAGTCTGTTGACCAGCTTTCAGGCCATTCCGTTTATGCCGGACCTCGCAGCCACCACGCTGCGCACACTGGGCCTTCTGCAATCGCGTGCGCATGATGAGTTTCGCGACGCCGAGCCCGGCAAGATTCCGCACGAAGTCCGCTTCGGCGAGATGACCGCCTTCGAAGATACGCCCCACTCGCCCTACTATGGGACTGCCGATGCGACGCCGCTGTTCCTGATCCTCATGGAGGAATACGAGCGCTGGACCGGGGACCGCGCCCTTGTGCTCTCGCTGGAAAGCGAGGCGCGCGCCGCCATAGCGTGGATCGACAACCACGGCGACCGCGACGGGGACGGTTACATCGAATACGAGCGCCGCAATCCGAACGGCCTCGAGAACCAATGCTGGAAGGACTCCGGGGATTCTATCGCGTTCGCGGACGGAACTCTGGCGGACACCCCTCGGGCGACTTGCGAACTGCAGGGTTACGCCTATGACGCCAAGCGGCGCACCGCGCGCCTTGCGCGGGAGGTCTGGAAAGACTCCGTATGGGCCGCTGAACTTGATCGGCAAGCGGACGAGCTAAAGCGCCGGTTCAATGATGAGTTCTGGGTCCCCGACCGGAAATTCTTCGCTCTCGCGCTCGACGGCCGCAAGCGCAAGGTCGACTCTCTGACATCAAACATCGGCCATCTTCTGTGGAGCGGGATCGCCGATGAAGATAAGGCCAGGCACTGTGTCGAGCACCTCTTGGGCGAAGCCCTTTTCTCCGGTTGGGGCGTGCGCACGACGGCCCAGACCGAAGGGTCCTATAACCCGATCGGTTACCATGTCGGCACCGTGTGGCCCCACGACAACGCCTTCATCGCGTGGGGGCTGCGACGCTATGGGTATGCGGCAGAGTCCGCACGCCTCTCGTACGCGATGCTGGAGGCGGCCGAGCTATTCCACCACCGACTCCCGGAAGCGTTCGCGGGATACAACCGCGCCATTACCAAGTTCCCGGTCGAGTATCCGACCGCGTGCAGCCCGCAGGCCTGGGCCGCCGGGGCTCCGTTGTTACTGATCCGCGCTCTCCTTGGCCTGGAATCCATAGGTGGAAACCTGATCGTCGATCCGGCGCTTCCCGAGACCCTCGGACGACTTGAGACCCTGGATATTCCGGGACCCTGGGGACGACGAGACGCTTTCGGTCGCGCAAGGGGCGAGATCC
This sequence comes from Phenylobacterium sp. NIBR 498073, assembly GCF_027286305.1. Lineage (NCBI taxonomy): Bacteria > Pseudomonadati > Pseudomonadota > Alphaproteobacteria > Caulobacterales > Caulobacteraceae > Phenylobacterium > Phenylobacterium sp. NIBR 498073. Next base: position 2,223,118 of record NZ_CP114599.1, read on the forward strand.
CATCAAATCGCCGGCGTGGCCAAGGCTGACTACTGGATGCCCAGCGCCGCTGAGCCGGAACATGGGCCGCAAGGCCGTCGCGATCGCTAATGCTCAATCGATATTTCGTGGTTCGGTAGGGCCGCTAATTGGCGCATCGACCTGCTGGAGGGAGGCCATTGCCGACGGGGTGTTCGCGGCCCTGGCCGCCGAGGCCGCGCGGCTGAACCGCGAGGTCGGCGACCCGAGCGCGCGGGGCTAGCCCGGAACGCTCGCCTTGCTGACCATGATGGTGACCGTCACGCGGCGCGCCTCACTGGCGCTCTTCGGCGGATCGGGGTCATCGACGATCGAGGACTCGCCGAGCGCGGTCGAGGGCACGAACTGGCCCGGCAGCACGCCGGCGTTCTCAAGCAGGTAGGTCTTCACAGCGGCTGCGCGGCGGGCGCTGAGGCGCTTGTTGGCCGCCGCATCGCCGGTGGGATCGGCGCGGCCGACGATGGCCAGCCGGTAGCCGCTGGGGATCGCCTTGGCCTTGGCGGCGATGGCCTGCAGCTCGTTCATGCCCTCGGCGGTGAGGGCCGCGCTGCCGACTCCGAAATAGACGTTAGCGCGACCAGCGGCGACCAGGTTGCCGATGTTGTTGAGCCGCGCCTCCTGCTGGGCGACCGTCTCCTCGGTCTCGGCCAGGCCCGCCTGGATCTGCTGGGCTGTCTTCAGGTCAGAGGTCTTGAAGGTGATCGCGTCGGCGCTGACTTCCTGGCCCGTGGAAACGCCAGTGACCTCGATCGCCAGCCCGCGGATCAGGTCGCTGGCCTGCCGGTCCTCGCGGCGCAGGATGCCCGCGCCCTGCGTGCCTTCGATGCGGGTGCCGGCGCTCAGGTTGACCTGTCGGTCGCCGGCCGGCGTGCGCACCACGATCCGGTTGTCCTTGTGCGAGACGATCATGCCCCTGAAGGTCTCTGGGCCGGCGGCCTGGCCGAACGAGGCGCCCGGGGCGACCAGCAGGGCGGCCCCTGCCAGTAGAGCTGCAGCTTTGCGGATCATCGCACTTCTCCATGCCTGCACAGCGCAGGTTGGAGCTGTGCTAGCGCTAGGCTCGCGCATGCGACATCGGATGAACACCTGAGCCGGCCAGGGGGGGCGCCCTGAGCCAGCGCAGACGCTCAGCCCCTTCAGGTCCGTGCCGCCCCATGCCAGGCCAGCATGGGGAGCGTAGAGGCGATGCCGACCAGGCTCAGCCGCAGACCTCGGGAACGTGACCCACGGGCGAACTCGGCGATGCCCCAGCCAGCGCCAGCGGGCCGCCAACGACATAGAAGATCAGAAGAAGCTGCATGGCCCGGCTGTGCGGGGGCCGGCGGTCGGCGAGGGCCTCCCAGCGATTACCGCGAACCCGACCTGGTCGGGCTCGCGTTTCCCCGTCACCCCGCCACCACCAACGCCTCCATGCCCCGGAAGAAGGGCAGGGCCCGCCAGGTCGGCTCGTCGCCGGCCAGGTGTAGGTCGGGGAATCGTTCGAACAGCCGCACCAGCGCCTGCTTGGCCTCGATCCGCGCCAGCGGGGCGCCGATGCAGATGTGGCTGCCGCCGCCGAAGGCGACGTGCGGCACGTGCTTGCGGGTGATGTCGAAGCGGTCGGGATCCTCGAAGATCTCGGGATCGCGGTTGGCCGCGTGCAGCGAGGTGATCACCGACTGGTGGACGTGCATCGGACAGCCGCCGACCTCGCGCTCCTCGGAGATCACCCGGTTGGTGATCGCCACCGGGGATTCGTAGCGCAGGATCTCCTCGACCGTGGCGGCGGCCAGGCTCGGATCGGCCTTCAGCTTGGCCAGCTCCTCGGGGTGGTTGAGCAGCAGCCAGACGCCGTTGCCGATCAGGTCGGTGGTGGTCAGGTTGCCGCCGATCAGCAGGGCCGAGAGATTGACCCGGATTTCGCCGTCTGACAGCGGAACGCCCTCGGCCTGCAGCTTGACCATGTCGCTGATCAGGTCGTCCTTGGGCGCCGCGCGGCGCGCGGCCATCAGCTCGGTGAAGTATTCCGTCAGCATGCCCGAGCCCCACTCCATGCGCGCGGTCTCTTCCGGCGTGCGCAGCGGGTTGAGGCCGAGGATCGAGGCTTCCGACCATTCGCGGAATTCGCGGAACCGCTCCTCCTCGACGCCGAGGATGGCGGCGATCACCAGGATCGGGATCGGCACCCCGAGGTCGGCGATCAGGTCGAACGGCCGGTCGGCCGGGACCTCGTCGATCACCCGGTCGATGATCGCCTCGATCTGCGGCTTCATGGCGTTGATGCGGGCGTAGAAGGCCTTGGCCAGCGGCAGGCGCACGCGGCTGTGGTCGGGCTCGTCCAGCGACAGGATGCTGTCGATGCGGTCGCCCTCGTCGTCGCGGTCCATCCGGCGCAAGAGGGCGCCTTCCTCCGAGCGGCTCCAATGGCGCCACAGGCTGCGGTCGTTGACGGTCTCGCGCACGTCGCCGTAGCGGGTCAGGAACCAGGTCTTCACCGCTTCGTCGCGGTGCACCGGGCACTGCTCGCGCAGGTCCTTCAGCCGCGCGTGCGGGCTGACCCGCGCGACCGGATCGAAGGCGGACGTCTCAACGATGCTCCAGGCGCGTTGATCGGTCATCGGCGTTACTCCCCATACCTTTGTTTCGAAGCATAGTGAGCGGATCGCCGCGCGCTTCAAGGGGGCGCCGCAGGGGAAACTGAACAGTGATTACATTATTTTTGCGCGCGCCTGCGCAGCCGCCCCTCGGATCGTCATCGCCGGGCGCGTCCCGGCGATTGGGCCGGCAAAGGTCAGTCGCGCAGCAGCGGCAGGGCCAGGCCCGAGACCGGCCGCGCGCTCAGCGCCTCGCGGCGGAAGCGGAACAGTTCGGCCGGGCGGCCGCCGGTCTCCGAATCCACCCGGCCCAGGCCCTCGACCAGCTCGGCCCGCTCCAGGGCGCGGCGGAAGTTCTGCTTGTGCAGCGGCACGCCGGCGATCGCCTCCACCGCCCGCTGCAGGGCCGAGAGCGTGAAGGCCTCCGGCATCAGCTCGAACACCACCGGGCGGTACTTCAGCTTGCCGCGCAGCCGCGAAAGAGCGGTGGCCAGGATCCGGCGGTGGTCCGAGGCCATCGGCTCGCCCAGGGCCGCGGCCAGGGCCTCCGACGGCGCGCCCGGCGCCTCGGCGCGGTCGCGGGCCGCTTCGGGGGCGAGGCCCGCCTCATATAGCAGCTCGTAGCGCTCCAGCACCCGCTCCTCGTTCCAGGGCGCGCCGTCCAGCGCGAACAGCAGCCGGGCGCGGGCCAGCTTCTCCAGCCGCCCGCCGGCCCAGCGGCGCAGCGCCGGCTCGAGCACGTCAAGGGCTTCGGGGCGGCCCTCGCGCCAGTCCTCGTAGGGGAAGAACCGCGCCCAGTCGGCCCAGGCGGTGTCGGGGGCGGTGGTGTCGACCGGGGTCGGGGTCAGGCCCAGATAGCCGACCGAGATCACCCGCTCGGGGCCCGAGCCTTGCCCCATGTCGGCCAGCGGCGCGTCGCGGCCGCGGTCGCCGAAGGTGTAGAGCTGCTCGACATAGCCGAGGTCGAAGCGGGTCTGGGCGGTCACGAAGGCGCGCAGGGCCAGCTCGAAGGTGCGGTGGGCGTCGGGATCGAACGGGCCGAAGGGCAGGCCGGCCAGCTGGCCTTCTCGGCGCACGGTCAGGACCACGGCGTCGCCGTCGCGCACGGCGACGACCACGGCCGACAGTCCGATGACGACGGCGGCGGGCTCCATCAGTGGGCGGCCGAGAAGTCGAAGGGCACGCCGTAGCCGCTGTATTCGTAGTCGCCCATCGCCTCGACCGCGTCGACCATGCGCCCGCGGCGGCCAAGGATGTCGTCGGCCAGCGCGATGATCTTGCGGTTGGGATAGGCGTGCTTGGCGGCGCGGCGCATGCGCATGGCGATCAGGTGCTCGTCGGCTTGCGGATTGCGATCGCAGGCCAGGATGAAGGCGCTGGCGCTGGAGCGGCTGATCCCGGCCCAGCAGTGGACGATCATCGGGGTGCGGGCGTCCCAGGCGCGGCCGAAGGCCAGCAGCCGGTGGACCAGGTCGGCGCTGGGCAGGATCAGGCCCTCGGTCGGCTCGGCGATGTCGTTGACCGACAGGCGCAGGTGGTGGTCCGGCGGCAGGCCGGCCGGGGTCTCGATCATGCTGGCGGCGTCCAGCAGGGTGATCATGTGCGAGGGGGCGCGGGCCGCGATGATCGCGGGCACCTCGGCCAGTCCGCAGACAATCAGGGTCATTGCGCTACTCGGTGTCGAAGGCGGCGTCGGCCGAGGCGGTGGCGAATCCCGCCGCCTCGGACAGCACATTGTAACGCTGAATGTAACGGCTTTGCGCCTGGGCCGGGGGCAGGGGGTCGATGGTCAGTTCGTAGCCGGCCGGCGGGGCGCCGAAGAACTCCAGCGCCTCCTTGTGGCTGAAGCCGGCCAGCTGCGTGGCCTCGAAGAAGGCGCAGGCGCGGTCGGCCTGCTTGATCAGCTTCTTGATCGCGACCGGGGCCTTGGCGGGAATGCCGAAGCGGACGTGGATCGCGGTCTCCAGCCGCTCCTCGAATTTCTTATAATCCACGCCCAGCGCCGCCTTGAACGGGCTGATCATGTCCCCGATCACATACTCCGAGGCGTCGTGCAGCAAAGCCGCCAGCCGCCAGCGCGGATCGAGGTCGGGCTGGATGTGCGCGCAGATCTCTTCGACCACCACCGAGTGCTGGGCGACCGAGAAGGCGTGCTCGCCGGTGGTCTGGCCGTTCCAGCGCGCGACCCGGGCCAGGCCGTGGGCGATGTCCTCGATCTCGATGTCCATCGGCGAGGGGTCCAGCAGATCGAGTCTGCGCCCCGAAAGCATCCGCTGCCAGGCGCGCGGTTCCTTGCGCGATGTACGCAGCCCTTTGCTCACCGATGCGTTCCTTCCATAGTCAAGGTCGTGAACTGACCCAGGACTTGCCAAAGATCAATGCGCGGCGTGCGATTGAGGCTCCAGATGGCGGGCAGGCCGGGTCGAGAAAGGAACTGCGATGAGCTGGGCTAGGATCATGGCGCCCTTGTCAGGTGGAGAAGGCGACAAGGCCGTGATAGCCGCCGCGGCCAAACTCGCCGAGCCGTTCGGCGCCGAGCTGGCGGGCGTCTACACCCCTGCCGACGTCGCCGACGTGATGCCGTGGATGGGTGAAGGATTCCTGGGCGGGGTGCAGACCACCGCCCTGGAGTCGCTGAAGGAAGCCGCCGTCGCCGGCGAGAGGAACGCCCGCGCCGCCATGGCCGCGACGCCCTACGCCAAGGCGCAGTTCACCGCCTTGCAGACCCCGGTATGGGCCGGTCTGTCGGCCGAGAGCCGGTTGTCTGACGTGGTCGTCTTCAACAACGATTCCGCGCGTGGTCGCGGCCCGCTGGCCGAGGCCTTCCAACAGATGGTGGCCGACGAGCAACGGCCGGTGCTGGTGGCCCGCGACGGCTTCGCCGTGGGCGGCCCGATCGCAGTCGCCTGGGACGGGGGCAAGGAGGCCTCGCGCGCCGCCCGGCTGGCGATGCCGCTGCTGGAAAAATCCAAGCATGTCGTGATCCTGGCCGCGCCGAAGGCGACCTCGCGCAGCTTCGATCCGCACCGGTTGCAGGCCTATTACGCCGCTCGCGGCGTGAAGGCCGATGTCGACGTCCTGCCCGACAGCGGCGACGCCGCGCCGTTGCTGCTCTATGCAGCCAGCAAGGTCGGGGCGGGCATCCTGGTCGCCGGCGCGTTCGGTCATCCGCGGCTGCAGGAGTTCATCTTCGGCGGCACCACCCGCACTCTGCTGTCGGCCGAGCAGCCGTCACTCTTCCTTTCCCACTAGAGCTTGAGGTTCAGGACATGACTTTGTCGCGCATCGTGATGCGGCTCGCCCGCAATCCCGGCACTGAATTCGCCGGCGGCGACGATCACCGTGGCTACGCCCTGACCGCCCCGCTGACGCCGGACGGCTTGCTCGACGCCGACGCCTACACCAAGGCGCGGTCGGAGTGCGTGGTGCGGCGCTTCGCCCCCGACGAGGACGCCGCCGACGGCCGTCTGGCGCGTCGCGGCGCCCGCTGGTTCTTCGACTATGACGACGAAGACGCCTCCGACGACGAGCCTGTGCACCGCTTGGGCGAGCATCGCTTCGCGGTCGGCGAATACGTCACCGTCACCGACGAGGACGGGCGGCCGCTAACCTACAAGGTCGTCGAGGTTCAGGCGGCCGACTAGACGCCGCCGTTGCGGCGAACCAGTTCCTGGACGTCGTGGTAGATTTTGTCGCCGGACTCTGTGTCGAGCTTGGAGCGGACCTTGGCCACGGTCAGCGGGCCGTTCTTCGGCCCGCCCGCCTCAAAGCCGACATAGCGATAGCCGGCCGGCAGATCCTTGCCCGTATAGATGAAGGTGGCTCGCAGGCCGCGCTTCTCGCGCGACAGCGCTTCGCCCCGCATTCTGACGTCCCGGTAGATGTTCACGGTGGTGTCTTCGCCGTCGGCGTCGACATGCAGCGGTCCGATGCGGACATTGGCGCTGTCGCCTTCCTCGGACACGTGGATGCCCGGCAGGTCGATGCGATTGCTGCCCGCGTCGTCGAGTCGGGCCGCGGGGAGGGCGACGCCGGCGTCGGCGGCGGCCTCGGCGTGGACGCGGGCGACCTCGGCGGCCATGGCCCCGACGTTCGCCTTCGCCGCGGCGACCTCGGCGATCTTGGCGCCGGTCTCGGCCTGAGCCGCTTCAGCTTCCGGAGTCATTGGGCCGGGCGTACTGCGCAGGTCGGCCTCGATCTTGGCCAAGGTCTGCTGTGGGGTGCCGACGACGGGTGTCAGCTCAAGGTTGACCTCGGCGCCGTCTGACGAACGGTAGGCGCACGACTTGCCGTCCTCGGCGATGCTGATCCGGGTCAATTCGCCTTCTGTGGCGGGGCAGTCGAGCTTGGCGACGGCGCGCGGCGCCTCTCCGGTGCAGCCCGCCAGGGCGAGCGCCGATCCGACGAGTAGAAGTGCAGCCTTCATACGAAAAACGCTCCGGTCATGTCATGGCGACGGTGACCGGAGCGCTTTGAAACGTCGAGTGAATTCGCCGTAAGCCTATTGCTGGCCCGGGCGGCTCCCGGCGCCTTCGCGGCGGGCGAGGAAGGCGAGGCGTTCGAACAGGTGGACGTCCTGCTCGTTCTTCAGCAGCGCGCCATGCAGGGGCGGGATCAGCTTGGTCGGATCCTTTTCCTTCAGCGCGTTCTCGTCGATGTCCTCGACCATCAGCAGCTTCAGCCAGTCGAGCAGCTCCGAGGTCGACGGCTTCTTCTTCAGGCCCGGCACCTTGCGCATGTCGTAGAAAATGCGCAGCGCCTCGGCGACGAGCTTCTGCTTGATGCCCGGATAGTGCACCTCGACGATCTCGTTCATCGTGTCGGCGTCGGGGAAGCGGATGTAGTGGAAGAAGCAGCGGCGCAGGAAGGCGTCCGGCAGTTCCTTTTCATTGTTTGAGGTGATGATCACGATCGGGCGGACCACCGCCTTGATCGTCTCGTTGGTCTCGTAGACGTAGAATTCCATCCGATCGAGCTCCTGCAGGAGGTCGTTGGGGAATTCGATGTCGGCCTTGTCGATCTCATCGATCAACAGGATCGGGCGCTTGTCGGAGGTGAACGCCTCCCAGAGCTTGCCCTTCTTGATGTAGTTGCGGACGTCCTTGACGCGCTCGTCGCCGAGCTGGCTGTCGCGCAGGCGGCTGACCGCGTCGTATTCGTAGAGGCCCTGCTGAGCCTTGGTGGTCGACTTGATGTGCCAAGTGATCAGCTCGGCGTCGAGCGCCTTGGCGATCTCGTATGCGAGCACGGTCTTACCGGTGCCCGGTTCGCCCTTGATCAGCAGGGGCCGTTCCAGCGCAACAGCGGCGTTGACGGCGACCTTCAGGTCCTCGGTGGCGACGTAATTGTCGGTGCCTTCAAAACGCTGGCTCATTCGCGCTCCTTGCGACGGGCGAGTATGGCGCCCGCTTTCGAACAAATGTTTCAACCTGGGGCCAAACTAAAGACCCAAGCGGGACATTCAAGCTGATTGAGCGGTGTTCCGCGGCCTTTATCGCAAAAGGTCGCGGGGTTTCCCTAGCGTCGGGGGAGGGTGACCGAGACCGGATCGGATGCGGGAAAGGTGTCCTCAAGGCCAATCTCCAGCGCCCGTTCGGCGCGCGCATCGAGCTTGTCGGCGGCCGCATAGCCCATGCGCCGCAGATCCTCGTCGCTGAGCGCCTTGGACTGGAAGTTGGTGAAATCGTCCTCGCCGCCGGCGACCAGGTCGGCGTCGGCGACCTCGTCCAGGCCGTCGATCGAATCGGGCTCGACCTGATCGTCGTCAAACTCCTCGTCGTCGTCGAAATCGTCGGCCGAGGCGCGATAGTTGAGCTCGTCGTCCTCTTCCAGGGCGTCGACGTCGAACTCCTCCTCGTCGAAATCGGCCGCATCCATTGACCGGCCCTCATCTGCGTCGCGATCGCCATAGGCGCGGGTCGCGTCGAACAGGTCAGGCATTTCCTCGAAGGTCCGCATCTCGCCGACCTGCTCACGGTCATCGAGGTTGGCTTCGTCAAACGTCTCGGCGTTGTCCTGGTCGTCGTAGCCGTCGTCTTCCCGCAGGCCCGGCATGATCGCTCTCCTGGCTTCGAGCGTCCGCGACGGACGCGCGTCGCCGGATCAACCCGTCGCGACGGCTCGCGTTCCCGCTTCGACGGCCTGAGCGAGGTCGGACGCGATCTGGCCCATGACTGAGGCCCAATCGCCAGGCGTGTCCGGCGAGTAGGCGCGCACCTGACTGTACCAGGGGTAGCGATCCGTCCCGAGACGGGTCCAGGCCGATTCGACCGCGATCAGCCAGGCCGGCGCCCCGCTCGCTGCTGCGATGTTGAAGCTGGCGTTGGAGAAGCCGATCACGAGGTCGAGCGCGGCGGACAGGGCGGCGACATCGTCCAGGTCGTTGCGCAGGTCGATCCCGACCGGTTGGTGGATTTCAACTCCGAACGCTTCGCGGGCGTGGGCGATGGCCCCGGACTGATCACCGTACTGGAGGTTGACGAACGTTATCCCGGGCGTCTGCAGGACCTCTCGCCAGTCGTCAAACGGGGCGAAGTAGAGGTGACGACTGGAGTCGATGACCAGGCTGGTCCACAGCACCCCGACCTTGATGCCGGGGAGGGCAGAGAGCGCTTCGCGCCAGTGTTGCACCCGAGCTGGATCGGGCTTCAGGTAGCCTGCCGGTCGGTTCGGAAATTGGCCGAGGGTGGCGCGGTGCGTCTTCAACATCGCCCCGAGCGGCGCCCAGAGGTCGATGCCGCCCCAATCCTTGATGAACTGCGCGCCGCGGAAGGCGCGGCCGTCGCTCTTCAAGGTGGCGTGCGGCCCGAAGCGGACGGTAGGATAGCTGCGCTGGAACAGCGGAAGCAGCCGGTCGGTGACGGCGACCGTCAGGCGGCCTTCCGGCCCTAGTTCGGCAAGCACGTCATCGATGACGTTGGCGAAGAGGATCTCGTCGCCGAGGCCCTGCTCTCCGAACAGCATCAGGTGACGCCCGGCAAGATCAATTCCCGGCGTCCAGCGCGGCCGGTCGACGACGAAGTGAATCGGCTCGGCGTAGGTCGGCTCGAGCCGAGCGTCATAGCAGTTCCAGCCCTCGGTCAGTTCACTGCGGGCGAGCAGCATGGTCGAGAGCGCGAACCGCATCATCGAGCTGTCCTGCGGGACGTCGGACAGTTCGATCGCACGCCGGCAATGGGCGATGGCCTCGTCGTGCCGGCGCTGCGTGAAGAGGATGTTGGCGAGGTTGTAGTGCGCCTTGGCGTAGTCGGGCTCGAGCCGCAGGGCCTCGCTGTAGAATATCTCGGCCTGGT